>PCUL01000257.1:27453-27664 GCA_002771745.1 Bacteroidetes bacterium CG18_big_fil_WC_8_21_14_2_50_41_14
CGAAGGGGGTGTTGTTTAAGGCAGGTTATTCGAACCCTGAATTAAAAAGCACCCCTTTTCCGCAACCAAGACCAATCATGTATTTTATCAGATTTTGTTTTCACGAATATAAAATTTCTCTATGAAAAAAATAACAAATTATTTAGTCATGTGCCTGTTTATAATAGGATGCAATCAGTTTTCGTATGCTCAAATATATGGTAAATGGGTG
>PCUL01000092.1:0-5404 GCA_002771745.1 Bacteroidetes bacterium CG18_big_fil_WC_8_21_14_2_50_41_14
TGGTCGAAGCATTGCGGTACTGGTGTTTTTCATTGGGAAGCACCATGGCAAAGTCGCCCTTTTTAACGGACTGTTGTTCGCCTTGCTCGTTCACCAGAAAGCCTTCGCCTTCAATAATATAGTTCATGTGTTCGTAGGGATGCTGGTGGTAAGGAGTAAATCCGTCGCCCTCCAGGGAGAAAACCCGGTAGGCATACACGGGAGCGCCGTCTTCGGCAGCAAGAGGTATCTGTTTGGTTGCACCTGAAGCACCTTCCATGGTGACTTTGGTGGTGGTTACGTCTGAGAGAGAAATAATTTTCATTGGATTGGTAGTTTAAAGTATTGGTTCATTTGGCAGTATTGGTTTGCGTATGTTGTTATTTTTTTAATTGATTGATAAAGTCTTTATCGGTATAAAGCCAAAACAAGGGTTGCCAGCGCTCGATGCCTTGAGCATCGATGCGGCGGGCGATGGGTGCAATTCCGTATATCTTTTTCTCCATTTGCAGGGTAGCGGGGTCGATGGTCCATTCTTCCATAAACCGGATGCGCTGGATGTCATCACGTTCGATGGTATGTATGACCAATGAGTCAAAAAGTTCGTATGGAGGTTCAATCCGGCGAAAGGTAACCACCGTTGTATCAGATAACATCTGTTTGATGTCGAATGGAGTTATGGGTTCATTAAAATAATCATAAGCCTGAACTCCTCCTTCCAAAGCACTTTCCATCAACATATCTAGCAATTTTTCCCGTTGCGGTCCTACCAAATTTTGTATCCACCAATCGTAGGTGGGATCAGGAGACGTCAAACTGACATCGTATTGGATTTTCTCTGTTACCAATTGCCGGCTTCCTTGTTTACAAGAAGAAAATAGAGCAATCAAAAGGGCAAACAGAAATAAAGTCAGGATTTTCATATCGTTGATTTTGGGCATAAAATTAATTAATTTTACCAAAAAGAAACGATCGCATGAAGCAGATATTATGCCTGGTTGGTTTATTCACAACAATTAGCACTGCCTTTTCTCAGGTAATCCCGGAGAATCGGCGTGTTGACTGGCACCATGTTGTTGCAAACCATCATTTTATCAATCCTGAACAACAAATCAATGTAAAAGACTTTGGAGCGCAAGGCGATGGGATAACCAACGATCAGCCCGCCGTTCAGGCCGCTATTAATTCACTCAATGGCCGCTTGGGAGCTGTTTTTTTTCCATCAGGGAACTATCTTTTCACCTCTTCCATCAGATTATTCGATAGCACGGTGTTGCAGGGAATCGGCTCCGACTCTGCCACATTGATGTTCCGGCTGGGACAACAGACCATTAACTGCATCAACATCCAAAAGGGACAATCAGCAGATTTTGTGCCTATTACATCAGGATATGAAAAAGACAACCCTTGGATTCAGGTAGAAAACGCCTCCTCATTTACAGTAGGACAAACCATTGAAATACGCGAAGAAAATGGTGATTGGGATGTGGTTCCCATCTCATGGGCCGATTATTCTGTGGGACAAATTACGCGGATCATCGAAATTTCCGGTTCAAAACTATCTCTCGAAAGTCCTTTAAGAATCGATTATTCGCCTGAACTTAATCCACAGGTACGCCCCATCGAACCCATCCAAAATGCGGGTGTTGAATGTCTCAGGATTAAAAGGCTTGATGCCCCGGACGAAGGGGCTGGTTCGAATATCAGCTTCAGTTATGCGGCCAATTGCGTGGTACGTGGGGTAGAAAGCGACAGCAGCGTAGGCAGTCACATCGATGTGAGTGCATCGGCCTACTTACTCATCGAGGGTTGCTATTTCCATCATGGTTTTACTTACGACGGAACAGGTATGCGGGGTTATGGTGTCACCTTTTCCATGCACAGCAGTGAATGTCTGGTGGTGAACAATATTTTCAAAAAACTCCGCCACGCCATGATGGTGAAGACCGGCTCAAATGGAAATGTCATTGCCTATAACTATTCCATCGAGCCTTTCAGGACAGAGCCCATTCCCGAATTTTCGGGTGACATCAGCCTGCATGGGCATTATGCCTACGCCAACTTATTTGAAGGCAATATCGTGCAAAACCTCATCATTGATCACTACTGGGGGCCCTCCGGACCTGAAAATACCTTCTTTAGAAACCGGGCAGAACTGTACGGAATTGTTATGACCAGCAGTGACACACTCATGACAAACCGCCAAAACTTTGTGGGCAACGAGGTCACCAATAGCGAATTGCTATTTGGGTTGTATTTTTTAACAGGGGAAGATCATTTTGAATTTGGAAACAACATCAAAGGAATCACCACGCCTGCCGGAACAGACGATTTGCCTGATTCGAGTTACTATTTAGAGGAGCAACCTTCATTCTGGAATACAGGCCACTGGCCTTCCATTGGGTTACCATCGCCACTCGGTTCAGGCACCATTCCGGCCAGGCAGCGCTATCTTGAGGGGAGTAAGTTTACCGTTTGTCCATACGATACCATCACCACATGGATATCAAAAAACAATGCAATTGGCAACATACAAATTGGTCCCAGTCCGGCGACAGACCATCTTTATCTCTCCTCACTCCTTTCCGGCACACTATACTTCAGGTTAATGGATCTTCAGGGAAGGATTCTTTTTACAAAATTCCTCCAAATACCCCGGGGTGTCCATGTTAAAATAGATTTGCCTTCTTCACTTTATCCGGGACTTTATATCGCTGTTTGCGATCAAAACAATAAACAACTTATCACGAAAATAGTAATCACCCGATGAAATTCGTCACACAACCCACACTGCTGATCGACAGTAAAAAAGTCATCAGCAATATCCGCAGGATGAAACGAAAAGCCGATGAAAGCGGCGTTGTTTTTCGCCCTCATTTTAAAACTCACCAAAACCTTCAGGTGGCTGAATTTTTCAGGCAGGAAGGTGTAAGCAAAATCACCGTTTCTTCGGTCTCGATGGCAGAAGAGTTTGCCAGTCAGGGCTGGAACGACATCACCATTGCCTTTCCTGTGAACCTGCGGGAAATGGACCAAATCAACCAATTGGCGAAAAAAATACAATTGAACCTGCTCGTTGACTCGGTATTCACGATCCGTTTTCTGGATCAACATGCTTCAAACCATCTGACTACATTGATCAAAATCGACACAGGCTATCACCGCACAGGACTACTACCCAGTGATCCTGAAATTGATAATATATTAAAAGAGATTGCCTCCTCACCAAAATTGACTTTTGGTGGATTTCTTACCCATGCCGGCCACACCTATCAGACAAAAGAAAAGGCTGAAATACTTGACATCATGGAACAATCACGCGAACAACTCATTTCATTAAAACACCACCACGAACGTTTCTACCCTGAATTTATCATTTCGTATGGAGACACGCCTTCATGCAGTTTGGCCACCCATTTTCATGGATTTGATGAAATCCGTCCGGGAAATTTTGTTTATAACGATGTGATGCAGCTCCACCTGGGAGCATGTTCTCCAGGTGATATCGCGGTAGTTACGGCCTGTCCGGTAGTTTCAATCATAAAGGAGCGTGAAGAATTGGCCATTTATGGGGGAGCCGTTCATTTGTCAAAAGAACACATCGAAGCCGATCAGGGATTTCAATTGTATGGTTATGTGGTGAGGCTGGATGGAGACTTAAGGTGGAGCGATCCCATCCCCGGCGCGTTTGTGTATTCTCTTTCACAAGAACATGGTTTGATCAGTATGCCCAAAAAAGAACTTCTTACTTTTAAACCAGGTGATCTGGTGGGGATCATGCCCATCCATTCGTGTTTAACGGCAAATTTGTTGAGGGAGAATTTTTTAATGATTTAATAATCAATAGAAATATATAAAACAATTGAATTTTTTGTACATCATGTGCCCATGATAAATATTTGCAAGTATTTTTTATCTCAATAAGAATTTAACCCGTTAACTATCAAGACAATCGATTATTTATCTTTAACTTTATTCGATGAAAAAGATCATTTTAACCCTTCTTCTTGCTTCCGGTTTTTTGTTTTCCTTTGGGCAATGGACCTGGCAGAACCCTTTGCCTCAAGGCAATGGACTATTTTCAGTTGCTTTTTCTGATTCCAATATCGGCTATGCCATTGGTGGTTTGGGGACCATACTCAAAACAGATGATGGCGGGATTACATGGAATTATGTTCAAAGGCCTACCACAAAAAATTTATACTCAATAGCTGTGATAGACAATTCTTCCTGTGTCGTTGTGGGAGAGTCAGGAGTTTCTTATAAGACTTCTGATGGTGCCAATACCTGGGTGGCCCTGGAAACAAGTACAAATCAGGATCTCAATTCTGTTTTTTTTCCTGACGCAAATACAGGCTATGTTGGAGGTCAAGCAGGAGTAATTATGAAGACCATTAACAGTGGTGAGAGCTGGACAATTCTTGAAGGATTGGCCTATTCCGATGTTTTTTCACTTTATTTTACCGATGAAAATACCGGTTATGCAACAGTTGGACATGGTTCAATTGTAAAGACTGTGGATGGAGCCGCAACTTGGACCGAATGTTATAGTAATGAAAAAAGATTGAACTCAATTACTTTTGCCAATGACCAGATTGGAATAGCCGTTGGGCGTGATGGATCTATTTTAACAACATCCACTGCTGGAGATAGCTGGAACAATTACCTGACCGGATATTTTGATGACTTAACATCTGTTTATTTCCTCAATTCAAGTACAGGCTATGCTGTTGGTTTCTATGGCTCCATTCTTAAAACAACAAATGGAGGCACAAAATGGGATTTGATTTCGGACAGCACAACCAACCGTCTGGAATCAGTGTACTTTATAAATGAAAATGTTGGTTTTATTGCAGGTGGTTATGGTAAAATTATGAAAACCGTTGATGGTGGACTGAACTGGATAACAACAATCACCGGAGATTACTATTTTAACGATATCTATTTTACTGATGAAAACAACGGCTTTGTTTGTGGTAGCCAGGGCGTATTACTTAAAACTGAGGATGGTGGCAGCAATTGGAATTTATTGCAAAGCGGGACCAACAGCGATTTACATTCAATAAGCTTTCCTGATAAGCAAACAGGTTATATTGGAGGAGGAGCATTTAACGATGGAACCATCCTCAAAACGACTGATGGCGGTACGACATGGAATACGCTGATGGACGATGGCCTATTTGGTTTTTTTGGCATTTCATTCCCCAACACATTAACAGGGTTTGCTGCCGGAGTGCATGGCACTATTATTAAATCAACTGATGGAGGATTGTCCTGGACTAACTTAACCAGCAATACCGAGCGGGATCTGATGTCGGTTTTCTTCTCAAATACGATGAATGGATATGCCGTGGGAGCTGTAGGGGCTATTGTTTCTACAAATGATGGAGGAAATACCTGGAATTTATATCCACCGGTTGCATGG
>PCUL01000092.1:5429-5870 GCA_002771745.1 Bacteroidetes bacterium CG18_big_fil_WC_8_21_14_2_50_41_14
CAAATACAAATACAGGATATTTTGTTGATAATGATGGAACCATACTAACCACACCAGCCTCCGAATTTATCGTGTCAACCAATGAATTTGTTTCTGCAAAATCCACCCTGAGTGTGTATCCTAATCCCGCATCGGACAAAATTGTAATCGAAAGTGATCATATCTTCTCCAATGCCACCATTGAAGTGTTTAACCTGAATGGAAAACAGGTAATAGGCAAAATATTTTGTAACCAGAATAAAACAGTGATTGATGTTAAGATGCTGGCGCCAGGTTTGTATATTGTTAAAATGAGTTCGCCTTCTCAAATTGAAATTAAAAAATTGATCGTAAAATAATTCACCTCTGAAACCGATAAATTATTCTTCTTAAAAAACAGATTTATTTCTGTCCGGAAAAGCTACTAAGTGCACTGCACCTTAAAATAGGGTTCTTGTTTTA
>PCUL01000038.1 GCA_002771745.1 Bacteroidetes bacterium CG18_big_fil_WC_8_21_14_2_50_41_14
AAGGTCAAAATCAAACCGATAAGAAAATCCTCCTGGGTATTGCTTCAGGTCTGGAAAACCCTGAGTGAGAAGGAATTTATTGCAGGAATTAAAAAAGCTGAAAAAGGACCCTTTCATAGCGTTCAGAAGTCTATGGAAAACTTTGAGTTATGGCTGACTTCAAGAGAAAAGAAGTAAAAGTATCCGCATAATTCGATCATCCCGATAGCCCCGATAGCCATCGGGGGGAGCGTAATTCGCCTGCCCCGTCGGGAGGCACGACCGTTACGGGGATGACAAAAGATCTCACCCAATAAGTTGACCAAGAAAATCTTTGACAAAAACGACCCGTTGAAATCCTTCCACAGATGTCGTACCTTTGTAAAAATTACCTATCATGACAACCATCTTAATCAAACCGAAATCAAAGTCTGAATATAATTTGCTTACACGCCTCTTGAAAAAGATGAATATAGAAATTCAGGTGGTTGAAGAAGCCCTGCCCAATTATGAAACCATGAAGGCGATTGAAGATGTTGAAAACAAAAATGGTGTCAGAGCCAATGATGCTCAGGATCTATTTACTAAACTGGGAATATAGTGTTTCAATTAGTCTTCACAAACAAGTTTAAAAAAGATGTAAAGCTACTTCAGAAACGAGGTTATGATATGACTGTTTTGAAAAACGCGATCCTGTTATTAGAAGAAAACGGGACACTTTCCCATAGCTACAAATCACATAAATTATCCGGAGATTACTCCGGTTATTGGGAAGCACATCTAAAACCAGACTGGTTAATGGTTTGGAAATATTTAGAAATGGAACATGAAATTTGGTTAACCCGTACCGGAACTCATGCCGATTTATTCTAACCTCACCGACCCGTACTACCTTTTGCCTTTTAGTCTGCTTTCCGCTGAAAACTCAAGGAATAAATTTTTGGTTACACTGTCGGTCGTACCTATTGTGCTTTAAAATTGACAATAAATCATCCAATAAGCTGACGAGAATGTAATCATCGGATTGCACGAATTACACGGAATCTTTCCGTCAATGAAAAGCAGTTAATATTATAAGAGATCCGATTAACTAAAAAACTCAACGCAAATGAGTTTACTATATGAGCAAGAAACGTATGCTATTATAGGAGCGGCGATGGAAGTACACAGTATACTGGGAAGTGGATTTTTAGACCCCGATAGCTATCGGGGGTATATCAGGAAGCTTTAGCAATAGAATTTGACAGAAGGAAAATCCCATTTAAGCGAGAGTAAAAAATAGAGATTAAGTACAAGGACCATACCTTATCGAAATATTACGAATCAGATTTTATCTATTATCATAAAATTCACCCTGTGTAATAAGTTTACTGAAAAGAGGTAACATAAAATGATTCGTA
>PCUL01000095.1:0-147 GCA_002771745.1 Bacteroidetes bacterium CG18_big_fil_WC_8_21_14_2_50_41_14
TCTTCAGTATTGGCCACGCATGGCCTGGCTCTTCAACCTCAAAAACTGCTCCAACTACCAGCCCACCACACCCCAATCCCCAACCGGGCCGGATACCCTGTGCCACACAACAGACACAACCTCGGTTTATACCCTTGCACCCGCAGC
>PCUL01000095.1:227-1379 GCA_002771745.1 Bacteroidetes bacterium CG18_big_fil_WC_8_21_14_2_50_41_14
ACTGGAACACAGGCTATCAGGGAGAAGTGCAAATTTCCGCTTCCAGCTACAACGATTGTGGGCAGTCGGCGTTTTCAGAAGTAAAAACCACCTTTGTTTATACTTGTGTGGGCGTGGAGGAATATGCAGCAGGTGGCTTTGGGTTGAGGGTGTATCCCAATCCGGCTAAGGAGTGGGTTACTTTTAACTACACCTTGGCACACGATGCCAACCGCGGCATCATTTCAATTTCCGACATGGCAGGCAAGGAAATACAACGCTTTGCCGTATCGGGTAAACAAGGCCAATACGTATGGGATACAAGAGAAATTAAATCCGGTGTCTATATTTGTACCTTAAGCGCGGGTAAATTAGTTGCTTCAAAAAAACTAATTGTAAAATAATGCGTTAATCAAACAGGTGGGACGCAACAAATCCCACCTGTTTTTAATAATTTTGAACAATGAAGACGAAAAATCAACTTACACAATATATACATTGGTCGAGTAAGCAATGCAATCGGCCACTGATGAATTTGACTAAAACACAACTATTTACCTCCTTGGCTGTTACTATTATCCAAATCCTCTTTTTGCCCCAATCATCCCATGCGCAAAACAACATGGAAATATCCTGGCAAACGTGTTATGGAACTGAATGGTCGGACGAAGTGTGTGCTATTGTGGCTACTAAAGATGGATATTTGGTTGTAGGAGAAATTCGTTACGAACTATATTTTGGTGGCAACGGTGATTCTGATTTATTGGTATTTCGAATCGACACTTTAGGCAATATTATCTGGAAAAAAACTTTTGGTGGTTCAAGTAAAGAATATCCATCAGGTATCACTAGTGACAACTTGGGAAATTACTATATAAGTGCCTGGACGGCTTCTGATGATGGGGATATCCAATCCGGCAATCATGGTGATTTTGATCGCTGGATAGTAAAAATCGATGGGCAAGGAAATATCATTTGGGAAAAATGCTACGGTGGCAGTGGAGTGGAATATGGTGGTAGGATACAAATGTTAGGCAATGGCAACATCATCACCTATGGAGCAACTACGTCATCCGACGGAGATGTTCCGGTAAACTATGGCTATTTGGACGATTGGTTGATGATTATTACGCCTGAGGGCGAAATCGTTCAAAGCCGTGTATATGGCAATAT
>PCUL01000184.1:0-832 GCA_002771745.1 Bacteroidetes bacterium CG18_big_fil_WC_8_21_14_2_50_41_14
AAGTACAAAGGTGCTGAAATTTATCCGCCGTGGAACTGACAACGGTGGAATGCCATGGGGCGGTTTCTGGGCAAATATTGATCCGGCAATCGATGTAACCGTGAACAAATATGCCCACGTTTTGGTTTGGAAACCAGCCATCAGTCCCCTGAAATTCAAACTTGAAGGATCAACCACACTTGAGACAGCCAGTTTGAACGTTCAGTCTGCAACCAACGAATGGGTCGATATCGTTTTTGACTTCACCACATTAACAGGACCCTATGCCGTGATGTCGTTGATGCCGGATTTTGAAGATCCTTTTACAACTACAGCAGACACGGAAATTTTTATTGATAATATCCTTTTCAACGATGACCCGACTCCATTTGTGCCCCCGACTTTGGTTTCTGTTAAATTTAGCGTTAATATGTCGTACCAGACGACCATTGGTGTTTTTGACCCTAACACAGATTATATGGATATTGCAGGGAGTTTTAATGGATGGAGCGGGGATGACTATCATCTTACCCTTGAATCTGATGGTATTTATTCCATTACTGTTGATGGATTGGCTGTCGCTTCCTTACTTGAATTTAAATTCCGTATCAACGGCGATTGGAATACTTCGGAATTCCCGAATAATGGGCCAAACCGCACCTATACCGTTCTTGAAGGAACCAACGAAATTCTGGTGTGGTACAACGATGAGGAGCCCGTTTTCGGAGGTGTACTTGCCGATTTTGAAAACGATACATGGGGAGTACTAACACCTCACGTCATGGGATGTGGCGACTATGATAACGATGCCATCCACCCTGTGGACGAAACCTTTATGATTATCGACAACCCG
>PCUL01000184.1:861-25757 GCA_002771745.1 Bacteroidetes bacterium CG18_big_fil_WC_8_21_14_2_50_41_14
GGAACAGACAATGGTGGAATGGCATGGGGTGGTTTTTGGGCAAGTTGTGACCCCGCAGTAAACGCAACTGACAATAAATATATTCATGTCATGGTATGGAAACCCATGATCAGCCCGTTGAAGTTCAAGATGGAAGGCGATCCAACATTGGAAATTGAAAGCATGAATGCTCAAACTGAAACTGAAGGCTGGCAGGATATCGTGTTTGATTTCAGCTCTTTAACCGGAGATTACGGGGTCGTTGCCTTTATGCCTGATTTTGTTGATCCCCTTGCAACGGCAGCTGATGTGGATATGTACATTGATAACATACAAATTACCAACAGCCCGAACCCAATATCCGGGATTTGGAATAACAAGTATGACAATGCCATATCCCTGTATCCTAATCCTTGTAACACTTCAGTAAATATTGATCTTACAAAGGACATGAACAGTGTGGTTATTTCCAACCTGATGGGACAAAAAGTGTTGAGCATGGAAAATGTTCAAAAAGGAACCGTTAATATTAACGTTTCTTTCTTAAACCAAGGACTGTATTTCATCACACTAACTGATTATAACAATAAGATGTCTTCTGCAAAACTGCTGAAGAATTAATATTTAATTAAAATGAAGAAAGCCTGCCGGGAATTTTCCGGCAGGCTTTTTTATTGTAGTGTTGATTGTCACTTTATTTTAATGTCAGCCGAACTGAATTTTCAGTATCCGAACTCCCACCTACATAGATACGATATTCGCCAGGCTCGCTTCCAAAACTCATGTCTTTCCTGTAAAACGAAAGTTCTTCTTCACCAATGGTAAAATGAATGGTTACTGTGTCACCTGTTTTTATGAAGATTTTCTCAAAGCCTTTTAATTCTTTTACCGGACGGGTTACACTTCCAACAAGATCCTGAATATAAAGCTGTACGACTTCTTCTCCATCATAATTGCCTGAATTGGTAACCGTAACAGAAACACGAACGACCTCAGAGCGGGTAATTTCCTTTTTATCAAGTGTTAAATTTGAATATTCAAACCGGGTATACGACAACCCATATCCAAATGGGTACAATGGGGTGTTGTCTACATCAATATAATGAGAGGTCCAACTGTCGTTAACATCAAAGGGCCTGCCTGTATTTTTATGGCTGTAATAAATAGGAATCTGCCCTGCATTTCGTGGAAATGTCATGGTGAGTTTTCCTGCCGGGTTATAATCGCCAAATACAACATCCGCAATAGCATTGCCGGCTTCTGTTCCTGCAAACCAGGTTTCGAGGATGGCAGGTGCCACATCATCCAGGTGTTGAATGGTTAGTGGACGACCATTCATCAAAATAATGACCGTGTTATTGTTCACTTTAAGAATTTCATCTGCCAGCAGGTTTTGATTTCCCGGAAGGTCAATAGATGAGCGTGATTTGGCCTCAGCACTCATATCGTTGCTTTCGCCGAGAGCCAACAAAACGACATCGGCTTGCTTTGCCGCACGTATGGCATCATCAAACCCTTCGGTTGAAGAAGTATTAAAATCAGTACCTAAGGCATAGAGTACTGCCGTTTTACTACTCAGTTTATTTTTGACCCCTTCAAGCAGGGTGACTGGTCGTGAACTGCGGTCGCCGGCAGCAGACCATCCGCCAATCATATCAATTTTATTGTCGGCAAGTGGGCCAATGACAGCAATCGTTTTTATCTCTTTCGATAGAGGCAGTATCTTGTTGCTATTTTTTAGCAATACCATTGATTTTGTGGCAACTTCCCTGCAAAATTGAGTTTGTTCCGGGGTCATGATGTCCGCTTGCTCTCTTTCTTTATTGCAATATTTGTAAGGGTCGTCAAATAATCCAAGTTCAAATTTAGCTTTCAGTATCCGGTAAACGGCTTTGTCTAGCTGATCTTGAGTAACATCTCCCTTTTCAACGGCCTGTTTCAGGTTCAATAAAAACCCCTGACCGACCATATCCACATCCACACCGGCATTGATGGCCAGTACCGAAGCCTGGTATAAATTGGCGGCTACGCCATGCTCAATCATTTCGTTTATAGCGGTATAATCCGTAACAACCAAACCGTCAAATCCCCATTGTTTTCTAAACAGGTCTTCCCAAAGCCATTGGTTTTCCGTACATGGGATTCCATTTATTTCATTAAAAGCCGTCATGGCTGAACCAACGCCGGCTTCAACCGCTGCGTGATAGGGTGGCAGGTAGGTTTCGTAAAGGCTTCTTAACGAGAGATCGACAGTATTGTAATCCCTGCCAGCTTCAGCCGCACCATATGCAGCCACATGTTTCACGCAGGCGAGGATGGTGTTGTCTTTTGAGAGGTCGTCACCCTGAAACCCTTTGACTTTTGCTTTCGCGACAAGAGAACCATACCAGGGGTCCTCCCCGGCACCTTCCATAACTCTTCCCCAGCGCGGATCACGGGTGATATCCACCATTGGGGCAAAGGCCCAGTGGATGCCTTCTGCCGATGCTTCGATGGCGGCAATCCGTGCAGTTTGTTCCATGAGATTAAGATCCCAGGTGCAAGCCTCGGCCAGTGGAATGGGAAATATTGTCCGATGACCATGAACTACATCATAACCCAATAACAAAGGGATACCAAGCCTGGTGCTGTCAACAGATAAATTGATTAGTTCGCGTGTGTAATCAACCGTGTAACAATTGAGCATCGAACCTACCTTACCTGCTTTGATGTCCTGTTTGAAATCGGCACTGATGTAGGGTCCTGTGATGGCCCAATCGCCACTGAGCATATTCAATTGACCAATTTTTTCTTCTATGGTCATTTTGGCCATGAGTTCCTTGATTTTTCCATCGTGCTTTGAAACAGTCAGGTCATGTATCTTTGAATCATCTGCCTGGTTGGAGGTGCACCCCGACAAGGCGATGCTCAAACCTAAAATCATGATAATAAAATGAAGAATGCCTTTCATCTAATTGATCTTAATTTGTTATTTTATAAGCGAATCCAAGTTTTGTCAATCCGGTTTGCACTTCCTGGTTTTTCATAAAATGGTTCCATAACAACCCGGTCCGGTAGTTTTCAATCATAATAATGATTGGTCCCTGATCGATGGCAAGAAATGAGTCGGCATACCACTTCCGATGAGGATTAAAGGCATCAATAAAGCCAAATTCTCCCCAAACCAAACCACTTGTTTTTTTGTAAAAATAATGCATGGCCTCCAGACTCTGAACCGGACTGTAAACGATTGAAGAGATGGCTGCTGTGGGTGAAATCGTTCCGTTGTCATTTGTTGGAGAGTGCGCTGAATAGCCATCGGGGTCATCAGAAGCAGTAAGGCCCCAACAACTATCAGAATAGCCGGTGTAATTTCCCGGATTTCTAACGCAATATTTATAATTGATGAGGCTGTGGTTTTTATTCTGTAGCATATAATCGGCATACTGGTCTGATAGCCCGTTGGGGTTAAGGCCCAGAAATGAATAGTGCGCAAAGAACAAAGGGCCACCATAAGCAGATCCTAAAGGCAATTCCAACCCTTCATATACATTGCCATTTTTGATCGCTCCATTTCGTGCCCAACCCTGGTTGTATACTTCCGGCTCAATGGGGTGCGATGGCGATGAAGCAGCCAATACATACACCAGCAATCCCTCGTCCCAACCCCTGATGGGCATATTAATTTTCCATCCATAATTTGGCGACCAATGCCAATAAAGCACTTTCTCGCCTGAGCGTTGATACCAATCCCATTCCACACCTTCCCACAGAACCTGGATGCGGTTTCGCAACCCGACTTCCGCTGTATTCGTGCCATCAAAATACGATTGTGCAGTGAGCAATCCCTGAACCAGAAAAGCTGTTTCGACCAGATCGCCACCATTGTCGTACTGGCTGAATGGAATCACTTTGCCTGTTGAACCATTTAACCAGTGAGGCCAGGCACCGTGGAACCGATCCGCGGTTTCAAGAAATCCAACTATTTTGGTGATACGTGCCAAGCCTTCATCGTGTGTTATAAAATCTCTTTCAATCCCAACCAGGATGGCCATCATTCCCATACCGCTACCTCCTGTTGTCACAACCGAAGAGGTGTTTCTGTCTCTCGCCATTCCGGAGTTTAAGTCGGCTGCATCCCAGAAATATTTAAAGGTCTGCCGCTGAACCAGGTCCATTAATTCATCATCCGGGTTCACTATGGGTGGTGGTGAAGGATTATTGGGTTTGCAACTGACAACAACCATTAAGAAAAAAAAGATATAAAAACTGATTAAGTGTCGCATTTTAAAGGTGTTTCTTAGTAAATTTGAATTGAATGTGTTAGTAAGAAGAATAGCCTAAGATAACCCATCCTCACGGGTTTAAACGAATAATCCGTAAGGATAGGTATCTATTATCAATAATTATTTTGTGTCAGCAAGCCTCCACTGATATCTATCTGTGATTGAGGAACTGGAAACACTTCGTGCTTGCCGGCAATGAATCCAAGCGGCCCCATGAACTCAGCGGCTCTTCCCTGCCTGACCAGGTCAAAGAATCTGTCATGCTCCATTCCTAATTCCACCCTTCTTTCGTTCCAGATCATTTGCCGTAGTTGCGATTGATCAGTAACAGAAATGTCGTCTAAACCAGCTCGTTGACGCACCAGGTTTAACGACTGAAGCGCGCTGGTAGCATTCCCAAGTTCATTGGCTGCTTCCGCGTGAATTAACAAGACTTCGGCGTACCTGAGTACCCTTAGATTTTTATTCGATTGTTCATCGTTGCCATTAAATGTTTCCTGGGTCCGGCTAACATAGGCTTTTTGATTATACCTTGGGTTGGGTAAACTGGCGAGGATAATAACATCATCCCACAATACCTCACCCGGATAAATCATCGTTGCTTCCCTACGGAGGTCGTTTTCTTCGTAAGCATTGTTGAGCGATTCAGAAGGCGAATTGAAGCCCCATCCAAATTGTCCCCTCACACCCTGCACGAGTGAATATTGCTGAACGCCCAACGCGATGGGTCCACCCACAGCCTGCACCTCAAACAGTGATTCGCTGCTGTTTTCGCCTATTTCCCTCCAGATGGTGGAATAATCGTCTACGAGTGCATACTCACCGGAGTTAATCACTTGAGCTGCCATGTCAAAAGAAGCCTGCCAGTTTTTCTGATATAAATAAACCTTGGCAAGTAATCCCTTGGCGGCTCCTGAAGTGGCCCTGCCCAAATCGGCATTTTCGTATTGACCCTTGTTATATAGGCTGTCTTTTGCATACAACAGGTCGCTGATGATTAAATCGTAAATCTGTTGTTTTGGGGCACGGATCATGGCTTGATCAACCTGTACACTATTGGTAGGGTCAATCACACTGTTAATCAAGGGCACATCGCCGAATGTTCTTACCAGGTTCCAATAGAAATAAGCACGCAGGAACCTGGCTTCGCCTTTGAGCCTGTTTTTTAACTTTGATTCGATGGCAATTTTTGGCAGGATGTCTAAAGCCAGATTGGTTCTTGAAATTCCACGGAAGTTGGCTACCCATATTTCATTTACTGAAATATCGGTGGGGCCGTAAGTGAAATTATCCAGTTTATCCTTGTCAGCACCAGTGTCACCGGCTGAGCTGCCTTTGTCAGCATCATCAGATGCGATGCTGGTGATACCTATCCACGAAAAAGAATGTTCGTCCCACGTTAACATGTTGTTGTAGATGGAATTGACAAGTTCCTGGGCGCGGGCAGGCGTTGAATAGTATCCTTCGGGTGTGATCTGTCCTTCGGGCTTTACATCCAGGAATTCTTTGGTGCACGCAGTAACCAGCACCATGCTGATCACCGTGACGAGTAATTTTATCATATATTTTTTCATGACTTTCATTTTAAAGATCGAGATTAATGCCGAATAAATATTTACCAGTTGTAGGGATAGGATTGGTTTCGATGCCTGAGTTCATCACACCTCCGGGGAGTTCGGGGTTATACCCGCTAAAAGCCTGAAACGTGTATGGATTTTGAGCACTGATATAGATACGAAGCTTTGAAATTACTTTCGATTCGAGGGGTATGGTATAACCAATGGTGATATTGCTGAATCTGAAGAAATTTCCTGATTCTACATAATAATCGGAGGCCACGGGTACATTATTGAATGCCCTCGGGGTAGTAGAATTGGTGTTGTCAACGGTCCAGCGATCCTCGAGAGAAGCTTCGATGTTTTCGCCTCCCCATCTTTGAGCCTTCTTGCCGTTATACACTTTGTTTCCCATATTTCCAAAAGCACCCACCTGGACATCAAAACGTTTAATGTCCAAAGTGAGGTTGATCCCGAAATAAAATACCGGCTGGTAGGAGCCAACGAAAATCCTGTCCTCATTATCAAGCAGGCCGTCTTCGTTGTTGTCCTTGTACCTGAAATCCCCGATTTTAGTACCGGGAAAGTGAGGCGTTGCATTTATTTCCTCCTCCGTTTGGTAGAGTCCATCAGTTTCATACACCCAGAAACTGCCTACAGGTTCTCCCACCGAGGTACGTGTAACGGTTTGTCCATTTCCCAGGCTGCCTCCATCGATCGGGAGCCCATTGGCCAGGTCGATGATTTCGTTTTTGTTGTAGGTAAAATTTCCTCCGATGGAATAACTGAAATCTTTGCTTATTTCATCCCTCCAGTTAATAGAAAATTCGATTCCCTGATTCACCAGTTCGGCGATGTTGGTGATGTAGCTGGTCGATCCCAGGATGGCGGGAAGCGGTGCCGGGTACAACAGGTCTTTGGTGTTTTTTTTGTAATAGTCGATCTCACCATAGAGCCTGTCATTCAGAAAGCCGTAATCAAGCCCGATATCCAGACCTTGTGAAGTTTCCCAGGTCAAATTGGGATCTTTTACATCGGTGATGGTTGACCCATTTTGAATTTCTTCACCAAATGGATAGGAGATTCCTGTGGCGATGGTATACAGGAATAAGTTGGTACTAATGTTGTCGTTACCCACCAGACCCCAACTGGCCCTTAGTTTCAGGTTGCTGATGACTTTTGAGTCCTTCATAAAATTTTCCGCAGAAATTCGCCACGCCACACCTGCCGAAGGGAAAAATCCCCAGCGGTTGTCTTCTGAAAACCTTGAAGAACCTTCATATCTTGCTGTTCCGGTGATGAAATATTTTCCACCGTAATTGTAGGTTCCCCTTGCAACATAGGAAAAACGCCTCCATTTGTCACCTCCATTTCCGTTGGTAGCAGTGGCTGCATCACCTAGATTAAGGTACCAGTAATTTTCCTGTGGTGGAACATCCTGGCGATATCCCGAAAGGTAAGTCGAATTCAATTCTTCCATGGTAACGCCGGCGGTTGCATCGAGGTTGTGTTTGCCGTTGAACGACCTGCCATAATTAAACATGTTATCCCAGGTGTAGTGATATTGTTGATTGGCCGAAACGCTTAAGTTACTGATCAGGTTTTGTTGTGAAGGAGAAGCAATAAAATAGGGCGTGTAATATTTCGACTGGTCGTTTCCAACATCCAATCCAAAGCTTGATTTAAAATTCAGTTCACGATAAAGATCGGCCTGGCCCCAAAAACTGGCCTGAATTTGATATCCCTTTCCAATGTTGTGATAATAAGCCAGTGAGGCTACAGGATTGCCCACATTGTTGATGTTGTTCGAATTGCCCCAGTTACCTGCCGAATCATGTACCGGAACGTTAGGACCCTGCCTGTATGCTGAATTGTAAACACCTGTATTGGGATAATTTGCCTTATAGGTCGACAAGCTAAGGATGTTTCCCATTTTCAGCCAATTGGCAATTTTGTATTCATTGTTCAACCTCAGGGTATACCTTGAAAAATCATTTTTTTGCAAGACACCTTTATCACCATTATAACTAAAACTAACCAGGTAGGTTATTTCGTCAGTTCCACCTGACATGGTAACCGATTGTTGTACCAGCTGACCCGTTCTGGTTACTTCATCCAGCCAAACCGTATTGATGGGATAAGTATCCCCAAAAAAAGCGGCCGGTTTGTCGTCACGTAAAAGGGCTTCGTTGGTATATTGTTCGTAAAATTGAGATGAAGCCATTTTCACCCGCTTTCCGATGATGTTGAACCCATAATAACCCTGATAACTCAATTTCATTTTGCCTTTTGACCCCTTTTTGGTGGTGATGATAACAACCCCGTTGGAGGCTCTTGCACCGTATATGGCTTGTGAAGAAGCATCCTTCAGGACGTCAATAGATTGAATGTCGTTGCTGTTCAGGTTCCTGATGTCACCTGTGATGATCCCATCCACCACGTACAATGGATTGGTACCTGCTTGTATTGACCCGACACCCCTAATCAGGATTTCGGGGCTGCTTCCCGGCAGGCCGTTGTTAATTACCTGCACCCCTGCCGAGCGTCCCTGTAATGCCAGTGCCGGTGAGGCTGAAGCGATGGCTGCAATGTCAGCGGCTTTCACTTGTGATACCGATCCGGTGAGGTCTTTCTTTTTAACAGTACCATAGCCAATCACCACCACATCCTGCAACAGAGCCACGTTTGATTGGAGTACGACATTGATGGTTGTTTGGTTTCCAACGGCTACTTCATGCGATTGCATCCCAACATAAGAGAATTGCAACACATTTTCGCCAGAGGCCGTGATAGAATATGCACCGTCGAGGTCTGTCACCGTTCCAACAGTAGTTCCTTTTATTAAAACATTCACACCAGGTAATGTATAACCTTCATCGGCTGTTACAACCCCCGAAATGGTCTTTTCCTGCGCCATTAAATTCATCGCATAGACCAGGATGAATAAGAGTAGTAGTTTTTTCATAAAATCAGTTTAAAGTGGGTTCTTAAAATGTAGATTTTAGTGAAATTTTAAAACAGCAAAAACCCGACCACTGTTTTTAAAGTTCGTTGTAAATATACATCTATTTTCGCAGTTACGTTTTTTTTTACTGATTGAAATGACATGGAGTAAGAGCTTCATGATAACCAAAGCGCCATTCTGCTTAGGCCGTTGGTTGAAAGTTTATAGCAGGTTTGTGATTGTTAATATCAGAGTCGATACAAAATTCAAAAAGCTACATACGCTTCCTGATGGCTGCTTTCCGTTTTTTTTCTTTTCTACCCGCTCCTCCAGAGTTTACCTGTTGGTTTTTGGCTGATTTCTCATGAAAGGCACCCGTGTTTTTCTTCCTGGAAGGATTTACCAGGTAAGGCTTGTCGTAAAGTGCTGTGGGTTTTTCTTCTTCTGTGGTAATGGTTGAAATTGCCACCTCTACAGGAAAGGGCAACATGGGAATGGGCTTTTTCATCAATTGCTCGATGTCGCCCTGCGATTCTTTTTCAATTTCATTGATGAAGGAAATGGCCACTCCTTCTTTGTCGGCCCTGCCGGTACGCCCAATGCGGTGGATATAATCTTCAGGCAAGGTGGGCAACGAAAAATTGATTACATGGCTTACATCGGAAATATCCAGCCCTCGCGCCATGATATCGGTGGTAATCAGGATCTTTAATTTACCATTTTCAAACTTTTTAAGTGTTTCGAACCGGTTGTTCTGCGATTTATTGGAATGAAGCACGCCGGGTTTGATATCCAAATAACCAGTAAGTTCCTCGGCGAGTCGATCGGCCAGGCGCTTGCTTCCTGTAAAAACAAGCACTTTTTCCATAGAGGAATCAGTTGCAAGCAAATGCTTGATCAAATTGACTTTGGTGTAGAAATTAGGTACATCGTAAGCTTGCTGGACAATCTGGTCCAACGGAGTGCCATGAGGCGCAATGACTACCTGTTCGGGATGGTTAAAAAAAGTATTGATTACCGTTTCTACTTCTCGGGTAAGCGTGGCCGAGAACATGATGTTTTGCCTTTTTTCGGGCAATATTTCCATGATGGACATCACCTGAGGACGGAAACCCAGGTTGAACATTTCATCCACCTCGTCAATCACGAATTTCTGAACGCTTTTAATTGATAGAACTCCGGTCAGGGTCAGATCGAGCAATCGTCCGGGCGTAGCCACCAAAATATCCATTCCTTCGTAGACCAGCTTCTTTTGTGTGTTGATGTTGGTTCCGCCATACACCCCGGCATGTCGCACATTCATGTAAGTAGTCAGTTTCCTGATTTCGTCCTCAACCTGGATAACAAGTTCGCGTGTAGGGACAACGATCAATACGCGGGGGGCACGCTGATCTGAATAGGGCAACAACCGCAACAACGGCAGGAGATAGGCAAAGGTTTTACCTGTTCCGGTTTGGGCCACGCCAACGGTATCTTTTCCCGATAGGATGAGAGAGAAACAGGCCTGTTGTATGGGTGTAGGATATTCAAAACCCAGGTCGATGAGGGCGTTATTGAGTGGGGTGCTGAGATTGAGGTCGTTGAAGGTCACGCGGTTTTATGTATTTTTTTGCAAAGATAGGTGTTTTCTTGCTCCCATGGAGTTGGCAGGTGGAGGCGTTCATTTGAAACGATTGTTAAAGAAACTATTTCAATTCCTCCGGAACAGTGAAAAAGATCATGACTCCGATTGTACCCGGTTTAGGTCAGGAAGGGATTCAGGAACAATCCTTCCTGAGTGCTACAAAACGCGCTGTTTTATGCAAATAATTACTCTAAAATAAATGTCACACGCACAATGCTGTCCTGTTCTACCTTGTATATTGCGATGGCATCCAGGTATTTACCATTTCGTTTTACATATTCCCGGTCGATTACATTGTTGCCCATTCCAATCCGGTTAATGATCATACACGACAAATCAGGTGCCGCCTCAAACATTTCCTGATAATGCTTGCGCATGTCCTCTTTGCCGCTCATCAACAGACTGTCGGGGAAAAGATACACCTCGATATGGGAGGAATAAGTCGCCATGAATTGATCAATATTGCGCTGGTTGTAAGCATCAACCTGCTTTTGAACGATTTTTTCGGAAGGTGACTGACCGATGGCAACCTGAAATGCGATCGCCAACATGAAGCTCAATAGTATTTTCATATTATTTAGTTAAAAAGTGAATCAATTCTTCGTACAACCGGTGTGTGGGAAGTCCCATCACATTAAAATACGATCCGTCGACCCGTTCGATGGCCACATGCCCGATCCATTCCTGAATGCCATAGGCGCCAGCTTTGTCGAAGGGTTTGTAATTTTGAACATAATACCTGATTTCATCCGGGGTTAACTTTTTAAAAACCACCTCTGTTGTAACCGAAAATGTATGCGTTTTCACAGTTGTCATCAGGGTAACACCGGTAATTACCCGGTGTGTCTTTCCTGAAAGTAACTCAAGCATGTCGTATGCTTCCTCAGGGTTGAATGGCTTGTTCAGAATTTGGTTTTCCAGCACCACAATGGTGTCTGCAGTTATCACCAACTGGTTGTCATTCAATTCGTCAGAAGCAAAGGCGATGGCTTTTTGTTCGCTGAGATACCCCGGCACCTGATGGATGGGCATGGTGGAAGAGAAGGACTCATCGCCAGGCTTGGTCCTGACCGTAAAATTTATTCCCATCTCCGTGAGCAACTCCCTACGCCGGGGCGAACCCGAAGCCAGGATGACATCGTAAGGTTTTAATAAATCGTGTAACATCATAGCAATTCAAAATAGAAAAAGATAAGGGAGACAATCCCAAGCAACATCAGTCGTTTGGATAATCTGGAAAGGCTCGCAAAATCAGGTTTTTCTGTGGCACGGTGCAATCGGACGATCATCAGGACAAGTAAAACAATGATCAGTATAAACCAACCGGCAATTCCATAAAATTGCATCTTAAAGTAGAAAAAGTCCACCCAAATTAATCCTGCCAGCGACAGGTAGGCGGTGATCAGTGCAAAGACTTTGGCTACTCCTTTTCCGTAAACTACCGGTAAGGTACGGCATCCAAAACGGTTGTCACCGGTATAATCCTCCAAATCCTTTATTAATTCGCGCAACAGCGTTATCAGGAAAGCAAATCCAACATAAATCAGCACCAATTTGTTGGTTAGCGAAAATGAACTCTGCACCCGCGCAAACTCAATGCCCTGGTTGCTAAGGGCGAAAAAGGTGAACAACCACACCAATCCAAACGAAAGGCTGCTCAGTACAGCCACTACCACGTTGCCCACCAGGGGCTGACATTTGTATTTCTGCGAATAGAACCAAAGCAGACCTGCAGAAAATAGAAAAATCAGGCTGTAGCTTATCTTATGAAGCATATAGGAAAAGAGCACACTGGCCGCAATTCCCGAGAGGGTGGTAATCCAATACAGAACCTGCGCCGTGCTTTCAGAAATCCTGTTACCAACCAGGTTTTTACCGGGTTTGTTCACCGAATCGGTGTTGACGTCCACCAGATCGTTGATGATGTATCCTCCCTTGGTAATCGCCAATACAGAAGCCATGAGCAGCATCAATTCAACCCACGACAAACCCGCCTCAAATGGAGCCAGTCCCAATGCAGGATTGATTAGGCAAAACAGCATCAACAACATGGTTATCAGAATGATGATAAGGTTTGGCCAACGTACCAAACTGAAGAGGTCTTTTATCCTGGCACTATTTATCATGTGTTTTAATTTCATTTGTTGGTGGTTGAAGATCATTATTTCCCAACGCCAATATTCTGAATATTTTAGTCGTCTGCAATCATTCTACCAGTGGTGTGATTCTTCGGTCATCCATTTTCCCTGCACTTTCAGCACCTGTTCGATGATGTCGCGCACGCAACCCTCTCCGCCCTTTTTATCAGAAATATATACGGATATCCCTTTGATTTCCTCGGCTGCATCGGCCGGGCAAACAGGAACTCCTACCAGTTGCATCACCCTGAAGTCGGGAATGTCGTCACCCATGTAAACTACCTGTTCGCGAGCAATGTGGTTGGTTTTGATGAAGTTTTCAAACGTTTCTACCTTGTCTCTCACACCCAGGAACACATCTTTTATGTTAAGAGCTTCGAACCTGTTTTCCATTGATTTTGAAAACCCACCCGAGATAATGGCGATATTATATCCAAGTTTTACAGCCAACTGCAATATGTAACCATCTTTTACATTGGCCGAACGCAGAGGATGTCCTTCATGCAGCAAAATAAGCGTGCCATTGGTCATCACGCCATCGTAATCAAAAACAAAGGTGGTAACGTTTTTCAATAAGGCTTTATAATTACTCATGTGTTTTTTTAATAATTTCGTCTGTAATGAGTTGATAGAGTTGCTGGTATTGTGGGAATTCCTTTAGCATCTCCCTGTGCCGGCTGATGGTATTTTCATCGTTTCTTCGGGCCGGGCCGGTTTGTGCTTCTTCAGGGCTCATTTCTTCCATCTTATGTGCTGTTTCCTGAATCAACGGCAGCAAAAGGTTGAAATCAAGTTGATTTCTCTCCAATATTTCATGGGCCATTCCATACAACTTGTTCGAGAAATTATTCACCATCACGGCGGTTAAATGCAACATGGCCCTTTCGGGAGAAGAAATCGCCACCACTTTGTTGCTCAGTTTATAAGCAAGTTGGGTAAGCAATTCGAAGGTAGATGCCTGTTTGCCCTCGATGCAAAGAGGAACTACCCTGAAATCCACTTTCCGGTCCTTTGAAAAAGTTTGAAGCGGGTAAAAAACCCCTGTTTGACGAATTTTGTCTGAAAGCGAGGCCAGCGGCTCAATCCCGGAAGTATGCGCCACGATTGCCCTACCGGGCAAAATCAACTCCGACACTTCGGATATCTGACTATCGGGCACACACAGCAGCATAAGGTCTACGTCGGATGAAAGTTGTTGTATGCTCTTGCGTGAAACACAATTAAATTTTCGTGCAAAATCCAACGCGTGCGAATGGTGGGGCGAATAAACCTCGTGAATGTGCCTATCGGCACTTTGAAATGCATGTGCAAGGTGTGTGGCCACGTTGCCTGAGCCAACAAAACTGATGCTTTGTATTTCGGTTATTTCTTTCAACGGCTTAGAAATTATCCCTTACTTCTTTTTTAAGTTGTGCCAGTGTTTTTTCAATGGGATCATTTTTTGTGTCGAATCCGGTTGTGAGGAGTTCCTTTGCCAGGAGTGCCGCCTCATCATCGGTTTTAAATTTTGCAGCGGAGGTGTTAATCAATCGAGCCACCTCTTCTTTGGCCGTTTTAACCATTTCCCAAGAATTTCCGCCAATGTAAAGTTGCTGCGACATGTTGTGCTCGTATTCTTCACGGATATGGTGCAAAAGCGTACTTTGCAGTTCTGTCACGTTCTGTCCCGGTGACATGGAGCGTTTGATCAGATTGGGAGGGCTGATGCGTTCTAAAAACAACACCATGCGTTCGTAGGCTTGCAGTTTTAGTGGGATGATCACTTTTTGGCTGTCGCGCTTTCTTTCCATATCCAACTTTAAACGCGTCAGGTCCTGTTCCTCTTTCAAGAAGCTTAATTGATGCTCATTGTGTTTCAAAAAAAAGCGCAACATCACGTAAACTGCTGCCAACATGACTAACGATGGAATTGAGTATTTTATAATTTCAGCTATCATAAGTGGTTTAAGTTGATTAAACGTTGCTACAAAGTAACGACTTTTTTTTGCTTCGCAACCAAAAGAGGTAAGGTTATCAATCCATTGTTATAATTTTCACACTGAATATATTGACGTGCCGGGAAATCGCTATCTTTGCCTTTTTTAAAATATATAGCGAGTGAACAGCAGCATATTATCAGACAGGATATTGAATTTGACCGAGTCGGCCACACTTGAAATGACGAGATTAAGCCGCGAATTGCAGGGACAGGGAATTGACATTATAAACCTGAGTATTGGTGAACCGGATTTCAACACACCTGACTTTGTGAAACAAGGTGCCATCGAGGCCATTCACAACAATATCACCAAATATCCGCCGGTGCCGGGTTTAGCACCGGTAAGGGAAGCCATCTCCAAAAAACTGAAACGTGACAACCAACTGGAATACAAACCCAGTCAGATTGTTGTTTCAAATGGCGCAAAGCAATCGCTTGCCAATGTGTTTTTCTGCTTGTTAAATCCAGGCGATGAAATCGTTGTGCCGGCTCCTTATTGGGTATCGTATACCGAGATGATTAAGCTGGCTGGTGGAGATATAAAACTAATTGAAGCCGGTATTGAAGCCGATTTTAAGGTGACTCCAGAGCAGATTGCTGCTGCCATCACTCCTCGTACAAAGGCTCTGCTGATCAATTCCCCAAGCAATCCGACCGGATCGGTCTACTCATTTGCCGAGATGAAGGCCATTGCGGAAGTGATAGCTAAACACCCTGATTTGGTAGTGATTTCGGATGAGATTTACGAACACATCCTTTTTGAGGGTTCGCATGTAAGTTTGGCCTCTTTTCCGGAAATAAAAAGCCAGGTGGTAATCATTAATGGCGTTTCTAAGGGGTTTTCCATGACCGGCTGGCGCATAGGATATTTGGCTGCACCCCAATTTATCGCCGATGCCTGCACCAAATTGCAAGGGCAGTTTACCTCAGGTGCCGGAAGTATTTCGCAGATGGCGGCGGCAGCGGCTGTTTCGGCTGATCCAAATCAAATCCCTGAATTAAAGATCATGGTGGCTGCGTTTAAAGAACGGCGCGACTTATTGGTCCGGATGATGCAGGAAATAGAAGGCGTTAAAACCAATCTCCCCAAAGGTGCATTTTACCTCTTCCCCGATGTAAGCAGTTTCTTTGGAAAATCTGATGGAAATACCCTGGTGAACGATAGTACCCAACTATGTACCTATCTGCTCGAAAAAGCCCATGTAGCCTTGGTTCCGGGTGAGGCTTTCGGCGATCCGAACTGTATCAGGTTGTCCTATGCCACTTCAAAGGAACTACTTGTGGAAGCTGTCAACAGGATTAAAACCGCCCTGGCCTTGTTGAAATAAGGCTACTCCTGTATTTTTACCAAATTTTGCTCCTTGGTTACAAGTTGCCCCGAATCGTACTGGCTGCGGTAGATGTTTTTAATTCCTGCCGGATATTTATCTATTTTTGCAATCCAACAAAATGATTTGGCATGTTGACTTCTAAAAATATAGATCAACTTTTTGAACAGTTTAATAAACTGAATGTAATGGTCATTGGCGATGTCATGGTGGACGCTTACATCTGGGGGGCTGTCGACAGGATTTGTCCCGAAGCGCCCGTACCTATCGTTACCGTGAAGCAACGCGAAAACCGATTGGGTGGAGCGGCCAATGTGGGGTTAAACCTCAAAGCTCTGGGAGCAAATCCCATTCTGTGCTCTGTGATCGGCAACGACCAAAAAGGTGTTGCGTTTAAACAGCTGGTACTGGATGCAGGAATGTCGCCTGAAGGGTTGATTTCCGATGAAAACCGGATTACCACCACCAAATTCAGAATTATCGGCAATCAGCACCAGATGCTGAGGGTAGATGAGGAAACCACCGAACCGCTCGATGACCATCAGTTTGAATTGTTAAACAAAAGAATACTTCGGCTGTTTGTAGAAAATGAAATCCATGTAGTGATATTTCAGGATTACGACAAGGGGGTTATTACTCCACAACTGATTGAAAAGGTGATTACGGAGGCCAGACGACGTAAAATTCCGGTAGCTGTTGACCCGAAGAAAAGGAATTTCCTGGATTATAAAAAGGCAACACTCTTTAAACCCAACATCAAGGAGGTAAAGGAAGGTCTGGGTGTTAATTTCGATCCGCACAACAACGAACAACTCGAAATGGTCGTAGCACAACTTCAGGATAAACTTCAGACAAAAATTGTGCTTAACACCTTGTCAGAGTTGGGCGTGTTTATCAGCTGGGAAGATCAGGGAATGTACGAGTCGCAACTGATTCCGGCTCACCGCCGCAACATCACGGATGTTTCGGGAGCTGGTGATACAGTGATTAGCGTTGCTGCCCTGTGTTTGGCACTTGATACCGAACCCCGGATCATGGCCGCGATTGCCAACCTGGCAGGAGGTTTGGTGTGTGAAGAGGTGGGAGTAGTTCCGATAAATAAGGAAAAACTACGCATAGAAGTAGCTAAAATGATGGGAGCTAATTAGTTCAGGAAAAAAACCAGTATATGAATCAGTACAATACTCCGGGTAAGAAGTTAAGGGTTGAAAAAATGTTTAACGATATTGCACCAAGGTACGACTTGCTGAACCATGTTTTATCAGCGGGCATCGACATCAGGTGGCGTATCAAAGTCAGAAAACTGCTGGAACCACTTCATCCTCAGACCATTTTGGATGTGGCAACCGGTACGGGAGATCTGGCGATTGAACTGGCCAAGCTGCATCCTGAAAAAATTGTCGGGTTGGACATCGCCGAACAAATGCTGGAAGTGGGAAAGCAGAAAATTGTTAACGCAGGTCTTCATCAGCTCATCGAAATGGTGCATGGCGATTCAGCCGAAATACCCTTTCCAGATAACTCATTTGATGCCGTGACGGTGGCCTTTGGCGTGCGCAATTTTGAAAACCTGCAGGTCGGATTGAAAGAAATGAGACGGGTGCTGAAGCCGCAAGGCAGGGTGGTGGTGCTTGAGTTTTCGAGGCCAAATCAGCTTGTTTTCAAACAGGTATATCAATTTTATTTCAAATTCATACTTCCTCTGGTTGGTAAAACCGTGTCGAAGAACAGCGAAGCTTACACCTATTTACCCGATTCGGTTTCTGCCTTTGCTGAAGGTCAGGAGTTTCTCGACCAAATGGAAATGGCCGGGTTTAAAGAGGTACACCAAAAGCGATTGACCATGGGAATAGCCTCTCTTTACTGGGGAACAAAATAAACCCGGACGTAAATCAAAAAAAAACTCGTTAATCGGAACCTAATGAAATACTATCACCGACAGAAAAGCGTTAACCTACTCATGAGTTATCAATTGAAAAAATCACTTGCTACAATAACAGGTATTGCATTGTTGGGATTGTTGTTTAGTACATCTGCCATGGCGCAGCAACGAAAACCAATGAATTTGCCTAATTTCGACCATGTAACCTATCATTTTGGATTTATTTTGGGGGTCAATCAAATGCTGTTTTCTGTGAAAACGGTTGACAACCTTTCGTTTATCAAATGGAGCTCTACAGAAATGCCGGATTTTTACTCGGTAGATTCGGCCTTCGTTTATGGTGTTAATTCGGTTCCTACACCGGGTTTTAGCATCGGGATCGTTGGGAACCTGCACCTGACACCAGATCTTAATTTGCGGTTTATCCCTTCACTGTCGTTCGGTGAGCGGTTGTTGTTTTACAATATCATAACCTATAAAAACGATGTAAAAGAATCTGTTGAAATGCGAAAGGGAATCACCTCTACCTTGGTCGAATTTCCACTCGAACTCAAATATAAATCACGCAGGCTGAACAACGTGGCTGCATACGTGCTGGGCGGGGTAAAATACAGCATCGACCTGGCTTCGCAAAAGAAGGCACAACAAAACTCCAGTGATATCACCGTCAAACTTAACCGCCACGACATTTCGTTGGAACTGGGTGTTGGCTTCGACTTCTACACAACCTATTTTAAGTTTGGCACCGAACTGAAAATGGGTTATGGATTAAACAACCTGATCATCCGCGAAAGCAACATCTATACAAATAGCATCGACCAGCTACGATCCAAAGTATTCTTACTTTCGTTTACCTTCGAGGGATAGCTTTTAATCCTCCTGCAACCCCCTGTTAGGAAGTAAATACATCATGTTTTTTAATGGCACTATGGCTCTGTCTTCGGGTTGTTCATTATGTTGATTTTTCAGGTTCTCTGTTTTTGTATTATCAGGGATGACCAAAATATTTTTACCTTTGGAAATCATTAAAAATCCGGAAGACATGGACATCGAGTATAACCCTGATCCCTTTTTTCAAAAGGTGGTTGAAAAGGCCACTTTAAAACAACACGTGTATAACAATACCCTTGAAACGTTTAACCTGATCAAGGATTCTATCCTGGAGCTTGAGAAGAAATATGCAGACTATGTAAAAAACAAAGTGCCCCACGTTTTGGTTCCGTTTGAATCGAGCAGCATGAGCGACTTTGAGATCGAGCTTAAATTTGGAGGGGATGTGCTTCTTTTTTTGATGCATACCAATATTTTTGAATTTTCGCGTCACCATGAGGTGATGCGCACCGATTACATTCATCAAGATAAAAGCCGTAGCTATTGTGGGTTGATCAACATCTATAATTTCCTGGCCGACTCATTTAAGTACAACCGGGTTAACGACATTGGATACCTTATTGGGCGCGTGTTTGTAAACAAAGACAAACATTATTTTATTGAAGGAAAGCGTGAGTTGGGATTTATTTTTAATAATTTCGAGAACAATTTGATAGATCAGGCAGCCATCAACAACCTGCTGGAGACGGCAATCACCTACACCGTGAACTTCGATTTGCTCACTCCCGATTATGAATTGGTTAAAGAAGTTTCGGTTTATGACATGAAAAATACCAGGGATATTATCTCGATTAAAACGGGTAAACGACTGGGTTATAAATTCCAGGCCGATACCGAAAGAAGCAACGGGGGAGGAGCTTAAAAGGCCCTGAAAAAAAAATTCCGGAAAATGTTGTGCAAGTAAAAAAAGGTTCTACTTTTGCACCTCCTAAACGAAACGGTCCGTTCGTCTAGTCCGGTCAGGACGCCAGGTTTTCATCCTGGTAACACGGGTTCGAATCCCGTACGGACTACAGAAGCCTCTAAATAAGTGATTTGGAGGCTTTTTTTTTATCTACAAACTGCATGTGAACCGCACTCGTCCCTTGAATGGTGACCTTCCAACCGGAGTAAAGTCCAAAAAAAAAAGAGTTCAATTGCCAAAATAATGGTGCTAAAAATCAAACCATTAAAATAATTTCTTAGATTTACCCCACCAAACACCCGATGATCTATTTACAGTGAAACATAGAGCTGATTTAGATAATTTTGAACTTGAAATTGGGTAATCTGGCGATAATGAGATTAGATGAATACGGAAAGGAATATTAACAACAAAGCCTGTATAATTGGCATAGCAACAATTGGTGGTATGCGGATGTTGGCGGAATTGTAAGTGCGACACAATCTAAAAATATTGTAACATGAGAACTTATAAATTGATTATTACAGTTTTAATGCTTAATAGCACTCTAATTTCTTTTGGGCAAATTAATCCAATAAATGATTTGTTTTTGTAACAAAAAAGATGACCCACGGACTTCATGTAATCAGCATTCAGTTAAATGGAAAAACGATAAACAAGAAAATAATGATACAATAACTACCACCAATACTGCATCATCCTTTATGGTGGGTACAGTTAAAATATGAACAACTTAGTTCCACTTGTCTGCCCTGCCTACCGGCAGGCAGGCCTCAGGCATGAAATATTAACCATCCCGGACAGAAAGATTCGTCTTTTAAAGTCCGCCGCAAAGTTTATGCTGTCCGCTTGCTCAAATACATAACAATGAAAACCAGAAAAAAATATATCATCAAGACCATCCTACTGTCAATATTAATTGTTGTTGCGAAATTTGCATCGGGACAGAATGAAACAATTGAAATTGATTTTTTAGGAAACTGCGGGCTTTTTATGACTGATGGGAATTTGAAGGTTTATGTTGACTTCCCATATAAATCAGGCGCTTATGGTTACATGACCTATAGACCGGGATTGGTGGACAGTATTCATGAAGATTCGATATTTATCTTCACGCATGGGCATGCCGACCATTATAACAGAAAAGGATTTAAACAACCTAAACAAATACCAATATGAAAAAGTCAATTATCTTCATCCTTACAGCCATTGTCATGGCTTCTGTTACCCTTGTTGCACAAAACGATACTGTTGAATGGGGATGGCAGTGGGGTAAGAGTGCCCGCGTGTATACCGAACCCCGTATTGTGGGTATCGAAACGGATTTTAATAATGACTTTTATGCATACTATTGGTATGCTGACTCCATCACAATTGGCGACACATCATTCATCCATTATGGCAATAATCCCAACCATCAATTCTATGACGTAGCCATCGCCAGGCACGATCAAAACGGTAATTTTATTCGTGCGCTTGACATTTATACCACTTCCGATCATTTCATTTGGGATGTGGAGGTTCGTCTCGACCATGAATCAAATATTTATATCTATGGCACCTACTCCGACACTTTGTTTGTAAACAATCACATCCTCACCAATAACCATGATTTTATACCCGATCTGTTTTTAGTAAAATTGAGCAATAATTTTGAATTTATCTGGGGAAAAACCATATCGAGCAGTGCCCAGGACTTTTTAGGAGGTTTTGATATATCTGAGGATGACTATATTTATCTGTCGTCCACTCATGCTTATTACCACGATTCTATCGAACGATATGTCAATTTCCTGGGTCAGGATTCTGTCCTTATCGGCAATGGACTAAACTCTATTATGAAAATCGATGCGGATGGAAATATAATATGGCAACAAGAGGTCCGGAGTTTTGCCGATGGATCAATGGATAACGATTATTCAATAGTCGGAGAAAATGGGGATATCTATTTTATTGGTCGTTCAAGTACAAATTTTATTGTGGATGGCGATACAATCATTCATCCTGATTATCCGGATTGGGGAATTGCAGGTTTTGTTTTGCATTATGACCTGCAAGGAAACCTACGACAGTCTTATTTTATTGATCTTGATTATTTTACCCCAATGACTGCCAACGGGGTTAAGGTTGATAAATCGGGAAATTTCTATGTGGCAGGGATGATCACTGAATCAACTATATTCGGAACAGATACTATAACAATACCCGAAAATTCCAGGGGGCTACTCGTGGCCAGGTTAGACTCGTTATTTCAACACAAATGGTGCAAATATGTGGACGATTACAGCAAAATAAATGGTTGGTTATTAATCGATTTATTTGAAGATAAACTCGAATTAGCCATGACGGGTACCAATCATTTTGCTTTTGCAGGAATCGATTTTTCCTTGGGTATACGATGGAACGGTATTCTGATGCAATTCGATACATCGGGTAATATAATCAATTATCAGATAACCCAAGCTACAAAAAATCTTATAATCAACCATCTAAGTGCAGATAATTGTGGTAATTTTTTAATCTCCGGACAACTTTTTAATGGAATCGCTTTCTTTGGTTCTGATACACTTTCAACCCCTTTACCGATGGAGAATTTTTTTGCAAAAAACGAAAGTTTTTATATGCCAACCATTGACCTGCCTTCGGATGCCAGTGGATGTAACGAGTTAACTTTAAATGCACCCACAGGGTATTTATACTACAAATGGAACAATGAGATTACAAACCAGGACACTTTTAACATCACTTCAAGCGGAATTGTAAATTTAAAGGTTGCCAATGAGGGTGGATGCTGGCTGGAAGGGGAGAGTATTGTTGCCATATTTCCCGGAATCGAATTTTCGCTTGGTGAGGACACAACCATGATGTATACAGATACATTGGACATTTCGGTTGATAATTCTTTTGAATCTTACCTGTGGTCAACAGGTGATACCCTGCCAAATGTAAATATTGATGCAAGTGGTTTAGCCATCGGAAACAATCAACTTTGGCTGGAAATAATGAATGGTCCGTGCACAGCTTCTGATACGCTGAATATTTTCGTAATTGACAACTCAGGCACCATTGAAATAGTTGATCGTTCCGTATTCTTATTCCCCAATCCTGCCAAAACAATACTCACCATTGTTAACCCGAATAATTTAATCATCGAGCATGTTAATATCTACAATTTATCAGGACTAAAACTAATAGATACCAAACCAATCAATTGGATAATTGATGTTGAAAAACTGCAGCCCGGGATTTATATTGTAGAATTGGTATCCAGGCAATCCAAAATCAGAAGAAAGCTTGTAATTAACTAAATTCCTTTGCATTCCCCTTCAGCCTGGTTTCATATTATTCCAATGTGATTCTTACTCAATTGTGGGCATTAGTCAAAAGGATCGTGATACCTAAAAAATCTCAACATACCTATTACCAGAACCTGACAAACAACTCCATAAATTCTTAACGCCCAATGTAAAACCAATAGTATTAATTCCTGGGTTTACCATCCCAACACCCGATGATCTATTTACAATGAAACATAGTGCGGATTTGAATGATTTTATTTAATTGAAAATGGGCAGGTTATGATGTGTAAAGAAGGTAAAAAGAGAAGGGATTAAATAAAATAACTGTCAGAGTTGGGTTTGTCCACTCGTTGTGCCACATGCTAAAAAGAAATAAATTTTCAAAGTAATAATACTTGGAGCATATACGAAATAGATATACCTTTGTGGAATAATTTTTTATGACCATGAAGACAGTTTCACTAAAAATTGATGATTCAATTTTCGGAGATACCGAAAGAATCCTTTCTCGCATTAAGAAACCTAGAAATAGATACATTAACGAGGCCTTAGACTATTACAATAGAATTCAAAGAAGAATGCTCCTAGAAAAAAAACTCATATCTGAATCCGAGATAGTTAAAACGGATTCCATGACAGTGCTTAAAGATTTTGAGGAGATTGAATATCATGATTAAACAATTTGAAATTTGGATAGCAGATTTAAACCCTAAAATTGGGACCGAACCAGGCAAAACAAGACCTGTGTTAGTTGTTCAAACTAATTTATTGAACAGCGTACCACATCCATCGACAATTGTATGCCCAATTTCGACTCATGTTAAAAGGGACGCTGAAATATTAAGAGTCCATTTAAAAAAGGGAACTGCAAATCTACACCAGCCTTGTGATATAATGATTGACCAACTTAGGGCGATTGACAACAACAGACTTATAAAAAAGATTGGGAGTTTACCCGTTGAAATAATTGAAATGGTCAAAGAAAACTTAGTAATAATAATGGACTTGGAATAAAGCCCAATCGCCCCCCGCTGGCGCAAGTTTGCAACTTGTGCCTTTCCTTCACCCAAGCCCTTTTAACCCAACTTGCGCGCATTTAGCCAGGATTGGCATGTAACTTAGAGAATATCAACTACCTTATTACCAAAACCTGACAAACAACTTCATAAATTCTTAACGCCCAATTGTCTGTAGGAAGATGTTGTGTGGCAGGCAAAAAAAACACTGTGCCAAATTGTAGAATGATACAATGATTTTGTATTTTTGAAGAAATAAATGATGATGAGAACGATTCAACTAAATATACCAGATAGCGTTGATTTGAAAGATTACGATTTTTCAATGATAGTTGCTGCAAAATTATATGAGGATGCATTACTATCAGCTGGACAAGCTGCTCAGATTGTCGGACTATCAAAACGAGCATTCATTGAAATGCTTGGAAAATATGGTGTATCAGTATTTAGCACTTCAATTTCTGATTTACATTCGGATATAGCAAATGCCTAAGATTGTAATTTCAGATACCAGCATCCTGATACTTTTTCACAAGATTGATGAATTCAGTCTGTTACAGAAAGTATATGGAGAGTTGATTACTACCCCTGAGATTGCAGAAGAATTTGGAGAAAAATTACCTGATTGGATTAAGGTTCAATCAGTTTCGGATAAAAAGTATCAGAATTTTTTAGAGACACAAGTTGATTATGGAGAAGCAAGTGCAATTGCACTGGCTACAGAGTATGATGATGTTTTGTTATTACTCGATGACTTAAAAGCTCGAAAATTAGCAACTCAATTAAAATTTAAGATAACCGAAGCACTTGGAGTTATTCACAAGGCAAAACAAATGTCGATTATTGTTAAAGTAAAACCACTGATTGACAAATTATTATTGACGGACTTTCGAGTAGCTGATCATATTATTGATGAAATTTTGAAACTGAACAACGAATAAATTGCCTGCCACAAGCCCATGGTTATAAACCAGGGCGCGGAGAGTGCGATATCTGAACAAAATAACATTTAATCAACGGTCTTGTAGATTGATAAGTTTGTGCTTCAAAATGCGTAACGTTTTATACCGCCCCTACCTGGTTCGGGTTTGT
>PCUL01000179.1 GCA_002771745.1 Bacteroidetes bacterium CG18_big_fil_WC_8_21_14_2_50_41_14
TCACTACATGGCGGTATTGGCTTTGGAATATCGGCTACTAAAGGACAATAACCAGGATTATAGCGTTACTTTAAACGAGTTGATTCAGGCACTAAATACCTACGACAGGCTGGATTTGGTTATTGAAACCTGTTTCGAGAATGGTTCTCCCGCATGGAATGGTTTTTTTGCGCGGGACGACGTTCCAGAGTCAAATGAACAATTCTTTCCCAGATCATCACCAACACAAATTAACCCATATTTAGTGATTGAGAGTGATTATAAAAACAGTTGCAACATCTCTTCGGGAAATGTTCCAAGCCAGGATCAGATAATTTCATTATTCTTAGGCTTAAGATTAGTGAATACACTTGTAGGTGAACTAAATGTAAATGATAAGGTTCAGGAGATTACAGGTAATATTATTGACCGGATGCATCATTCCTACGATCTGTTAGGCTTGGGTATTGACATCGAGGTTTGGGAAATTAAAAATCCTGTTACAGGCTTTAGTGTTCCTATCGGTGGAGATTTGGCTTCTCTTTATCCCCAGATTTGGGCGATAGCTGAAGCTGCCGGAAAAATTACATATCATGATGAACACGAGTCTTATTCTGATGATATTATTACAAAAGAAGTATGGGATAATGTGCAAAATACAATTCTTGCTCATTTTGATGAAGGCACACCTATAACAATTCCAATTTGGATAGGGATACCAAGTTTGGGTATCCCACCTATGTTTTTTGGTGTATATAACTATTATGGAGAACCATTTAACGCATACATGATAGCTGTTTTAAGCACCTTGTGTAACGAACCGGGTGGTGGGTATTCAAATACCTATGAATGGCTTGTTAATTTTAATAACGATACCAAGGGTTTTTTAGGAATGCCCGAAGATATTGGCCTATACCCTCACTTACCTCTAATCAACAGAATACTATATGGATACAATGGCAGTAACTTGATTTCAGCCAATGAGTATGAAACTAAATTTCTTAATAATGCACCACCATGTGGAGCTCATCATTATGTTTATCAAAATAATGGAGTAACCATTGACGAAGTTACTTCACCCCCCTGGCATACCATTTCTCTTGGTTGTCCTCAACACAATAGTGGTAGTTGGTACTTTGATGGTGAATATAACATGATTGACTATATGATATTATACAATTCATATTTTCTTAATTACTTATACGGCGAATACAAACCTGCCCTTGTGGATGTAAAAACCTATCCTATTGTAGAATTTGAAGTACATCTTGACCCTGAACCACCTTATTATCCGGACACTACGTGGATTATTTCGTGCACTTGTGAAGAACCAAAAGTATTACATGCTTCCCGTCAAATCGACACAAGAGCCAATATACTGGCTGATGGTGGGTTGAATTGTTTTGCAGGAAGCTCTATCAGGATGCTGCCAAATTTTA
>PCUL01000252.1 GCA_002771745.1 Bacteroidetes bacterium CG18_big_fil_WC_8_21_14_2_50_41_14
TAAGGTTGTAGTCGGTATCGCTGTCGCTGAGCAGACGCTCCAGGTCGTTGTAAAAGTAAGCAGCCTGCTCTTTGTCGGGAACCACGAAAACATGTTGTTGTTTGCCGCTGTGTTCAAAAATTCCGGCAATAACAAAAGCAATCCCGGAACCGCTTATACCTGTAAGCTGAACATGTAACTGGTTTTGCTCAAGATGCTTATGCAGTGTTTCCACCGCTGGATGGTGTGCAAATTGAGCAGATAAATTGACAAATTTCATGAAATTGTAATTGGCTGCAAAGGTAGAAAAAGAGGGATAAGCGAATTGTTTTAAGTAACCTATTAATCCTTTCTTAAGGTCCTTCGAAAAGTTTTTGTGCGTTTCAGCAATAAAGAAGACTGTAGTTTGTTTTTGTAAATTAATGGTAGATTTTGAAACTATTGATTTTTAATTCATCAATAAAAACCTATTTTTGCTTAACACGATTTAATTTCACATAAGCCTAAAGCACATGAAAATATTGGTTACCGGCGGCACGGGATTTATTGGCTCACACACCGTTGTAGAACTTCAAAACAGAGGATATCAGGTGGTTATTGTGGATAACCTCTCCAATTCGGATGCAAAGATTGTCGATTCAATTGAAAAAATCACCGGAACAAGGCCCACACTGGAGGTGTTTGATCTGGTTGACAGGGATAAAACAGCCGATTTTTTCAAACGTCACAACGACCTGAAAGGGATCATCCATTTTGCGGCGTTCAAAGCGGTGGGCGAATCGGTGCAATTTCCATTGAAGTATTATCGAAACAACCTTGACTCGCTGGTCAATATTCTGGAAGCGATGAAAGAAAACAACATTCCCAACTTTGTGTTTTCTTCTTCCTGTACAGTTTACGGTCAGCCGGAAGAGTTGCCTGTTTCGGAAAATGCACCCATTCAAAAGGCCGAATCGCCTTATGGAAACACCAAACAAATTTCAGAAGAAATCATCACAGATACGGTAAAAGTAACTGATATTCATGCGATAGCATTGCGCTACTTTAATCCCATCGGTGCCCATGAAAGTGCGCTGATTGGCGAACTGCCCATTGGCGTTCCAAATAACCTGGTGCCTTTTATTACCCAGACAGCCATTGGCTTACGTCAGCAGCTAAGTGTGTTTGGTGAAGATTATCATACCCACGATGGAACCGCGGTACGCGATTATATTCATGTGGTGGATCTGGCCAAAGCCCATGTGGTGGCCATCGACCGGATGGTAAACCATAAAATGAAAAAACCATTGGAAATTTTTAACCTGGGAACGGGCATTGGGTACTCCGTACTGGATGTAATCAACGCTTTTG
>PCUL01000250.1 GCA_002771745.1 Bacteroidetes bacterium CG18_big_fil_WC_8_21_14_2_50_41_14
GTTTGGTACCGACTGATATGGACTTTAGTTGCCAACCCCCCACGCCCCACGCTCCACCCCGAAAGCTTTCGGGGCCACGCCACTTGCCTTTATTACAAATTCACAATTCACAATTTTCAATCCCAACTCTTTTAATTACCTTTGAACAAATAATTTCAAAATGCATTCTTTAAAATACATACTATATAGAGAAGGCGACTACTACGTATCGCAATGCCTGAACGTAGAAGTTTCCAGCTTTGGTACTACTGTTCAGGAATCCATCGACAACCTGAAAGAAGCCGTTGAGCTCTATTTTGAAGACAACGACGAGATCAACACCTTCAGGACAATAAATGAAGCCATGATCGGTGAAACATTTATAAATGTCTAAGCTATTCTCATCAAGTCATATAATTAAAATCCTTGTCAGGAATGGTTTTATATTTGTCTCACAAAAAGGCAGCCATTGCAAATACACCAAAAATAAACTGATTGTAATCATCCCTCACCTAAAAAAGGAAATACCAGTGGGTACCTTTAGCTCAATTGTCAGGCAATCAGGATTGACGAAAAACGATTTTTAAAAAGTAAGACACTGTCTGTGCAGGATTGCAGGATTTAGTGATAGACAGGATTAATTAATACAACGATAAAAACACTAAACAACTAAACACTAAACAATTAAACAACCTCCGAGTTCGCAATAGGCTCACTTAGGAAACCCTTTCGAAGACAAAAAAAAGTGGACCTATAAAGCCCAATCCGCTAACCCGAAAAGATAATCAACCAATCAAATGAATCCCTTCCACTACGGAAATATTGTTTCAGGCGAATACTTCTACGATAGGAAAGAAGAACTTGAGCGAATCGTTCAAACCTTGAAAGGGGGCAACAACCTCATGCTCTATGCTCCCCGGCGATATGGTAAATCTTCATTGGTGGCCAAGGCATTAAATGAGCTTAGGAAGGATGGTTTTACAACCGTTTATATTGATTTTATGAGTGTGTATTCAAGTGAAACCTTTATCAAAAACTACACCTCTGCCATAGCTGAACAGCAAAGTATGTCGTTCGAAAAACTCGTGAAAAAAATGGCAGGCCTTATTCAGGGAATCGTACCGGCGATTTCCTTCGATCACATGGGGAGTCCTTCATTTTCCTTTTCCTGGGTGGAAGGTCACGATACAGAGCAAACCCTTAAAGAAACGATCGATTTCCCAGAAAAGGTGAGCACCGGAGAAAAACGTTGGATCATTGCTTTTGACGAATTTCAGGAAATAACAAAACTCAATGGGGAATCATTTGAGAAA
>PCUL01000094.1 GCA_002771745.1 Bacteroidetes bacterium CG18_big_fil_WC_8_21_14_2_50_41_14
TGTCGTTGGTGTAATCAATTTTAGTGGTCGGCAATTGACGTACGTTTACGGTGATGGAATCTTGCCGGAAACAAGAACTGTCTGAATAGGCAGCGCCAACATAATAAACAGTAGTATCTATAGGTGACACAATCAGTGTTGAATCATAAGTATAGTTTAAACCATCAGTTGTCCAATAATAATGGACACCTCCAGTAATTGAAAGTGTAACGGAGTCACCATAACAAATGGAAGTATCCGGGCTGATGGTGATGTCGGGAAGTTGCCCAATGTTTAAATACAGGCTGTCCTGAGCTGAGCAGTTGTTGGTATCCGTTCCTATGACCGTTATATATCCGGAAACCGTAGGATTGATAAGCTCAAGACTGTCACCACTTTGAGGGTAGTATGTTCCATTGTAATGCCAAACTAAAGTGTCAATATTGTTGAGGAGGGTATTAATCTTAATATGTGCATCCTGTCCCTGACAAACCAAAATGCTATCCTGGTCAATGGTAACAATGACCTGAGGAAACACCTCAAGATGTATTGTGTCAGAACTTTGGCATCCAAAATCATTGGAGACCTCCACCCAGTATATGTTATCACCGACTGTTTCAGGTGTCACCGTTATTGCCTTGGTAGTTTCACCGGTATTCCATAGATAAACTGTGTCGGAACTGAATACTTCCAAGGTTATCGGTATTCCAAAACAGGCAGTTGTATCCCCTGAAATAGAATCAATTATGGGCAGATTATCCGCATAAATGGCAATTGTATCACTTCCAACACAAAGGTTCAAGTTTGTCACGTCCAAATAATAAATAGAATCAACAATAACCGGGACGGTGATGGACTGGGTGGTATCATTTGTACTCCAAAGATAAGAGTATTGATCCCCTTGTGGCGCTGCAGGGCCTGTGAGTGTTTTGTTGTCGCCTACGCATAAGGTTTCGTTGTTTCCCAGGTTGACAACAGGTGAAGGCAACACGTTGATGATGATGGTATCCGAGGCTACATTTCCAAAGTTATCTTCAACCACTAAAATAAACTGGGTGGTTTCAATCGGACATGCAGTAATTGATTGGACGGTATCATAAATTGTATCAGCAACAATCCACTGATAGATAGCCATATCGACGGGGCCTGATAAGGGCACACAGGTACCCTGGCAGATGGTGGTATCAGGGCCTAAA
>PCUL01000113.1:0-147 GCA_002771745.1 Bacteroidetes bacterium CG18_big_fil_WC_8_21_14_2_50_41_14
AATGTTTAGGATTACAATAGGAATGAACCTCTATACTACTTGGATTTTTAACTTTCAAAATTCCGTCATTATCAAATAGAAAATTTAAGGAACTGCCAATTTTAACGTGGTGATAATTGGTGAATATATGTCGGTCATGTTCTCCTG
>PCUL01000113.1:166-1322 GCA_002771745.1 Bacteroidetes bacterium CG18_big_fil_WC_8_21_14_2_50_41_14
CCTAACTAAAGTTTTTTCCCCCAATATCCGAATTATATCTTCACGAATTTGCTTGAGGTCATTTTTGTCATTTTTGTCATTTTTGGAAAAGATAATCACACTAACGATGTTATGATAACGATCTTTAATGGATTGAATCAATCGGTAAAGGTTGCTGCTCAATGGATAATTTTCACTTGATTTAAGTATATAAGGGTCAGAAATGACAATATCGGTAACCGGCATATCCGGCAATACTTGCAACCAATCCGAAAATTTGTTCTTCACAACTTCCGAATCCACCCGAAAGAAGGGCTCTTTTTTAAATTCGCTAAAAACCTGATAGTAGTTATCCTTGAACCCAACCAGCATCCTGAGCCTTTTTGTTACCGAGATTTGATCGTCTTTATCATTGAGGTTTAAAAAGAAAACCTGATAAGGGTTGTCAGCGTTAACAGGCGTTTTTGTAGGTGAAAACGATTCTGACCTGGTCGAAGTCTTTGCTTGATCACCTCTGCCCTGCAATAACTCGGATAGTATATTGGAACTTGAATCTTCCATTTCAGATGTTATTCCATATAAAATAACATCACTCCCTGTTAACAAATAGTCAATGAAATCCTTTGGGTTTTTTATTTTGTCAGACGAAAATTTCTGATACGCATCAATATAAATCTCCTTATCAAGATGAGTAGTCAGCATCAGTTATTGTTTTGAGAATTTAGTATGTCAACCGTTAACCGGGCTGTTTCATCATAAAACCCTGTACCGAATTTATTTTTAAAAATCCCATCCTTTCGGATTTCCATCTTGAAGAACTTTTCCTTTTCAGTATCCGGATTAAAATACAAAATGTTTAAGTTTTCAGCTTCAAGACTCTGCTTAGCAACCAAATATTGTAACTTTTGAATAAGATAAACACTGTGGGTTTCAATTAAAAATCTTACATCATATCTTTTACTAAAGTCCATGCAGTGCAGAAAAAAATCAGCCAATTTCGATTGCCAGTTGGGATGTAAAAACGCCTCTGGCTCCTCAATTAGAATGAGCTTTTTCGGTAGGCCAATAATCTTTCTACCTAATGAGTCGTTTGTTCTTTCGTTTTGTCTTATTCTCCTTTCAGCGTGAATAAGAACAAAATATGATTTTAATAGTAGACCTAATAGATTGGCCGTTC
>PCUL01000107.1 GCA_002771745.1 Bacteroidetes bacterium CG18_big_fil_WC_8_21_14_2_50_41_14
TACGTCAAGCCAGCCATCATTTTCTTGATAGCCTTCTTTGATGGGGCCGAAATTCCTTATTCTTATTTTACTCATATGATAGGTTTTCTTATTTTACAAATTTAATCCATCTTTTTATATACCTAACATATCAAACAAAACTCTGTTCATTATCATTTTGTAGTTGTATTTCTTCGGCTTACCTCCAACCTATTTGTAATCACAGCTATACTGTTTATTTTCTTTTCCGACACGCTTTGGCTTCCATCTATTTTGTTCATAAACTACAACCTGTTTATTTTTAATCCATTAAACTAATACGGTCGTATTGGTTATTATAAGGTGCAATGTGATTCAGCCTCAAAGGTATCAAAAATATTCAGGCAACCAATTTACGAGAATTTTTATTTTTATTGACGCAATCTTGCTTGAGAAACTGTCTGAATTTTTCCCATAGGAAAATCACAAGGATTTTTCTAACTGCCAAATTATTTTCAATGTGTTCTTTTGTAATTTGAGCATCGCCTTTTAAATCTTTGTCCACTACATTATGACTTGTCAATTCTGTTGCGAAGTCTTTGGCTTTGATTGTTAATGTAGGAAGAAAATCTGCCAATGGGCGATTTGTTGGAACTTGCAAAATCCTTTTCATATTATTAGTAGTTCTGCCTCCAAATAATGCGTGGTCCCCTTTTGAACGAATAGCCGCAAAACTTTTATTATCAACACCTCTTTCAAAAATGATTCCCGATAACTTCTTTTCGGATTGAGAAAGTTTTTCACGAGCAGTAACTCTTGCGACATCTAATAATCTTTTTTCAATTATTTCTTGTTTGCGAGTTTGAACAGCAAAATAAGTTTGAGCAAAAGCTATTTCAGATTTTGTGGTAGCATCTCCATTTTGAGCAATTAAATAACAAGCGTATCTCGTCAATGCAATATCTTCAATCTCTTTTTGAGCACCACTGCCAATTTCAACCATCTTTCCGAAATCGGCAAAATGGTTTTTAACTTCTTCTCCTACCTGTTCAGATGACTTTTTAGCCTTATCAATTACGTTCTTGAAGTTTTTCCATTGAGAGTAACCAAGAATGGGTTGTAATTCTCTTGCATTCCAACATTCTACGCCATCAAAGTCATAACAAGCATCTTCAAACTTCAAGAAAAGCTCTGCAATAAATTCTTTCTTCATTTTTTTCTCTGTAAGTTTCTTTATTGAAAGGTGTTAAACATTGGTTTTAATTGTTTCAATAGTTTTGAAATGATGAAAATCTACAATAAAAGCTAACCCACCCTATTTTCATTTTCTGCCACATATGTAACGGGCAGCATATCCTTTATGTCGGACTTTCAAAGATAAATCTTTCTGTCCACGATGATTTATATTTGGAAC
>PCUL01000120.1 GCA_002771745.1 Bacteroidetes bacterium CG18_big_fil_WC_8_21_14_2_50_41_14
GGGGTTTGCATTGATCAGGTGAGTTGATTTACAGGCAATGGGTGATGTTTGAATCGCTGCCTGTTTTTTTTGGGCTCAACTGAGCCTTAAATCCTATTATGTTACCATGCGTTAATTTTTCTTGTTTATTAAGTTTACAATAACCTTTGTCATGGTGTCTTTTTCTTCAGGTTTGCTTACAGCTATCATTAATGTCAGAGCGACTAAAGTATTGTCAGCAATTCTTTTACTTCCGTTTTTTTCAAAAAGAATACCGTTCCGTTCCAAGAAATATAAAAATAAAAATGCCGCAATTCGTTTATTTCCATCTGAAAACGAATGATTCTTTGTGATAAAGTACAAAAGGTTTGCTGCCTTTTCTTCAATACTGGGATATAAATCGACTCCACCAAAAGTCTGGTAAATAGTTGCAACTGAACTTTGAAATGATTTGTCTTTTTCGTGTCCAAATAAGTCGCTGTTCCCATGCGCTTTTTTCGCAACTAAAATTTGTTTTATCGCCTCATTATATGTCAATTGATATGTCTCTTTGCCTGATGTGTCTGTAATTTCAAGGCTTTGATAGTCATATTGGTCTAAGATGTCCAGGGCATACGCATATTCAGATATTATTTTAAGCAACCCAATACTTTCTTCACTTGACAGGGTCTTAAAGGCTAATGCATTTCCCAGTATTTTAACAGAGTTTTGAAGTTCTTTTAATTGCTCATTTTGTTCATTTAGTTTTCTTTCATTAAGAGAATAACCTTTTATTAAGTATTCTTTCAATAATTTATTTGCCCAGATTCTAAATTGAATACCACGTTTTGAGTTTACCCTAAATCCTACTGAAATAATAGCGTCAAGATTGTAAATCTTAATATTTCGTTTTACATTTCTTCTCCCTTCTAGTTGAACTACCGAAGATTTCTCGGTGGTTGAAATTTCATCTAATTCACCTGATTTGTAAATGTTTCTTAGGTGAAGCCCAATCGTATCAGTGTCTTTGTCAAATAATTGTGACATTTGTTTTTGCGAAAGCCAAACAGTTTCGTTCTCAAATCTTACTTGTACTTCTGTTTGTCCATCCCGTGATTGATATATTTCGATGTTCGAGCTATTCATTATTTTTAATTTGTCTCAAAAGTACAAAACATTAATTTCCATATACTTTATCTTGTGTGGAATCTTTTTTAATGCATGGTAACGGTTTGCCTATGCGCCGTAGGCCTGTGTTGCGCCTGCGGCAGGCATATGGCGTATAGGCGTTGTTGAACTAAACCTCTCTACGTTCGGTGGTTTTATGTTGTCCACCTAATTGTAGAGAAGTTGCACCTTTACAGAATTATTCATTAATCT
>PCUL01000448.1 GCA_002771745.1 Bacteroidetes bacterium CG18_big_fil_WC_8_21_14_2_50_41_14
GAATAGCAGTCTTGTTCTCAAGGACTTGATTTTACAGGTAGAACAACCTATTTGATATCTGTCTAAATTGGATTTGTGGTTAAAAGTGAAACTGTTAATAGTTAAATTTGGCGTAATTTCATCTGTGGTTTGCCATGGTGGAATCAAAATCAGGTTTTTAGTAGAAAATATACTTCTTATTAACCAATATTGATGAAAAGAACATTACTCTTATTTTCGTTTATACTTATAATTCATGGTGTTTTCGGGCAAGGCGAATTTAATGCTTTAAGCATCAATGATACCTGTGTTTTTTCTCTTTATGATATTACCCAAAATGACCGGGACGGACAAAATTTTGTTACAAACCAGGTAGTTGTAAATATCTTCGGAATACCGGAGATCGGAGCCCGTTTGCAACTGATTAACGCCATTCAACAGGATCAGGAGTTGGAATGTTATCAGGGAACCCAGCCGGGTCGGTTAATTGTGTTTTCAAAAAATACAGGACAAAGCAAAACCAAAATACTGCATCAGTTAGACCAGCTCGAAAAACAACTGTACGCTGATTTTAAGAGTATGTCAAAGGAAGAGTTGGGTTATGCTTTACAGGACTGGAAACAAAATTTAAGCGAGGAAATGTATTATTTCATCCTTGGAGATAGGGAAATCACTGGATTTACGTGTGCCGAATCGGATCCTTTCTGTACCAGCGATGTTTATTCATTTCCAGCAGCGACGACAGGGATTTTGGAGCCAGGACCAGATTATGGTTGCTTAAATTCGGACGATAATCCAGTTTGGTATCACATGAGAATAAGACAGGCCGGAGACATTACGATAGAAATGGTGGGAACTCGGCCCGATGGAACTGGACTTGATATTGATTTTGCGCTTTGGGGTCCTTATGGCGATCCTCTAAGTCCTTGTCCATTTGAGCTGACATCAGAGTGTACTGGCACTCCGATAGGCTGCCCAAACAATAACGATCCTGATTACCCCAATTTTTATCCTTCAGGCAACTTGCACGATTGCAGTTGGTCGGGTAGTTCAATTGAATATGCCCATATCATCAATGGACAGGTAGGGCAATATTACATTCTTGTTATCCTTAATTATTTGCCTAATCCGGGTAATATTACCTTTCAAAAGACTGAGGGAGACGGTGAAACCGATTGTGGCATTGTTCCTCCTCAGGTTAGTAACAATGGACCGCTGTGTGTTGGGGATACACTCAATCTTTATGCTTCAGCTGAGCCAGGTGCTACTTATGAATGGAGTGGCCCTTTGGGTTTTACTTCAACCGATCAAAACCCGATAATACCTGATGTAACTT
>PCUL01000350.1 GCA_002771745.1 Bacteroidetes bacterium CG18_big_fil_WC_8_21_14_2_50_41_14
GTCAGGTTACGCAACGATTGCAATCCGTAAGGAATTACATTTCCCCGGTCGAGTTGGTACAATACAAATCCAATCCCATAATCAAGTGTGTTGTTATTGGTCAGTATGTGCGTAAAATCGGCACGGGCCTCATAATGTCCCATTCGATAGGCATGTTCATAGGCACTCGAAATTTCCTGCCGGTCGATGGTGCTAAAATCGTATTGCGAACCAATAAGTGCAAATTCTCCACGTACCGAATTGCTGTAATTATGACTAAAGCCCAAAGAAATACCACTGTTCGAATAATTGTAATCGGTGATGTCCGACAAACGGAAACGATCCTTGCTGTGATAAACAAACAGAGATAACTGGGTTTTTTGGATATCGTAATTGATGGCACCTGAGAAATCGTAAAAATTGGCCATGCTGGCCCTGATGGTTGGATCCTTGATCCGCTTTAAAATCCAGTCGGAATAGGTTGAACGGGCACTTAGCAAAATGGAACATGTATCTTTTTTTATAGGGCCTTCTACCACTATATTGGCTGCAATGGGACTGATTCCGCCATGGGATGTGAAATTTTTTCTATTTCCCTGCCGGGTGATAATATTGAAAACCGAAGAAAGCCGTCCTCCGTACTGAGCAGGAATATGCCCTTTGTAAATAGAAAAGTCTTTAATAATGTCGGAGTTGAAGGCAGGGAAGAATCCAAAAAGGTGGGAGGTATTGTAAATGGGTATTTTGTTGATATAAAACGCGTTTTGGTCGGATCCGCCCCCCCGCACATTGAGTCCAGCCGCACCCTCACCGGCTGTAACAATACCAGGGAGGGTGCCGGATACTTTCAGGATATCGCGCTCGCCCATCATCATGGGTAATTCTTTTATCGACCGCATGGAAATTTTATCCAGGCCGGCGTCTTTATCTTTGATGCTCATTTGTCGGTCGCCATGAACCACAAACTCTTCAATTTGAAACACGGTTCTTTTCAGATTGACAGTGAAATTTCCGTTTGACAGCACTTCAAGAAGGTACTTCTTGTTTTCATATCCGAGAAAGTCGAAAACCGCGTTGTATTTACCCGGTTTCAACATGATGGTAAAAAAGCCGTTGTTGTCGGATACGGCTCCGGTTTTAGTTTCCTGGATAAAGATGGTTGCGTAATAAACAGGTTCACCGGTTTCCTGATCGAGTACCCGACCCAGGATTTTTGCTCTGCCGCTGCTTAAGTCGGCTCCGGCCCTTCCAACTTTTATGGTTTGAACCACATCGGGTTTACGTCCGGTAATATAGCGTTCTTCACTGGCAGTTAGTGCTTTGGTTTCCTCTTCGACTGTTTCACTTGCCATATTTTTTGGTTCGAAAGAGGGCAGTTCCGAAAGCAGGTTTTCTCCGGGAAGCAATACAAGATCCTGGTTCCAGATCGATACTTTTAAATTGGTACCAGCAACCGATCGAATTACAGCATCGAGAACGGTGATGCTATCTGCATTGATGGTCACTTTTATTTTCGAAACCCATACATCCTGATAGTATATCCTGACACCCGTTTCCATTAATATCTGGTTACTGAATTCTTCAAAAGGAACCTGATTGAAATGACAATTGACTTTTTTATCCGGGCCGTTGGTTGCTGCCAAGGTACCAAAAAGAAGCAGTTGAATAAGAATGGTTACTGCTTTCATTTGTCCTGGAGTGTGTTACAAAAATTCATGAGTTTGACCATCTGCAGATCATTTGCCTTTTTTACATTGATTTTTTGCTGACGAAGAAATTTTTTCAGGATGGGTTGATTCACCTGACCGAATAACGCGATAAAGCTTCTGTTGTTTTTGTACTTAATTGGTCTTGATCTGATGAGCAAAACGGATTCCCTTATTGGTTTTGAGAAATTGAAGTTGGTTGCCCCATAGCTTTTGTCAAGCGACAGGATTTTTGTAAAGGAATAAAGTACCCGAATGTCGCCAGTTCCAATTACCTGATAAATTTGTCGCATGGTATCCTGTAAAGCCAGCAATTCAAACTGTTTATTGCCAAATGTAAATGCTTCGAGCCACGCGTTTGAAATGGCCATCAATTGTTCATTTCCGGCCAGGGTTTTGAAGCGAAGGATGAGTTGTTGGTTATATACATCGTAGTTTAAGAGTAGGTTTTTATAACTTATTCCCCTTATCTGAACCGACCCTTGTTCGTATTCAGGGCCATGAAAAAAGTGAGAACCACTTGTGCCGGCAGGTAAAAAATAAGTGTACTGCTTGCCATTGTGCAGCAGTTGATCGAGGCCATAAACCTGGTTATCTGTCAATAATGTCTCTTGGGCTGAACCACTGTTCGAAAGGAATTGAATCAGGAGGATCAGCGATAATTGAAACATGAATTTCATTCTTTCTTTATTATGGGTTCGATTGATGATAAAAACATTAAAGCAGGTTGTAGCAATGTGTTTAAATTGATTGATTCTATATGCCCGCACCAAATTTATTATTGGTAAAAGTACGTTTAATAAATAAAGCGATGAATGGATACGACTGATAATATTTCCTGAAAAGCTGATTAAAAGGTGAGTTTAGAGATGTGGATTGGAGGTAAAAGAGAAAGACGGTTTCAACACAAGTTGAAACCGTCTTTTCACATTAAAATATTTTGAGCACGAATGAATCGTTAGTTTTTGTCCCAGAAGAGTTTAGTGCTCAATTTGTCACCACCAATAGCACTGGCAGCGGCTGCATAACTAGCTGCATTCAGGGTTTGCTCGTTAATGGCATAGGTGTGTCTTCTTGGCACGGCACCGTCAGCTGATTCTGCTGGTGCTGGAGGTATATTCATTACAGGAGCTCCAAGTCTTCTGTATGAGGTCCAACCTTCTAATCCCCTGACATAATAACCTAACCAAGCCTGTGTGCCAATTTTGGCTTTCCAGTCGCCAGGTGCAGTGGCATAAGCCACATTTGCCTGTGCCAGGTAAGCATCTGCCTCGGCAGCATCAACACCCCAATAGTCCAGGGATGATTTTACCCCATTGGCATACCACTCGGCAGCGGAACCACCTACGCTAAAACCTCTTTCAGCAGCTTCTGCCAGATAGAAGGCCATATCCATGTAATCAAGCATCACGGAAGCATAATCCGGTGCCTGAATCCTGTCGCTAACGTGTGAAAGCTGTGAGAAAGGGCTGCTTTCGCCGTAAATACCACCGGCATAAACTTCACCGTTAATTTCAAAATACTTAGGCATACGTGGGTCGGTCAGTCCGGTCATCATATCGATGATGGTGTTGGCGGGCACAAAGTCATGACGTCCACCCTGAATCAAATCCTGGTACAATGGGTTCGAGTTGGCACCGCCTACATAGGCAAATTCGCATCTTTCACCGAAGGCAAAACCATTGGCGTAGGCACCCTCAACATAGCCTTTAGCAAGACCGGCATCGACGGTAGAAATAGTCATCCCCATTTTAACAATCAGGGTATTCCCAAACTTCTTCCACATACTGACATCGCCGCCCATCATGAGATCAGCACTACCGAAATTACCGTAGGCTTCCTGAGTTACAGGATCTATTCCATCATTTAATCCGTCAGCAGCGGCTTTAGCTCTGGTAAGCAAATCTTTGTAAATGGTAAACGCGTCATCGTAAACAGGTGATAGGTTATCCGGATCCAGGGCCTCAGTATAGGGAACATCACCAAAAATAACCACCAATTGCTCGTAAATATAAACTTCTAACAAATCAATGGTGTACAGTCTGTTGGATTTGTTGATAGTGGCAAGGTCGCCGACAACTTCTTGTTCTGTTATCAACCGGCGTGCTTCTTTTAAATCAACCAGCATATCACGGTAGTAGGCACGAAACAACAGGCTGCCAATGTTACGGGTAACTACATCGTAGTTCGATTCATCGGTATAAGTGGTTTCTGTCCAGTACTGGGCAAACAATTTCCAGTTGTTGAGGTTTACATTGGTGCTGGAGTACTGGTCGGCAAGTGCCTTTTGTGCATTTGCGAACAAGAATTGGGCAGGAACTACCGTGGCTTTTTTCTTGTCCGTGTTGAAGTCCTCAAAGTTTTTTGTACAGGACAAGAAGGTTATCCCGATCAAAAACAGTAATAAGATGTGTATTTTTTTCATGTTTTTTCAGATTTAGAATTGTAAATTAACAGTGAAACCCACGTTACGCAATGCAGGCATAACACCACTCTGCCATCCTTGAACATTACCAGAGCTCTGACTTGCTTCAGGATCGGCGTGAGGAAGATCTTTTTGAATAATCCACAGGTTGGAACCTACGATGCTGAAAGTTGCTCCATGGATCCAACTCGATTTGGCCATCACTTTCTGTGGAATGCTATAGGAAATAACCACTTCACGTAGTTTAATGTAGGTAGCATCATACACGAAAGCTTTATTTGGATTTCGCGACCATCCAAATACACGGTAGTCACCACCTTCAACACGTGTTGTGTTGGGCATTCCATCTTCATAAACGCCATCAAGAATCAAACCACCACCATCGGCAATGGGGTCACGAACAGGATTTCCAAGGTCGTTGGTATAAACGGTTTCTTCATATAAACCAGTTCCCAAACCATAATACATATCAAGAGAGAAAATACTTCCACCTTGTTGCCAGTCGATAAGGAAACTACCTGACCAGTTTTTATAGGTGAATTTGTTGTTGATACCCAAATTAAAGTCGGGATTGACATTACCTAAAATTTTGTCGGAGGTGGTTGTTTTAAGGTAATAACCATTTGATCCAACAGTTCTTTGTCCATTGGTATAGATGTAGTCGGTACCCTGAATGGTGCCATAAGGCTCACCAACACGGGCATTGATTGATAACCCACCCTGAAGTGCTGCAATTTGTAGGTTCTTAATACTGTCTTTCAAAGAAATAACTTCGTTGATGTTTTTTGACCAGTTTACTGAGATATCCCAACGGAAGTTTGCTTTTTGAACTGGTGTTCCAAATAGCTGGACTTCAACCCCTTTGTTTTCTACTTCACCGGCATTAAAATATTGGAAGCCATTACCGGTGGCATAAGAAACTGCAACCGGCATAATCTGGTCAACGGTGTTGATTTTATAGACGGACAAGTCCAATCCCAGCCTTTTGCTCAGGGTAACCAACTCGATTCCAGCTTCAAGACTTTTCGAAAATTCAGGTTTGAGATTTTTATTGTTCTTGGTGCTTGGCAAGGAGAACAAGGCGGTTCCATTAAAAGTGGTGTTTTGTGCATAAGTGTCTTTTATGCTTCCCCAGGGAGCGTCGTTACCTACCGCGGCATAACCCAATCTCAATTTACCCAATTGCAACCAATCCATGTTCAGGTTATTAGAGAATAACCAACTACCTGAAATGGAAGGATAGAAATAGGCATTTTCATCGGATGGTAAAGTAGATGATTGGTCCCTCCTAATGGTAGCATCCAGGAAAAGGAAGTTTTGAAAACCCAGTGAAGCGCTGGCAAAAATACCGTTTACACCAACCTCGGAAAATAGTTCTTCTGGGTTTTGCATGGGATTGGCGCTGTTGCTTAGGGAATACAGATTCGGTACAATTAACCCGCCGTCTGTTGAAGCATATACCTGGTCAATTTTGCTTCTGCGAACGTTAGTTCCAATCAGGGCATTCAGGTTAAAGTCTTCATTAAGTTGATTGTAGTAACTC
>PCUL01000073.1 GCA_002771745.1 Bacteroidetes bacterium CG18_big_fil_WC_8_21_14_2_50_41_14
TACTTTTACTCAAATTGGAGCCACTTGGCATTTTTATAATGGAGGAGAACATTTAGTAGGATATTATCACAACCCAAATAATACACCCATACTAATTGAAGACATCTTTTTGTATCCAATAAATACAACTAATAATTGTCTGTCCCACTATGGCAATCCAGATTTAAAACTTGTTTTGACTACACAACAAAAAGCAGATGCAGAGCAGGAATACTATAATAACCTGACAGATTACAACTCTGTAAAAGCATTGTACGATAGCTATATTGACGGAGGATATACCGAAGGCGAACTGCTCGATATACAAACAGCCCAACCCGATGATATGTGGGAATTACGAGCCCAACTGCTCGGCGATTCTCCACATTTATCCTTAGAAGTGTTAAAAGAAGCTGCCGACAAAACAGATGTGTTTACCGAATCTGCACTGTTTGATATTTTGGCTGCCAACCCAGACGAACTTAAAAAAGACACTTTGATAAGCTATCTTGAAAACAAAGAAGAGCCACTGCCCGATTATATGATAGACCTGCTAAAACAATTGGCCGGGGGCACAACCTATAAAACTGCCCTGCAACAGCAAATGGCAGGTTACAAACATGCCTATACTCGTGCAGCACATGATATTATCCGCAGCAACCTGAATGATACGGTTGCTGATAATATTGAGTTACGTAACTGGTTAGACAACTTAGGCGGTATCACTTCCGACAGGCAAATTATTTCATCATACATCAGCAAAGGAAATTTCACAGATGCACTTACTTTGGCCAATATGCTGCCACAGCTTTATAATCTGGGAGAAAGTGAACTGACCGAACACAACTACTACATGGATATGCTGAACCTGCACCAGGCTTTATACCTAGAAGGCAGGAACACATTCCAATTGGATAGTACAGAAAAGACGGATATTACTTTTATTGCCAACAACAGCAAAGGTGTAGCCGGTGCCCAGGCAAAAAGTATATTGGAAGCCGTTTACGATGAATATTATGTGAGTTGTCCTGAAGCAGATGGTAAGGCGGGATACAAGAGAAGCAGTATCATTAATCCTAATGCACTTGGTAAAGCTTATGGTTTGGATATCTCTGTAAAACCCAACCCTGCAAAACAATGGGCTGCTTTTGACTACACCCTTCCCGGGAATAAAACGGAAGCTACCATAACCATAACCAATGCCACAGGAAGTATTATTGAAATACTTAAAGTAAACGGTCAGCAAGGCCAGAAACTTTGGGATACCCGAGACATTATTTCCGGTGTTTATATATACACAATTCAAACAGCAGGTTTTAGTCAGTCCG
>PCUL01000292.1 GCA_002771745.1 Bacteroidetes bacterium CG18_big_fil_WC_8_21_14_2_50_41_14
AAAATCAGCATGTGTGGGTAAAAATCAACGATTCTCCTGCCTTTGCCAATCAAACAAAGGTGTACCCCAATCCCGGTACCGACCGGATCATGGTGCAACTCCCTGAAAACACCCAGGAAGCCTGGATAGAGCTGTTGGATGGCACAGGTCAACGGGTAGTGTTGGAACGTGTTTATTCAAACTTATGCCTATTTACCCCAACCCACCTTCCATCCGGGATTTATTTCTACCGGATTTATAACCGGGACCAGGTGTTTAAAAAGGGGAAGTGGGTGAAGAAATAGTTGTAGAAGATAACTTTTCCAAAGTTTGAAACTTTGGAAAAGTTATCTTCTCGGTCTTTATTGTTGAACAAGCCAAATTCTTTTTTATCTTCGTCCCCAACAAGTTGATTTGACTTTTGGATGTCTCAAAACAAGATTCAAAAATCAGAATAACGCAATATTATCATACCAACAAAAACTTTGTATGTCCGTTAAAACGACAAATTTTGTTTCAAAAATGTTCACGGTAAACCGCGAAAGCCGCTTGGTTTTATGGACATTTTTAAACTTTATAAAAAGTCGTAACAGTCTGTTTATTAATATATTAAACTGGGTGGGGGGTAAACTTTTCATCCTTTTCAGGTAATCCTTTCCTTTTCAGGAATTCTCAGGTTTCGGCCACCAAAAAGGTGAGCAACAAAAACCTCCTTGTCATTTTACCTTTGAACGCTAACCCAATTAAGGTTCAAAATAATCATGAAAGGAGGTGTTGGCAAAAGTAATTCATTTTGGACAACCGATAAGGGCAGGTAAGTTTAGCCTGCTTACCCTTTATCAAGATGTATGAAAAATAACAACAGAACTTGATAAGTTTTGTTAATTTTAAATTTTAAAACAATGAAGAAAATTTTAATTGTATTGCTATTTGCCGGCTTAATGGCCACCATTTTTTACGCTTGTAAGAAGAATGCCGAACCCATTCAAAACAATTCCAATACGGAACAACAGTATTCTGATAACGGGATGCTGGTTTACAACAAACTGGTTGCTTTTAAGCATGAAATGCAGAATGCTCAAAAAAGCACCACCCAAATGTCCATCGACAGTGCACAATGGTATGTTGAAGCTTATTACAATGTAACTTCCGGGTATCCGGATTCTGCCTATCTTAAGTTTGATGTGGACTTTGCTACTTATTCCCTTCCTGTGGATGAAAACAACATGATTAGTGTTGCTGCGCTTTCAGTCTTAATTAGTGATTTGGAATCCGATTTAAATTCCAGAATTCTTCAATACGGAAGTGAAGTAGCTCACATGGTGGTTGGTGATGTGAATATTAGCCTGACAGCCCGTTCTTCGGATGCT
>PCUL01000391.1 GCA_002771745.1 Bacteroidetes bacterium CG18_big_fil_WC_8_21_14_2_50_41_14
CCATCAACGACTGGATCGATATCGGTGTTTTTTTCGATAAAGAGGAAGAGCATTTGTTATTTGAAAAAAGAGTCAAAATCGATCGCCCTGAGATGAGCTTTTCATTTGTGGTGGATTCGTTGCCGGTAAAGGCAGCCATCGACCCGCGACACTTGTTAATCGACAGGGTTTACGACGACAATTCAAAAACTTTAGTACTGGAATAGAATTTTTCGGTTTAACCGGTCTCTTTTTCCCAAACATATTTTAATGTTCACTGATGTTTTTGAAGTGGCGTTGTTTTTGAAGTCTGAAATAATTTGATGTTCCGGTACATTATAATTCCTTGGATCAGGAGTTTGATAATAGGTAAACCACCAAATTCAATTTACATTCAAAAGGTTATACCAGTCATTATTTTTATAACTTTGGCATGTAAACTAACCTTAAATCCTATGATCATGAAAAACAGAAGACAGAAGGCACCAGCCTGCCGGCAGGCAGGGAAGTTCGTATTAATTTATGCTAAAATGCGTATTCTTGTAACACTGCTATTCCTGACGTATTCATTTTTATTATTTACTCAAAATGTGGAGAATATCGATCTCCCTTCGGGTAGTGGAGGAGGTTCAACCATCGGGGACATCATCACCGCCAACGGTAAAATATTCGCTTATTCGGCAGATGGAGTTTCAATTTATGATGCTGCAAGTAATGCTTTTATAACCAAGGTTTTGTTTACGGAAACGTTGGGGAAGTTTAACCCTGTGTATTATAGCGAATGGGTGCATGTTCCTGACCAAAGTATCATGGTTTACAACAACGAACCCGGGCATCAATACATTTTTACGCTTACCCCGAAGTTAAAGTTGATGGTAATTAATACAAACCCGCCATACAACACCTGGACTACTTCGTTAAACATGAGTATGAGTGCAGAAAGTTGGCTGGACGAGGTGCTACAATCACAAAATGGCAGGGTATTGCTCAAATATGATAATACTGTAACCAATTATAACCATCATCGGCTTTATGTTTTGGTAGGGGGTCGTGACCAAATCAGCAATGAGACAGGAAATTTTCATCAAAAGACCCATTTTTTTGGTATATATAACATTGATTACAATATGCTTCCCGGTACTCCGGGATATGCCAACCTGATCTATACTGAAACAAACATCCCGGGTGATTATTATGGAAATCAAATAAACAATTATGTATTTAATCAG
>PCUL01000011.1:0-4267 GCA_002771745.1 Bacteroidetes bacterium CG18_big_fil_WC_8_21_14_2_50_41_14
CAATGCTTCTGTTGCAAAGTATTGATAGGGACGCAGCACCATCAGGATTTTATCGGCCTCATTCAACACCGTATAGTGAGTGATCATTTTTGCCAGGTGACAGGGTTCTAAAAATTCGTTGGCGAATTGTGCCAGTTGGGTGACGATTTTGTTATCTACATCGCTCCAATAAAAGGTTTGTTTAAAGGATTGCCGGCGGTTGTTGGCGTAGTATTTGGTATTAACTCCATTGCTGATCACAAAAATTTGAATGTACTGAAACAAACCCAGGGCTGCCCAATAGGAATGCCGTTGGTAGCGGTTGATTTGGTTGAAAGCTTCTTTTAACTCCAACCCTCTGCGTTTAAGTTCTATTTGAACCAGTGGCAAGCCGTTGATGAGGATGGTGACATCGTATCTGTTTTTGTATTTACCATCTACAGCCACCTGTTGAGTAACCTGAAATTGATTTTTACACCATTGATCCTGATTGATGAATTGAATGTAGATGGATTCACCATTCTCTTTGGTAAGTTGCATACGGTCGCGCAGGACTTTAGCCCGTTCGAACACATTACCTTTATCAAGGTGATTGAGGACGTAGGAGAACTCTTTATCTGTAAGGTGGACATTGTTATGCTTTTCAAGTTGGCTCTTTAAATTGGCCAACAGTTCTGCTTCATTCCTAATATTAACCTGTGAGTAACCGTTGGAGGCCAACTGTTTGACTAAGTTATCTTCGAGTATTTGTTCGGGTTGTATTTTCATGATAAATTATCTAATCATGTATATTTTATACAAAACTTGATTTATGTATAATAATGTTGTACATTTGCAACGTTCTTTACCATTGGTATGGAATCAACAAAGGTCTTGAACGTTGAACCAGCTAATCAACGTTTTTTTTATGTCCAATCGGGACTGTTCAATATTAATTCCAAATTCTTATTATCATTAACTTCATAAGCTGTTATAAATCGTGCTTTATTAGCAGCATAAATTTGAATTACGACTATATAATTACCTTTAACAATAGTTACGCGTCTGTTATTGTCGTAGCTTTTTAGTTTAGATATCCATCCTTTTTTTAAAATAGCATCAGGATCTTCGAGTGCTTCTTTTATCCAATAAATTTTCTCCAATCGATTAAACGACAACAAGGATTTATCCTTTTTAAGTCTATCATCACTTTCAAAAAAACAATGATCGAACATTCCAGAATAGAATTTAACAACGATATTGTCAAATGTAACGATTACTTTCTCACAATAAGTTTCAGACCAAATTTCTCTCAATTCTGCTTCTGTATACCGGTAGGATTTCAGTTTTTTGTACGGCATCACCAACCTCCCCGCAGATTAATTTTAAACACGTTAAATTTCTCTTCCCATTTGGGGGTTGGAGCAATTGGTTTTCCCAATTTATTTTCGAGGGTTTTTATTAAATGAATTTTGGCTGAACCTGTAATTTCGCCATTAAACTTAGAGGCAACCATTCCGGTTAAAATATCAGCCATTTGGATACCCGGAGACTGATGGGATGGCAAGGCTTGAACGATGGGTATATTGGATGTAAGGTTTGAATTGTGCAGTACTTTTTTCAATACATTTACTCTGCCCTTGTCACGGTTTACTTTGTGGTCGAGATATATGTTGTAATTATTGAAATCGAAAATCCAATGGTGGAGCAGTTGATAATAAAATTTGTAAAAACCAAGTTCGGCATCCTCGTTATTGAATTTAAAGTTGTTGATGATATTTGATTCGAGGAGGATGGTCCTAAAACGCAATTGGGGAGTTTGGAGGAAGTAATTGACCACATCGGCATATAAACCGACATACGCAGGGGAAACTTTTTTCCATTTTAACTCGCCTAAAACATTGTGCTTTTGCTTAATTGAATTGATGTTGTTCTTGAATGACTCACGATAATCGGCAGGCAGCCAGATACCACCGATGGCAGAAAAACGGTGGGCTTCTTTTTTTGTAAGCGCTTCCAGTCCGCTTTCGTCACAGTATATCTCAAAATTCATATCTCAAAGATTAAACAAACATTTGCTGAAGGAGGCCTTTTTTAAAGGCTTGGGTGTTTATGAGTTGGGTGTTTACGGATTCTATTTTTTTGTCGATGGAGGTGAGGAAGTTGGCGATTTTTTGTTGTTCTAAGAAGCATGGTAAATCAATTTTTAATTTCATTAGCTGCACTTTAGACATATTATACCTTGTGCTTCCTTGAGCGAGTTTTATTATTTCTTTTCTGAAAATTTGATTTCTAAAAAGAAATTGTGCAAAATATGGATTTAGAAAATCTAAAGATATTGGACGAAAGCCAAAACAGAAACTGTTTAAGTATAATTCCTCTACCTTATCTAATAAAACGGAGGCCATTCCTATTTCATCAGGTGTTTCAGAAGATACGGTAAAAAAGATGTCCCCAAAAATGACTTTGTTTTGTTTTTCATTTTCTCTCACTTCAACCAGTTCAAATCTTGAAATGTCTATTATTGAGTTATCAAAAATCTGTTTGTATTGAATATATGGTTTTCCAATGCCAAAATTCTCCTTAGATTTACCAACCAAACCATTATAAGTATTACCGACTTCCCCCAAGCTCTTCTCTTTCCACTTTGGAAACTCATTTCCCTCGTCATCTTTAAACCGGATTTCCTGAGAAAATATTTTTTGCATGACTCCCTTTTTGTATTGCTCCAACAGGGTTTTCTTACGGGTGAGCTGCTGGATTTTGTTATCAACGGAAGTGAGGAAGGAGGCTATTTTTTGTTGTTCGGGGAGGGAGGGAAAATGGAGCTTGATTTTTCTTATACTTTGAAAATTTAGCCCCTCCCGCCCACTTCCCGTTTGCAGACTAATAAACAAATTTTGCCCTTTTGTTGAGGTAAATATGGGTTGGATAAAATATGGTTCATTAGTTTTGTTAATTCTAATAATACAAACATGCTGATTAACATTACCTATAGAAAAATCATCAGGTACAACACAACTTCTTCCTAGAGATGCTCCAGTTATATTTAGTAAAATATCATGAGGTTTAACTATGCTATTCCGCATTGTAGCATTAATTTCCTCTGGAATATAAGTTGAGTTTTCAAAAGATAATTGATCGTTAGTCACGTTCTGACTTCTAATAAATAAGATGCCATCTTTAGTATAAACACTTTCTCCACCTAATGGAGTTTTACCACTATTGATTTTTATTGAAATCTCTCCCAGTTTTTTTTCGGACCATTCCCCTTCAAACTCAGGAAACCTCAACTTAGGTACATTTTTAACTTTTCCCATCACTTAAAAAGGAGTTGAAATGTTCAGTTGTTGACAAAAGTCGGCAATGGTTTTATCGGTGGCAGCCAACTCCTGTTCCAGGGCTTTTAATTCATTGGAAACGGCTTGCAGTTCGATAGGCTCTTCTTCTTCGAAGGTGTCCACATAACGAGGGATGTTGAGGTTGTAGTCGTTTTCGGCTACTTCGGCCAAGGTGGCTGTGTTGCTATATTTGTCGGCCACCTTGCGTTCACGGTAGGTGTCGATAATGCGGTCTATGTCTTCATCACGCAAAACATTTTGGTTTTTTATTTTTTCGAAGTGGTTGCTGGCATCGATGAAGAGGATGTTGTCATCGTGCTCCCTGCACTTCTTAAATACCAGAATACAGGTGGGGATGCTGGTGCCAAAGAAAATATTGGCAGGCAGTCCAATCACAGCATCCAAGTAGTTTTTATCTTCGATTAAATACCTGCGGATATGTCCTTCGGCTGCACCCCTAAACAGTACGCCATGGGGCAGTACCACCGCCATGATCCCATTGTCGGCCAGGTGGTGAATCATGTGCTGGACAAAGGCAAAATCCGCTTTGCTCTGTGGAGCAAGCTTGCCATATTGACTAAAACGGTCGTCGGACATGAACAAAGGGTTGGCGCTCCATTGAGCTGAAAAAGGCGGATTTGCTACCACGGCTTCAAAGGTCATGCCCAAATGTTGAGGATGTTCCAGTGTGTCTTCCTGCCTGATATCAAAGTTGAGGTAATGCACCCCATGCAAAATCATGTTCATCCGTGCCAGGTTGTAGGTGGTGCGGTTGAGTTCCTGTCCGTAATAATTGCTGACCTCTTTTACCTGGCGGGCAATGCGCAACAGTAAAGAGCCAGAACCGGAAGTGGGGTCGTAAGCTGATCTCAGTTTTGTTTTGCCTGTGGTGACAATTTTTGCCAGGATGGTACTTACTTGTTGCGGGGTGTAAAATTCACCGGCCTTTTTACCTGCACCACTGGCGA
>PCUL01000011.1:4314-8989 GCA_002771745.1 Bacteroidetes bacterium CG18_big_fil_WC_8_21_14_2_50_41_14
CCGTGTCGTGCAAACCAAAGTCGATTTTATCCAAATGCCCAAGTACTTTTACAATCAATTCGTTTTTGGCAGATTCGGTCTTGCCCAATTTTGTAGAGGTGAGATCCAGGTCTTCGAACAGATTGTCAAAGTCGTCTTCACTCTCTGTACCCATGGTACTTTGCTCAATATGCTTCAGGATATTGGCAAGGTCCTGCAGGATGAAATTGCTTTTGCCGTTTCCGCTCCCACGTTTGGCAATTTCGCTAAACAATTCGGATGGTTTCAGGAAGTAGCCCAAGTGTTCAATGGCTTCTTCTTTAACGGCTTCCAGAAATTCCTGGCCTTCTTCCGTACTTTCGTCAATGTTTTGATAGGTTATGCCGTCTTCTTTTAAAATGTGATCGGCATATATTTGGATTTTTTCGGAGAGGTATTTGTAAAATATGAATCCAAGGATGTAATCACGGAACTCATCTGCATCCATCTTGCCACGGAGGGCGTTGGCAATGTTCCATAATTGCTGTTGGAGTTGTTTTTTTTGGTCGTCGGACATGTTGGTTATAAGGGGTGTTTAAATTATTTACAATATCAATAACAAATAGGCTGGTTTCATTTAGTGCCTTGTAGCAAGTTGAGTTATTTGAGGAACCAAATGTAGGGAAAAATTTAAAGTGACAAAGAGATTTTTCTTGGTGCAAATACTACACTTGTATATAGTCTGTATTTGCACCAAGTATTTTTAAGTAAGCAATAGAAAAGCAAGTTTTGAAAGAATTATTTTGTACACTTTCAAATGTAAATTTTCAGGGTAGTAATCATTTAGTTCACGATATTTTTTCATTTCCTTAGAAAAAGCATTTCTGTGTTTGTCCTTATTATTAGCCATATCAAACCAAAATACTGGATTTCCCCATTGTACATATTTCTCATGTTCTTTTGGGTTAAAAATAAGTTCGTTTGTAATTGCAGGATCATAAAGAAGTGATTCTCTCCATTTGATAATTAATAAATTACAAAGTTTCTCAAGTTTGCGTTTGTTGTATAAATCGTCAAGTGTCCCTACTCCATTTCGGTTAATCATTCTGCTGCCCATCATTTTGATTTCAAAACGAAATGTTTCAGTATCTAATCTATATTGAGCACCTTTGTCATATGCCTTTAAAAGATACTCTGAATATGTAACCTGTTTATAGGTTCCCTTGTTTATATCCGCAAATCTATACTCATTTCGAAAATGCATAAACAGGTATTTTAATAGCTCTTTCGTAGGAATGGAGGGAGTTACATTTGCACCCACTTCCAGGTTTATCAGGGTGCAATTTCCAGAATAAAGATTGAACATAGAGCAAAACTCATTTATCACGTTTGTCAATTGCGATCTCTTGAAATCATTGTAGTTATGTTTTCCATTATTCATGAACTTATGAAGGCTTCCTGAAATAATAATTGTCCCAGTTACATGAATATAAAACTTCATACCTCTGTATTCAGCAATCCTCTTGTTTAATAGTTCTCCTGTTTCAACAATAAACTCCTGTCTAAATACTAGAAGAGGGTTGTTTAACAAGATCTGAGGATCCGTATCTTTTAGTTTTATTTTGACAAAATCAATCATAATGATTCCTCTTCAAGTTTGTTAAATCTCTCCATAGCTTTCACTAATGTCCTACAGGACCAGGCTGTTTTTCCAAAATCTTCATTTCCAGGAAAAACTTCTCTTTCAGGCAAGCGTTTTCCAAAAAGTAATATAGAAGGTAGTACCTTTATTATAAACACTTCGAAATAGTCGACATTTGATGTATACTGTTGGCGGTAAATCATCGATCGGTTCCCTCTTAGTACCAATGTATAGGTGAAGCCGTTTTTTCTTAATTCGGTGGGTAGGTGTTCCATATTTATAAATTTGAGTTTTTTTCTAATAAATTCATCAGGTGACGTAGATCATAAAAAACGGTACCGCCAACCTTTGAATAGATTAGGGTACCGTTAATGCGATAAGTTTGAATAGTGGAGGATGACCAACCGGTTAGGTCTTGAAGTTCATTTGCACGAATCCATCTTTTGGCTAAATGACCTGACACTTCTTCTTTGATAATGTCAGATATTAAGAAGGTGAGTTCCTTCTTAAAGTCGGTAAAGTCTTTTCGTGTTATGATTTCGTCTAGGTTCATCTACGTATAATTTGACGCAAATGAACATAACTAAAACCTGCAAATCAAGATGCGCAAGGTTGCGCAACCTCTCTGAAAGTATTGCCTGTATTGAGTTTACTTGACTTTAATTTTTGAATCTATATATGAAATTAGATTGATTAGCTTTGTTCTAATCTCTTTAAAATACTTAGGATGAGGTCCGCTGTCAGGAGTAAAACTGTTTATATATTTGTTTCTGAAATAGGAGTAGGTTATCTTATCTTTACTTGAAAATGAAACAGTATTGCTTATCAATTTGGAAAGTTTAACCATCTCTCGATCTTCAATTTTAATGAAGTTGCCTTCCTTCAATATTCTTAAAAGGCATGCAAATTCATCAGCAATCATTAACACCTTAATTTTATAGTTGTTTTTGATATTTGAAATGTTATCAGGTGTTGTTTTGCTTTCAAAATCTGTGTTTTTAAGACTTATTTCCAGAACCCATGAAAGTAGATCTATTTTATTGATAAGATTGGAGGCTACTATACTTTCTTCTGAGCCCTTGATGGTGTTTGAGTTTGTCGAAGAAATTAATTTGTAAAAGTTTTTAAGTTTGAATAAGGCATTATTTAGTTCAGTATATTCCGTGAGGTCGTTAATTGTTTCTTGACTACGTAGTTGCTCAAGAATCAGATTGATTTCTGAATTAACTCTTTGGTTGAAATATTCCACATAAGGAATTACGTATTCATGGTTAGTAAAATCTATTTCCTCCTTGTTATTTTCAACCAAAATATTATAATTCCCAGTAATGGTTCTATTACTGGGATTATAACTAAGATCTAGTTCAGGATCTGTTTCAATGAAATAATCAATTCTTAAAAGTCCATCATCAAAAATATTGTCGATAAACTTTATAAAGTCAGACAGGTGTTTATTTTGCATTTTTCAAAGATTTTGTATTAGGTGAAAATTTATCCAATAACTTACTCATATCATTGCTAATCTTTTGATCTACCACTTTAGCATAAATCTGAGTAGTACGAATGTTTTTGTGTCCTAACATGGCACTCACTGTTTCAATGGATACCCCATTTTGTAGTGTAACAGTGGTGGCAAAGGTATGCCGGGCTAAATGAAAGGTGAGGTTGAAATCAATTCCCGTTAGGTCAGCAATTTCTTTAAGGTAACCATTCATTTTTTGATTTGAATAAATTGGGAGTAAAGTGCCTTTGTCCTCCACCATAGGGTGGTCCTTATATTTATCAATGATTTCTCTTGCTTTAGGAAGCAGGATAATTCTTGATTCAGTACCGGTCTTTTTTCTGTCCGTAACGATCCAATCGTTGCCATCAATTCCTTTGGAGATATTATTTTTTGATAGGGTTGTAATATCAATATAGGAAAGCCCTGTAAAACAAGAAAAAACAAAAATGTCCCTGACAAGATCAAGTCGGTCAACAACGAATTTTTTATTCATCAATTTATTCAGGTCTTCTTCAGAAAGAAAATTGCGTTTCACTTCTTTAATTGTTGTTTTGAACTTTATAAATGGATCAATTTCTAACAGGTCACGGTCTATTGCAAAATGAATAACACGTTTCAGGTTCTTGATGTACTTCATTGTAGTATTGTGGTTGCAACCTCTTGTTATCCGTAGGTAGGCGTCCATATTGGAAATAAACTCAAAATCAAGCTTTTTCAGGGGTATGTCAGTGGCATTATAGTATTGTGTTAATATATCCTGAACATGTTTAAGAGTTGTGTCATATCTTACAACAGTTGCCTTTGCATAATCAAACCCGGCTCTTTCTGACATCTGCTGGTTATGTAGTTTGAAAGTATTAATTAAGGTGTGTTTATTTGCTTCCTTTCCTGAGATTTTGCTAATGATCGCAGGTCCACTAATAGTGACCTCATCGTCGATAAGTTCCTTATAAGCCTTTTTTACTTTAGCATGAATTATCTGAATCTGACTATTGATCTCTGAACTATCATCATTGGTGCCACGTGCTTTCCCTGCAGATGGGTTCCAACGATCAGGATCAACAGTTCTTTTGATTGAATACTCAGTTCTTTTACCATCAATGGTGATTCGGAGATAAATAGGGACAGTCTTGTCCTTTAGCTTCTTGGATTTTCTTGTATGGAACAGTATTCCAAAAGTGGGGGTATTAGCCATAATACAAATGATTTAAGTATCCGGTTTCAAATAAACAGGATAAAATTAAAGTAAATAATTGAGAATTTCTAAGAAAAAAATAACTTTATTATATCTCAGAAAAACAGTCGATTATGGCGTATTCATGAGGAAAATAGGATACCCAATCGGATACCCTTTGAGATAATTTGGCCTATGGGTATCCGATTGGGTATCCTTTTTAACCCCATATGATCGAAAATCATAGGTATCCTAAAAACAAAAAACCCCTGTAAATCATTATTTACAGGGGTTTTTACTTTCTTTTGGTATTTCAAAAGTGGAGCTGGAGGGATTCGAACCCTCGTCCAAACAAGGAACAAACTGGCTTTCTACATGCTTAGGTTGTTATTGGTTT
>PCUL01000011.1:9023-32959 GCA_002771745.1 Bacteroidetes bacterium CG18_big_fil_WC_8_21_14_2_50_41_14
CGTAACGATGATGAAGCAGCATCGAAACTATCCCAAAATTACGTGCGACTCGATATCAGGCCGGAATTAGGCATCTCCACCTGCGAACCGTCTCGATCCAATGCCTGGCATCGGAATAAAGCTAATCTACTAAACTTCGATTATGCTGCGAGAGCAAAATTGTTTTCGCCAATTAATAGTTGTGTGACACGGATTTACGAGCTTAATCACAAGGCTCGACATGCTTACCGATCTACTACTCTTGCTGTCAAAACCGGTCAGCCCCAAAATGTATGAACGTTTCCCTGCAAAGGGAAGGCAAAGATAATACAAACTTTGCTTGACAAAAGCTTTCCAGCAATAATTATGCCCATCTGCTACTACAATTATTCATTCCCCATCAACTTCAACCCACAGTAAATCCTGCGTAAACTGAGATTAAGAATTGTGAAAAAAATAACAGCCTTATTTTGGCTATCGTGCACTCTTACTGGAAAATATATTTATATTCTTTATAAATTAGCCGGTTACGCTTATTTGCAAACGTTTTAAGCCTTCTAATTCAACAGTTCTTCGTATTTTCGTGCACCAATATTTATATAGATAAATCCTAAAGATATGGCAAGAGTTAAAGGAGCAATAGTGGTTGATGAAGAGGGTTGCAAAGGTTGTGGAGTATGTGTTCCGGCCTGTCCAACCGATGTCATTCTATTGGCAGAAAAGGTAAATGGCAAAGGCTATCATTATGCCTACATGGAAAACCCGGATGTTTGTACCGGATGTAGCAATTGCGCCATTGTTTGTCCCGATGGGGTCATCACGGTTTATCGGGCGAAAGTAACAGCTTAAACGATTAAAATTTTTAAACATGGGCGAATTAAAACTGATGAAGGGCAACGAAGCATTGGCTGAAGCCGCGATCCGCGCAGGCGTAGATGGCTATTTCGGATACCCTATCACACCTCAGTCTGAGGTGATAGAATACTTAATGGCAGAGAAACCCTACGAACGTACCGGCATGGTTGTATTACAAGCCGAGAGTGAGGTGGCCTCCATCAATATGTTATATGGTGGCGGTGGAACAGGGAAAAAAGTAATGACCTCCTCCTCCAGCCCGGGCATCAGCCTGATGCAGGAAGGACTGTCGTATCTTGCCGGTGCGGAAATTCCATGTGTGGTAGCTAACGTAGTACGCGGCGGCCCGGGACTTGGTGATATCCAACCTGCACAAAGCGATTATTTTCAGTCGGTTAAAGGTGGTGGTCATGGCGATTACAGGCTCATCGTTTTGGCTCCTTCCTCCGTTCAGGAAATGTCGGACTTTGTCCCTCTGGCCTTCGATCTGGCTTTCAAATACCGAACACCAGCCTTGATTATTTCCGATGGACTTATCGGTCAGATGATGGAAAAAGTCGAACTCTTCGATCAAATACCGCGTTTAACAGATGAAGAAGTAATAAAACGCCATCCCTGGGCCACCAATGGAAAACCAGTTGGAGGGGAGCGCAGGATTCTCACCTCACTCGATCTGGATCCGCATAAACTCGAAAGTCACAACTGGCATCTTCAGGCAAAGTACAAAACCATCGAAGAGAATGAAGTACGCTTCGAAATGTTGCATTGTGAGGATGCAGAGTATATCATCGTAGCTTATGGCTCAAGTGCACGCATCGCACAAAAATCAATCCAGTTGGCCCGTGAAAAAGGCATCAAAGTTGGATTGCTTCGTCCCATTACCTTGTGGCCTTTCCCCAAAAAACCAATCGATGAATTGACTAAAAGGGGAATCAAGGGTTTTCTGTCGGTGGAGATGAGCGCCGGCCAAATGATTGAGGATGTGAAACTTGTTGTTGAGGGTCGTACCAAAGTAGAACATTTTGGTCGTTACGGAGGTGTTATTCACTCACCGGAACAAGTGTTAGAAGCATTAGAGCAAAAAATAATAGGAGGATAAACCATGTCAGAAATCACCTTACAAGATATTATTAAACCCGAAAATCTGGTTTATAAAAAAACCAGCCTGATGACCAATAAAGCACTCAGTTATTGTCCGGGTTGTGGCCATGGCACTACTCACCGGTTGATTATGGAAGTGATCGAAGAATTGGGGAAAGAAAATGAGACCATCGGTGTAGCGCCGGTGGGTTGTTCGGTTTTGGCTTACGAATTTATGAATGTGGACATGCAGGAAGCGGCTCACGGACGAGCACCTGCTTTGGCTACTGCCATTAAAAGACTTTGGCCAGGGAAAGTGGTCTTCACCTACCAGGGTGACGGCGACCTGGCTGCCATCGGCACCGCTGAAACCATTCATGCCTGTAACCGGGGCGAAAAAATCGTGATTGTGTTCATCAACAACGGGATCTACGGAATGACCGGTGGACAAATGGCTCCGACCACGTTACCAGGAATGAAAACAGCCACTTCACCTTATGGCAGAGATGTTGCAACAATGGGTAATCCGCTGAAAATGACCGAACTGGTGGCCACATTGCCGGGTACTTATTATGTTACACGCCAGTCGGTACAAACCCCTGCTGCCGTTCGCAAAGCAAAAAAAGCCATCAAAAAAGCTTTTCAAAACCAACTTGACGACAAACCTGGCGTTTCGTTTATAGAGGTCGTTTCAAACTGTAATTCCGGTTGGAAAATGGAACCCGTTCAGTCGAATACCTGGATGGAGGAAAACATGTTTCCATTTTATCAAATTGGCGACCTTAAAGTAGATGGGAAGCTGATCGACAGGTAGAATTAATTAAAAATCTCAAGAAAATGACAGAAGAAATCATCATAGCAGGATTCGGTGGACAAGGCGTACTTTCCATGGGTAAAATTCTTGCCTACTCAGGTATCATGCAGAACCAGGAGGTGAGTTGGTTGCCATCGTATGGCCCTGAAATGCGTGGAGGAACCGCCAACGTGACCGTTATCGTAAGCGATGAACGAATTAGTTCCCCAACACTTACAACTTTCGATACAGCCATTATCCTCAATCAGCAATCCATGGATAAATTTGAGCATTCGGTAAAGCCCGGTGGCGTACTTTTGTACGATCCCAATGGAATTATACACCACCCAAAGCGCAAAGATATTACCATTTATGAAGTGAAGGCCGCTAAGTTAGCAGCCGAAATGGGAAATACCAAAATATTTAACATGGTCGTGCTGGGTGCCTACATGAAAATCAAGCCCATCGTAAAGCTTGAAAATGTGATTAAAGGATTGAAGAAATCACTGCCGGAGAGGTATCACAAACTCATTCCTCTGAATGAAGATGCCATTACCATGGGCATGAATAATGTAACCAAAATTTGATTCAACGCGTTGTCATAGTTGTTTTGTTGAAATTGCGGGTTAATAAATTGCAAAAATCAGGTCATTTTTTTTGGTGAGCTGATTTTTGTATGATTATTCATGTATATTTGCCCTAATTTTAATTTCAATAATACGCATATGAATACTGGAAAAGTGAAATTCTTTAACACTTCCAAAGGCTTTGGTTTCATCATTGATGACGAAACCGGAAAAGAACATTTTGTTCACGTCTCTGGATTAATCGACAACATCCAAGACGACGATTTGGTAACATTTGAATTGAAGGAAGGAAAGAAAGGCTTGATGGCGGCTGACGTCAGAAGAGCTTAATACCATACCCGATAATCAAAATGACTTAGTCCCGCATCATGCGGGACTTTTTTTTAACATGTAATTTGGTAATTTGCTGGTTATTTGAGCAATCCATCCCCGAAATCAGCAGTCCATTCCACAATTTTCTTCCGGTCTTCATCGCTTAAGCGGGCCTTTGGATGCAGGGGAGGATAAATTTTCACAGGCATTTCGCCTTCACCCACTTCATCACTGATTTCACCAAGCATCTTTAACTTTTTAGTTGTTTCAAGACTTTCCCATTCCGAAAAATTGAGGTGTTCCCTGGCTTCCCGGATGTCGCGGTTAACCAGATAGGAAACAGGCGCTACGTATGCATACCAAGGAAACTGGCTTTCGTTTGAATGACAATCATAACATGCGTTTCGTAACATAGTGGCAACTTCAACAGGAATTTGATTGTTTACCAGAAGGTCATCGGGATTTTTAAAACTTGTCTCAGGCCGGTTTGTCGGAATAACTTGTATAACAAGTACAATGATTAGAATGATCCAAAGTGCCTTTTTCATTTTACATGGGTTAGATTAAATTATTAGCAATTAAGTAATTGACAACAAAGGTAAGTAGATAATCCGATAATTCCTGCTTTTAAGAACCAGGTTTTATCAGAAAATGTTTTTTTACATTCTCCTGATAGTCAAAATGTGGGCCATAAAATACTTTTTAAATTCGTTCTAAATACTTGTTTTACTGCAAATAAAGCGTTAAAATCACTAGTTTTGTTGCCTCGCTTAATTAACAAATAATGATCAATAGTCAGCTAACACATCCTCAAAGCATTGTAGTAATTGGGGGATCGAATGATATTCAAAAACCGGGCGGTAAAATCCTGAAAAACCTCATCGATGGGAAATTTCCGGGCGAGCTTATGGTGCTCAACCCGAAGGAGATACAGGTACAAGGGATAAAAAGTTATAAAACGCCGTCAGAACTTCCAAATGTTGATTTGGCCATCGTGGCCATTGCTGCGAAATATACCCCCGAATTGGTCGAGTTTCTCACCGAAAACAAAAACACACGTGCTTTTATTATTCTGTCAGCTGGATATAGTGAAGAAAGTCATGAAGGAAAGCTTCTCGAAGATCGCGTGGTTGCTGCAGTAAATAAAGTGGATGGCACCTTGATAGGACCCAACTGCGTGGGTATATTAACTCCCCAGCATCAAAGTATATTTACCATGCCAATTCCCAGGTTGTCGGCCAAAGGGTGCGACTTTATTAGTGGATCGGGTGCTACGGCCTGTTTTATCATGGAAGTCGGAATACCCAACGGTTTGCAATTCGCCAACGTGTATTCTGTAGGAAATTCTGCCCAGTTGGGAGTGGAAGACATCCTAAAACACATGGATGAGCATTATGATGACAAAAAAGATTCCCATGTTAAGTTGCTCTATCTCGAAAACATTGATAAACCTGAATTATTACTCAAACATGCGGCATCACTTATCAAAAAAGGATGTAGGATAGCCGCTATAAAGGCAGGTTCTTCGGATGCGGGGAGCAGGGCGGCTTCCTCACACACCGGTGCCCTGGCCAGCCCGGATGGGGCTGTGGATGCATTGTTTAAAAAGGCGGGCATCGTACGTTGTTACGGACGTGAGGATATGATCAGTGTAGCATCTGTTTTTATGTATCCTGAACTAAAAGGAAAAAACATCGCTATCATTACCCATGCAGGCGGGCCGGCCGTAATGCTTACCGATGCACTTTCCAATGGAGGACTGGAAGTTCCAAATATCACCGGCTCAAAAGCAGATAAATTGCAAAGCCAGCTTTTCCCCGGCTCTTCCGTTGGCAATCCCATCGACTTTTTGGCCACAGGTACTGCCGAACAACTGGGAATCATCATCGATGCTGTAGAGCATGATTTTCCCAATATTGACGCGATGATTGTTATTTTTGGTACTCCCGGGCTAGCACCCATCTACGATGTATATTCTTTGCTGTTTGACAAAATGAGCTCCTCAAAAAAGCCCATTTATCCGGTCTTGCCTTCAATATTAACGGCTGCTGCCGAGGTTAAAGCGTTTGTTGATGGTGGTGGCGTATTTTTTCCTGATGAGGTGATACTGGCCAACGCGCTTACCAGGATTTATTACGCTCCAAAACCAGTTACTTCGCAACCATATAATCAATCCGTGGATAAAGCTGCTATTCGTAAGGTGATCGCCCGGGCTGAAAACGGATATCTGTCTCCCGAAAAGGTGCAACAATTGTTGGATGCTGTCGGTATTTCACGTGCTGTTGAGAAAGTGGTTTCTGATACGAGTAATTTGAGTGCTGCTGTCGCAGAAGTTGGTTTTCCATTGGTAATGAAAGTAGTGGGCCCCGTTCATAAATCGGACGTAGGGGGTGTAACACTCAATATACAATCCCTGGAAAAGGCCATTTCAGAAATGAACCGAATGATGAAAATTGAGCAGGCAACGGGTGTGTTGTTACAACCCATGCTGGGTGGGACCGAACTGTTTGCAGGTGTGAAAAAACAAGATAAATTTGGGCACATGATCTTATTTGGACTGGGTGGAATTTTTATCGAAGTGCTTAAAGACGTTCAAAGCCTGTTGGTTCCTGTTACCGAAAGTGAAGTATTGGACGCCATGAAAGAATTGAGTGCCTATCAACTCATCCAGGGTGCACGGGGTCAGGAGGGGGTAAATCAGGAATTATTTGCCCAAGCGGTTGCAAGACTCTCAGCGTTGGTGGAGGTGGCTCCTGAAATTGCAGAATTAGATTTGAATCCGTTGCTCGGAACCGCCAAAAGTGTCATTGCTGTTGACGCACGGATCCGCATCGAAAAATAAACCCCATGAAGAAAGCTGATGTATTTTTTGCCCTCGGAATAGTGGCCCTTTTTTTACCTTTTTTTCTGAGCGAATCCCTGATGCAGTTCTACTTGTCGTTTAACCACGATCACGGACTGATCATGTCATTTATAAAATTTGCCTTGCTGGCTACCCTTGGGGAGGTGATTGGCTTGAGAATTAAAACCGGATACTACACAAAAAAGGGATTTGGCCTGGTGCCACGCATGATTGTTTGGGGAGTTCTCGGAATCACCATCAAAATGGCCTTCATCATTTTTGCCACCGGCACGCCTGCATTTATGGACTATTGTGGGTTCGATGGTGCGGTTTCAGCTTTTAAAGGTGCGTTAACCTTCGATAAAGTTCTCGTGGCTTTTTGTGTTAGTGCGGCCATGAACCTGATTTATGCCCCGGTGATGATGACAATTCATAAAATTTCGGATACCCATATTTTACAAAATGGCGGCACCATGATGGGCTTTTTTAAACCCATCCAGGTTCGGAAAATATTTGTAAATTTGAATTGGGATGTGCAGTGGAACTTCGTTTTTAAAAAGACGATCCCATTTTTCTGGATTCCGGCGCATACCATTACATTTTTGTTGCTTCCGGACTTTCAGGTGCTGTTTGCTGCCCTTTTGGGAATTGCCCTCGGTATCATTCTGGCTGTAGCCGATATGACTGGAAATAAGATTAATTAAAATATATTCAATTACAGCAAATTAAAATATATGAAAAGTACACCAATTGATAATCAAATTGTAACGGAGAAAATAAAAGCCAGCGGATTAATGTCGGTTGGCACCTCATCCATTCGTGAAATTAAAAAACTGGTGGATGAAATTGAAAAGGCTACAGGCGAGAAGTTTGTTCGCATGGAAATGGGTATTCCCGGACTTCCTCCTGAAAAGATCGGTGTGGAAGGTCAGATTGAAGCCCTGAAAAAAGGAGTGGCCGCAAAATATCCCGACATCCAGGGTATCCCCGAACTGAAAGAGGGAATCTCACAATTTGTAAAACTTTTTATGGATATTGAGGTCAACCCTGAATGTTGTTTGCCAACCGTCGGATCGATGCAGGGCAGCTTTGCCTCTTTTTTGATGCTTAGCCGGTTATACCATCACCGCGACACAACTCTATTCATCGACCCCGGTTTTCCGGTCCACAAGCAGCAACACCGGGTGTTGGGCCGCAAATTTGAAAGTTTCGATGTGTACAATTATCGGGGAGAGAAGCTTCGCGAAAAGCTTGAATCCTATTTTAAAACCGGGTTAATACACTCGGTTTTGTACAGCAATCCAAACAATCCCTCCTGGATTTGTTTTACAGAAGACGAACTTAAAATAATTGGGGAACTGGCCACCAAGTATAACGTGATCGTGATGGAGGACCTGGCATATTTTGGCATGGACTTCCGCAAAGATTATTCAAAACCGGGTGTTCCACCTTATCAACCAACTGTGGCACATTATACCAACAACTATATCCTGTTTATTTCAAGTTCCAAAGTATTTAGCTATGCCGGAGAGCGCATTGGCATGATGGTGATTTCCAACCATCTTTACCATACCCGTTTCGAGGATTTGCTTCAGTATTATCCCTCGTCCCAGTTTGGATACGCCATGGTTTTCGGAACGTTGTACCCCTTAAGTTCAGGTACCTCGCATTCGGCACAATACGCTTTGGCTGCGATGTTGAAAGCTGCGATAAACGGTAGTTTTAATATTGTTGAGTCGGTAAGAGCCTATGGAAAAAAGGCCAAAGTGATGAAAAAATTATTTACCGACAATGGTTTTGAAATTGTGTATGATACCGACATTGACCAACCCATTGCTGATGGATTTTATTTTACTTTTTCTTATCCCGGCATGGATGCCGAAGCCTTGCTTAACGAATTGGTTTACTACGGTATCAGTGCCATTTCATTGCTGATCACCGGTAGCGAACGATCGGAAGGAATCAGGGCCTGTACCTCCTTGATACAACCCGAACAATTTGGCGACCTGGAAGCGAGACTGAAGAGATTTCACGCGGATCATTAAGTGTAAAAGGGACACGGATGACCCCGTATGAACCCCGATAAACATCGGGGGGCGCGGATGTAACAGATTTAACTCATGTTTTTTGTCATGAAATTTCGATGCCAAATTTTTGAACTTCTGCGAGAAAGTTAGCCTCATCGAAATCCATCTCAATTAATATGGGTTCAATTCTATCATCAATCTGTCTTCTTAATTTCCATAGTATTGGGTTAACTGAAAAATAGTCTCCTTTTACATTTTTTACAACAATCGCAACATCAATATCACTATCGTCCTGATTAGTATTTTTAGCGTATGAACCAAAAAGATATACATTCTCTAGTTGAAAATAATCTTTCAACAAAATTCTGTAGGCTTTTACTTTTTTTATAGCTTCACTTTTATCCATTGTTGTAGTTCTTTGGTTCTTTGAATAATTTCGACACATTTTGAATCTGTCAAACTTCTCATTAATCTTTCTTTGTGAGATGGATAACGAGCTTCTATATTTAACGGTTCAATTTGATCTATGAAATCTTTTTGTTCTTCAGTAAATGATTCATAGAATTCACCTCTTTTTGCAAGAAAGGATAAACTATGCGTATATGGTGCTGTTTCAGATTTAATTTTTACAAAATAAGCTTTAAAAGCTTTTTCAATAGTCTGATGGCACATAAAACCGACATATAAGTATCTTTTGCTTTGAAGCATTGCTTCAGCTGTTTCTAGATCATAATCAGAAATGTCAATCCAGTATCTAATCGTGCTTTCCATTCTCTTTGTCATTTTGATTCAAAGATACAAAAAGATTGAATTTTCGGTGATGTCACAACTTTTGCAATTCAATCTAACCTTATTACAGAAAATACCCAATATGGAAGTCCAATTTCTACATCCTTTCCGGAACTTCAGCGCCCAGCAGTTTCATGGCTTGCCGGATGGTTCGTGCGGTAACAAACGAAAGCTGCAACCTGAAGGTTCTCTTTGCTTCATCTTCCTCCTTCAGGATGATGAGTGCATGGTAAAACTGGTTGAATTCTTTGGCTACTTCATAGGCATAATTGGCTACCAACGCAGGACTGAAATTTTCACCTGCCTGTTGAATCACCTGAGGAAAATCGTGTAGCAGTTTGAGAAGGGATTTTTCCTTTTCATTCGAGTCATTCCAATCAATTTTTATTTCCAAATAGGGATAGCCAGCTTCATCCGCTTTGCGCAGAATGGATTTAATCCTTGCATGGGTATATTGAATAAACGGGCCTGTATTTCCTGTAAAATCAATGGATTCGGCAGGATTAAAAGTCATGGTTTTTTTGGGATCTACCTTCAGGATAAAATATTTCAAAGCCCCCTGGCTGAGTATGTTATACAACTGGTGAGATTCCTCCTCCGTAAAATCATCAAATTTACCCAGTGCTTCGGTGGTGGTTTTTGCAGTTTGATACATTTCTTCCATCAAATCGTCTGCATCCACCACAGTACCTTCGCGTGATTTCATTTTGCCCTCGGGCAGTTCCACCATTCCGTATGAAAGATGCTCAATGCTATCAGCCCATTCTTTTCCAAGTTTTTTCAGCACCAGTTTCAACACATCAAAATGGTAATTTTGTTCATTACCAACCACATAAACCAGTTTGCCAGGATGGTAATCATCGTGTCGAAGTTGAGCGGTTCCCAGATCCTGCGTCATATAAACGGAAGTGCCATCGGCACGCAACAACAGCTTTTCGTCCAGTCCGTCTGAAGTAAGATCGCACCACACAGAGCCATCTGCTTTTTTAAACAAAATGTCCTTTTGAAGACCCTCTTCCACCAGTGCTTTTCCCAGAAGATAAGTCTCAGATTCATAGTAAACCTTGTCGAAATCAATACCCATGCGGTTGTAGGTGATATCAAAACCGGCGTATACCCATTGGTTCATTTCGTACCAAAGTTTCCGCACCTGATCGTCACCGTCTTCCCATTTTTTAAGCATTTGTTTGGCTTCGAGTAGGATAGGGGCTGAGTTTTTGGCCTCATCCTCCTTCATCCCATTGTCTACCAGTGTTTTAATTTCTTTCTTGTATTCTCTGTCGAAAAGAACATAATAATCACCCACCAGTTTATCACCTTTCTGGCCGGTAGTTTCGGGTGTGGCCGACTGTCCCCATTTTTGCCAGGCCAGCATGGATTTGCAGATGTGGATACCCCTGTCGTTCACCAGGTTCACCTTTTTTACAGGAATGCCATTTGCCTTTAAAATGGCGGACACTGACCAACCCAGGAGGTTATTCCTTACATGGCCCAGGTGAAGAGGTTTGTTGGTGTTGGGAGAAGAGTATTCTATTACGACGGGTGCTGTATCCTGGCGTTTACCAAACCCGAATTGGTCATCAGGTATCACCTTCGTGAAAAACCTCATCCAATATTCATCGGATACCAATAAATTTAAAAATCCTTTAATGACATTAAAAGCAGTGATTTCAGGAGAGCTATTCATCAGGTAGTTTCCAATTTCATTGGCTGTTTGCTCAGGATTTTTTCGCGACATTTTCAAGAAGGGAAAAACAACAATGGTGTAGTCTCCCTGAAATTCAGGTCGTGTTTTCTGCACCTGGATTAAATCCTCAGAAGGTTCTTGTCCGTAAAGTTCAACGATGGCTCTGCGTAACAAAAGTGCAATGGTAGTTTCGATCATGGTATTCGATTTGGCGCTGCAAAAATAGCAAAAACGGCGTTATAAGTAGAGCCACTCTACCAGGTTCGTGCTATTGACCTGAGATCACTTTATTGGAGTTCATTTTTGTTGTCTGACTATACCCTAGTCTTTAATGCAACGCACACTCAGCCCATAGCTTTTTGTGAGATTAAACCTGCCAATTTTATTTTCGTAGCAGGAGAGAGATCGATACCAGGCTTTCGACTCGTTATAGGGGTCCGCGCTCCACCATTCTCCATACGTAGTCAGGTAGTCGTAAAAGACAGCAGAAACCCGGACACCACCCGGCAAACCTGTAAAACCTACATCATCCGAACCGTTCCATCCATTATACCATCCACTGGTACTTTTTAATTTGAAACCAATGTTGGTTCCGTTCCAGGCATAGACGTTGCAGTTGACCGTTGGATCCACATAAGTGGTCATTGTACACCATTCTGCATCACCCGGTAGATGCCATCCTGCCGGGCAGATTCCTTGCACTGTTGCACCAGTTGAGTATTGCATCATTTCGTCCCAGTCGTAGAGCCCGCCATACATATCGCAATTTGATGCCTGACCGGCATAACAGAACTTTTCAATAAGTCCATTATCAGTTGGCGTATTGTTGATCATTGTTCCAATATTCAAATTTTCCGCCATCCAGCATTGTGATCCAATTAAAACTGTGGCATAAATGCTTCCATCTCGTATATCTGTTATCGGATCACCACAGAACCAACAAGTTATCGTGTCGCTGGAATTCCACATCGAAATCCATTCATTTCCATTAAAACCGTAAAAATCAGATGAATCAGAATTGAAGACCAAAAGCCCTGCCGCAGGATTTGAAATATTCTTAAGTTGCCATGTTGTCATCCTTGGAAGCAAGAACCCTTTGGAAGTACTTTTTAAATCTAAAATTGCAGAGGCATTTGCCTGGCTTCCATCGGTATTAATGGATACCTGTGAACAGGCGATATTCCAAAAAAATGTTGTCATTGTAATCATCAATAACTTTTTCATCTCTCAACTTATGAGGTTCCTATTATTTATTTTGAATCATTGTTATCAAAGCCTCTCCGTTTTACAAGGTAAAACGATAGAGGCAACCAAATTTCCTACCTTTGGTTTAATGTAAGTTTGAATGCAAAATAAATTCGACAGGTCGTAAAATTTGCATGAGTTAGACAGCCGTAGCAGGTTTTTGATTATCGGTTTTAAATGAATGATTATTTGTATCCCGGGAAACAATTATTGGCTAATTTATTTCATCGGTTTTTATACCCGATTGACCGGGTATCTCATTTTTTTATATCGACCTCATTAACCTTGCCACTACTTCCGTTGACCGAATAGCCAGGACATCATCAGGGGATCGGTGTAAGCGCCCAGCCAGGAGAAATGACCTACCTGTGGATATTGGGTAAATCCCGGATGCGCCCCGGCTTGGATCAAGGCGCTTAACATGTCGATAGAATAAAGTGGATCGATTACGGGATCTTCCGCACCGTGAAATATCCAAATGGGGATATGTGCTATGGAGGCTGCCCGGGAGGTGTCGCCGGCGCCACAGACGGGAACTGCAGCGGCAAATAAATTTGGATATCGTTGTATGGCATCGTAGGTTCCCTTACCACCCATAGAAAGCCCGGTGATATAGATTCGGCTGGTATCGATGGGGAATTCGGCCATGAGTTGTTGAATAAGCGAAATGACCAACTCCATTGGCTTGGATGGTGATGGTTTTAATGTTAGTGTCCGGGAGGTTTCATCTTCATCATAGTTTGCCCATTCCATGTCTGAGGGGCATTGAGGGGCGAGGACGAATGCGGGATATTGGATCATCAACCGCTCATCGGCAAACTTACCAACACCCCACTTCAACTGTGCCTCATTGTCGTTTCCACATTCACCCGATCCATGCAAAAAGACCACCAGCGGATATTTTCGCATGGTGTTGTAATCAGGAAAAAGAAGCCGGTAATTGAGTGTATCTCCGTTTTCATTCACATAGTGATTGTAACTGAAAAGAGAGGTTTGGGCAAAGGTGCCTTGTATTTCTGCACAGCAGAAAAAGATAAGTAGAAGGCTGGTCAATTTTATAAATTTCATTTTATGAAATTTGATTGACATTACAAAATAATTTCTTATGTAATAAAAGTTAATCTATCGAACTTATTTACAAGTTCTTTGCAAATTAATAAATACCGGTGTCCGGCATTTTAAAAGTGACCCTACCGGGATTCGAACCCAGATCATCAGAACCGGAATCTGACATTCTATCCATTGAACTATAGGGCCGGAACATTTTTGCAAAGGAACGAAAAATATCACTTTAATCAGAGATGCCCTAGATAATTAAAGCTGTAATAAAATACCGCAAAGGAGTAAAAACGCAAAGGAGTTATCAAATCAATACAAAACGTGACCTATAAAACTTTGGCTCATTACTCCTTTGAGGTAAACCACTAGAAGGTCGCCTTTAGCGAGATAATAAAATTCTTTCCCGGGGCAACAATTCCCGAGCTGTATGGACGATAACGCTGATCGGTAATGTTTTCAATTCCGGCACTGATTGACAGCTGGTCGTTCAGTATAAACAACGCTTTGAAATTAAGCGTGTACCAGGCAGGGGAATATGGGTTTCCATTGGCATCAACCGCATACATATACTCTTTGCCACGCTCTTCATCAGGCAGGTTATCATAACTCACTTCACCATTGTACATACCGTATAAATCAAGCCTCAACCGATCAACCGAATAGGTCAGGTGAGTAATCCCGAACCAGGGTGCAGCATGTCGCAACGGATTTTTTGTTCCATTATCAAGTTCTTCTTCACCTTTTTGGTAATTGAATTGAGAAGACAACCCAAATCCATAACCAAATTTAAACTCCATACCAAACTGCACTCCGTACACATAGGCGTTTGCTGCATTTTGAATGGCCTGGACACGGCTCATTTCACCTTTATAAATGATGCTGTCTTTCCCGTCAAGAGTGTAATCACGACGTACCAATGCATTTTCCAATAAGGTGTAATAACCTGTGAGGTCGATTTTAGCCATCTTGTCGAATACCCTTGTAATGCCAATCTCGGCGTTCCAGGCATATTCAGGTTTTAGGTCTGCATTTGGCACCACTACCGCCCCTGGCTCAGAATCAAAAATCTTGCCCATGTCGTCCACGTTTGGGGCACGAAACCCCGACGACAAATTAACCACCAACGACCAGTCATTTGTTGGACTATAGACCATACCCAAATTTCCGGTTACCGCACCATTGTTGGTTTCTGCAGTAGTTAAGGGCAATGGATAGTAGGGTAGGTTATTGGAAAAATCGGCACTCATACTCATTTGATTGTACCGAGCCCCGGCTTGTAACAGCACTTTTTTGCTGAGCCGGTATTGATAGCTTAGATAGACAGCATAGGATGACCAGGTAGATTGTGGGTAGCGCGATGCGCCTGTGATTATTTCTCCGGTCGATATATCCTCATCAAGTCCTTGCGAAACTACCTGGTCCACAACAGCTTCTATTCCATAATAGAATTTATTCCTCTCGCCCAATGTTTTCAAAAAATCAGCGTTCGCCGACCATGCATCCACTTTCTCGGTGCGATGAAATAACGTCACTTTTTGAAAATCGCGGTCGTTTCGGCTCTCTTCAAAATACTGGTAAGCGAACCGGATAGCCATTTCATCGTACAGCTTGTTGGCTTTCTTATGGGTGATAATCAGGTTGTTCATCATCCATTTTTGTGGTCCGTAATACCATTCGGCACTTCTGGGCAAGCCACTTTTAGTCCTTATTAACCGGTCGTAGCGCGAATAGTTGGTTGTAGCCGAATAATGAACCCCATATTGAAATTCCCAGTTTGCATTGGGCTGGAAGGCTATTTTCTGCATGAGGTTCATTTGCCTGTAACCTGTTGGGTTTTGAGTTTGAGGGTCGTCATTTGTCACCACGACATCCATGCTGTCGATCCGTTGGACATACCAATTACGCAGGTATTCATCAGGGCCATGGCTTCCCATGCGTAAATCACCAAATTCATTGCTTGAAAAACTGGTAACCGATGCCCATTTTCTCCAACCGAGGCTCACATCAAAATGACCTGTTTTTTCATTATTTGCTGACGAAAAGCGCATGTTGGCATGGCCGTTTATAAGAGGTTTATCAGTGAGTGTGTACTCAGGTAAGATGGTCTGGAAGCTCATGACGCCACCGATGGCATCGCTTCCGTAGATCAGGCTTGCCGGCCCAAAAATCACCTCAGCAGCCTCAATAGCATAAGGGTCGAGCGAAATTACATTTTGGAGGTTACCGCTGCGAAAAATAGCAGTATTCATCCTGACCCCGTCAACCGTATAAAGAAGCCGATTGGTGGAGAATCCCCTGATCATGGGGCTGCCGCCTCCTTGTTGGCTCTTCTGCATAAACACCTCACCAGAAGTACCTAATAAATCAGCAGCAGTTTGCGGATTCTGCAAAGCCATTTGGCGGGGAGTGATCGTCAGGATTTTTGCGGGTATCTCACGCAAATTCTGCTTCCAACGTGTAGCCGAAACCACCACCTGATCGAGACTAAAGGAATTGCGAATCATTTTTACGATAAATTGCTGTTGTGCAATGCTTTCATAGCTAATGACCTGTGATTCAAAACCTAGAATTTGTAGTTGAATTTCAGCAGCAGCCTTGAGCTGCGATATATCAGCCTGGCCATTGGCATTGGTTATCAGGCTGATCTTTGGCGTATTACAACTGATTGTTGCCAGATCCAGAGGCTGGTTTGTTTCATTGTCGAGTAGTGTGATGATTTGCGATGGGCTGATCAATGCCCAAAACATAATGCTTATAATAAAGAATATTTTTTTCATAGGTATTTTACCCAATTTTGTAATAAATTAATAGAATGAAATAGTGTTGTTTAATGCTGATAACCAGGAGTTTTCTTTTCTGAAACGACTCACGGCAACCATTTTTTCTGCATAAACAAACAGGCTACAATAGAAAGAAAATCAGGTTAAGCGGGGAGGGGGAACCGATGGTACTTTGAAATAGGATGACAGTTTTTCAGTTCTTGTAATAAAGTATTCAAGTGATGGATTTTCTCTTGAAGAGTTGCTATTTTGTCCGGGTTGAAAAAACAAACTCTTGTAGTAATCGAGGGTCTCTTTTTTATGTTGTTGTCGTTGCTTATCCTGATTGATTAACTTATTTATCAATGATGACAGTTGATTGTTCAGGCGGGTTTCTGCATGATCGGGAAAACACCAATAAATATGAGTCGTTGAAGTGGATGACTGTCGGACGATGTCATACATTTGACCTCGATATTCAAATTCTTTAGCATGATGCCAGTTTAAAAGGGTCGCGATTTCAAATTGGGTGAATTCCAATCTCACCAATTTACTGTCATCCAGACCTATCAAAAGCTCCTTTTTAACAGCCTTTCTAAGGGATGCTTTTTCATAATGAAGCCAGCAATACGTCCCTGCAAAGGGAAATACCAGGAGCATCAACAATACTATGGAACCTAACTGTTTCAAATGAAAAATTTTCGCAAATATAAACATTGGCTTCTGGTATGATAAACAAAACTTATACTTTCTTTGGATTATTAATTTATCATAAAATAACGTTTCGCTCGTAATAGCTATTTAGAAATGATCTAAATTTGCGCATTGACTCTTGGTATTTAACACATTAAAAACTGTGACATGAAAAAATTAATGTTAATAGCCTTCATTTTTGGTACTGCATGGACTTTGCAGGCGCAGCTTAAGATGAAAGAAAAAGTTACACATGAAATGGCACCATTGCCTTATGCCTACGATGCACTCGAAAAAGCCATCGACAAAGAAACCATGGAAATTCATTACGACAAACATTTCCGAGGTTATTACACAAAATTCCTTAAAGCCATCGAGGGTACAGATCTGGAATACATGACCATGGACCAGATTTTTGCCAACATCACCAAATATCCTGATGCAGTAAGGCACAATGCCGGTGGTTATTTTAACCATGCCATGTATTGGACCGTGATGTCGCCTGATGGCGGTGGGAAACCAACCGGTGAATTGGCAGCTGCCATCGATAAAAGTTTTGGCTCTTTCGACGAATTTAAAAAGAATTTCAGCAAAGCAGGAGCTACCCAATTCGGAAGTGGCTGGGCATGGCTGAGTGTTGACGCGGATGGAAGGCTCTTTGTTTCTTCAACGGCCAACCAAAACAACCCATTGATGAACGATTGCAAGCAGAAGGGTACTCCCATTTTATGTATGGATGTATGGGAACATGCTTATTATCTTCGTTATCAGAACAAAAGAACTTCGTACATTGAAAGTTTTTGGCTGGTTGTTAACTGGGATGAAGTGGCCAGTCGTTATAAAGCAACAAAATAATCTTTAAAGATTGAGACAATCATATAAAAGGAGTCGTAACGACTCTTTTTTTTTGGCACTATGTGAATCGAATCTTGCTTGATAAATACCTGTTTTCTATTGGTTGTCGCTTGCATGCAAATAAAGACTACTTTTGCACTCCATTTTTTATCTATTGTAAACTATGATTTCCATTCGAAATATCGCTATCATCGCACATGTCGATCACGGCAAAACCACCCTGGTAGACAGGATTTTATACCAGGTTAAACTATTTAGGGACAATGAGGTAATGGGAGATTTGATTCTCGACAACAACGACCTGGAACGTGAACGTGGTATCACCATTCTTTCAAAAAACGTATCTGTTCGATATAAAGATGTTAAAATTAACATCATCGACACCCCCGGTCATGCCGACTTTGGTGGCGAAGTCGAGCGCGTGTTAAATATGGCAGATGGTGTGTTGTTGTTGGTAGATGCCTTTGAGGGCCCTATGCCCCAGACTCGTTTTGTCCTGCAAAAGGCCATTGATCTTGGTCTGAAGCCATTGGTGGTAATCAACAAAGTAGATAAACCAAACTGCCGTCCTGATGAAGTATACGAAGCCGTTTTTGATTTGATGTTTAATCTGGGGGCTACTGAGGAACAACTTAATTTTCCTGTGATCTATGGTTCCTCTAAAAATGGCTGGATGTCTGATCATTGGTTAAATGTGACTGACAATGTGAGTTATTTGCTTGATCAGGTGGTTGCTCATGTTCCTCCGGCCAAATTTGTTGAAGGTACTCCGCAAATGCAGATCACCTCACTCGACTACTCGAGCTATGTAGGACGTATTGCAGTTGGAAAGTTATTAAGAGGAACACTTCAGGTGGGCCAGCTTGTATCGCTCGTAAAGCGTGATGGGGTCATTCAAAAATCAAAGATCAAAGAACTTTACTTGTTTGAAGGCCTCGGAAAAGAGAAGTGTAAAGTTCCTGTTCAGGCTGGTGATATTGTAGCCATCATGGGCATCGAAGACTTTGAAATTGGCGATACCGTAGCTGATTTTGAAAACCCGGAGGGCCTGCCTGCTATTAAAATTGATGAACCGACCATGAGCATGTTGTTTACCATTAACAACTCGCCATTTTTTGGCAAGGAAGGCAAATATGTAACATCCAGGCATTTGCGCGATAGATTGTATCACGAAATTGAAAAAAACCTGGCGCTAAGGGTGCAGGAAACCAATAGCTCCGATAGTTATCTGGTTTTCGGAAGGGGCATTTTGCACCTTTCCATACTGGTTGAAACCATGCGGCGCGAAGGTTATGAATTTCAGTTGGGTCAGCCCAAAGTCATTATTAAAGAAATTGATGGTGTTAAATATGAACCCATCGAAAGTCTTACTGTGCTTGTTCCGGATGAATTTACCGGACGTGTGATCGATATTGTGACCTTGCGAAAAGGCGAGTTTTTCAACCAGGAAACGAAGAACGATCGCATGATGCTCGAATTTATCATGCCATCGAGGGCCATTATCGGACTCAGGAATGCCATCCTTACCGCCACCGAAGGAGAAGCCATTATTGCCCATCGCTTTAAGGAATTCGCGCCTTTGAAAGGGGAAATCAAAATTCGCAACAATGGCGCCCTGATCTCGATGGAAACTGGAATAGCCATTCCTTATGCCATCTGGAAATTGAGCGACCGAGGTCGGTTTTACCTGAATACCAACGAAGAGATTTATGCAGGCCAGGTAATTGGAGAAAACAGCAGGGCAGGGGACATGGTGGTCAATGTGTGCAAAACAAAAAAACTGACCAATGTACGGGCATCGGGGACCGATGATAAAATTTTGCTACCGCCACCGATCCGATTTTCACTGGAAGAATTTATGGAAATTATCCGCGAAGACGAATACCTTGAAATTACTCCCAGGTCATTGCGTTTACGTAAAATATTGCTCAACGAAAACGACAGGAAACGTGCGGGTAATAAGTATACCGCCTAATTTCGATGAAATACACGGTTAAAAAATCGGCCAATTTGCTTGACACAGTGCTTGAAATGTACCATGGAGTGTCGAAACAGAAGGCCAAACAAATTATCAGCAAGTCGGTTTTCTTTAAAAATAACCGACGGTTATCGAATCATCCCAACGAAATCCTTGCTTCGGGAGATATTATTGAGCAAACCAAGATGGATAGAGGTATGAAACCGGTGAAAATGGCCAACCGGGCACGTCCGTTTGCTATTTATTATGAAGATGAGCACCTGATCGCTGCCTTTAAACCTGCCGGAATTCTTTCCTCCTTTGATAGAAATCGTCCCAAGGACAACTCATTTCAAAAGGAATTGCAGTTTTTTCTTAACCAACGGGGAGAAGAAACGATCAGGCTGTGGGTTGTTCATCAGATTGACAGGGAAGTTGAAGGTGTGATGCTTTTTGCACGTTCTGAGGAGATTCAACAAGTAATGATCAGCCATTGGCATGATGTAAATATTAAATACCTGGCACTTACCGAGAATAAGCCTGAAAACAAACAAGGTACTATTGAAAATTGGTTACATGAGAACGCTCAACGAAAGTTGATTGCAACTCCAAAAGAAGTCGCCAATTCTAAATGGGCCAAAACAAGTTATGAATACTTAAAAAAATATGGCGACTGTCACCTGCTTGAAATGAAAGTACATACGGGCAGAAGCAAACAAATCCGCGTTCATTTGGCCGATTTAGGCTGCCCTGTGGTGGGCGACAGAAAGTATGGTGCCGATACGCTGGTGCTTCGTCAAATCAGGCTGGCATTGCATTTTATGGAACTAAACCATCCTGTAAAAGGCAATCTGATTTCGCTTAAATACCAACCTTCGGTCAAATTTTTCAATCCTTCTACTACTGAAAATGAATTATATAAGATTTTATAGTTTATTTTTGTTTGCATGTTGATCTCCGACCTCATCACCAGCCGCCACAATCCAAAAATTAAACACCTGTTGCAATTACAAAAAAGTCAGGTGCGGACATTAGATAAGTTATTTGTCATCGAGGGACTTAAAGAAATCGAAAAGGCAGTGAGCGTTGGATATCTTATCCACAGTGTTTTCTTTTGCGCCAAACTGATTTCTCCACTACATCTGGCCAAATTGCTTCATTCTCAAATGGATTATCCTGTGTATGAAGTCTCACATGAGGTCTATGAAAAAATCGCTTACCGCGAAAATTCAGGAGGAGTGGTTGTGGTGGCTCAATCCAAAACACATTCACCGGAGAAAATAACCCTGGCTTCAAATCCCCTTTATCTGGTTATCGAAGGAATTGAAAAGCCGGGAAATCTGGGTGCTATTTACCGAACTGCCGATGCGGCCGGAATTGATGCTATTATTATCTGTGATCCCAAAACGGATATCTATAACCCGAACGCCATCAGGGCCTCTTTGGGGTGTGTGTTTACCGTTCCAACATTCATTATGGACAGCCATATAGCCATTTCATGGTTGAAAAAACAGAAAATTCAAATTTTAAGTACCTACCTGCAAGCCGCTATTCCATATCATACGGCTGATTTTAAAATACCAACCGCCATTGTGATGGGAACTGAGGCTACAGGAATAACGCAAGATTGGGTGGTGGCTTCCGATGCCAACATTATCATTCCCATGCGCGGGCAAGCCGATTCGATGAATGTGTCGGTATCTACCGCTATTGTTGTATTCGAGGCTTTGCGCCAAAGGGGATTTTAAGCTTTCACAGATAGTACTTAACTCATACATAATCCATAACATAGGAGTGAAAATCATTAAAAAGAATAGATTTTCTATTTTATGATTTTGCTCCATACCGGCAGGTGATCCGATGGAAAGTGATTGTTTTGGAGCCTCTTGTCGATGTGGATAGTTTCTGATACACGAAGATTTTGAACAAAGATATAATCGATGCATTTTTCTATTGGTTCGTCCATCTTAAAAGCATTAAAAGTACCGTTTGGCCCGGATGTTTTTCTGATGGATGTTCCCTGTTTCCCAAACTGTTTGGATATGTATTCAATTGGTTCTGAATCAGGCCCCGAATTAAAATCACCCATCAATATTACATGAGAAGTCGGTTCTTTTGTGCTTATCTGTTTGATGGAATCCATAATCAACCGGGCAGATTCCATTCTGGCCACTTTGCCTATATGATCGAAATGTGTGTTAAAAACCCATAGTACCGAATGATCTGTATTACTCAAAAATTCACCATAGGTGCAAATCCGTGGTAACGCAGCATCCCACCCGGTTGAAACCTGATTGGGCGTTGGCGAAAGCCAGAAAGTGGATGAGGTTAACACCAAAAACCGGGTGGTATCATAAAAAATAGCCGAATACTCACCCATGCCTCCGGCTTCCCTGCCAATTCCAATAAATTGATAACCAGTCAGGTTATCTACTAAATAGGCCATTTGTTGTGGCAAAGCTTCCTGAACGCCAATAAATGTTGGATGATATTCTTTCATAACCTGAACTACCCCTGCTTTGCGCAAGTCCCAACGATCGGCACTGTCAGCAGGCGTGTCAAGACGGATGTTCCACGACATGACACTAAGGTTGGTTTCTTGTGCAATGGAATTAAACCTCACTAAAAAAACTAGACAAAGAAGTGAAATGAATTTATAATTCATCAACAAGGATTTTTAAGGCAAGATTTTAGCTAAAACAACCCATCATTTCGATAGATTTCCAACTGTACCTCAGCGAATGGCTCTATATGCTGCGATTTAGCATTTTCCAGCTTAATTACCTCACCTGTTTTAAAATTAACACTGATCACATCACCATCTTTCAATTCGAGCGCATCAAGCGATTTATAGGTCAGAATAGGGAAAGCGGCATTGATGGCATTGCGTTCGTAAATAGCACCAAACGATTCGGCCAGGATAGCCTGAACACCCAACGTGGCAAACCCATCGACAGCCTGCTGTCGTGAGCTTCCTGCACCAAAATTCTTACCGGTAATTACGATGTCGCCTGGCTTTACACGTTTGGCAAAATCTTCATAACCTGCCAGATTATCAAATATATACTGCCCCATTTCCTTTGGATCGGTAATCTGTAGATAACGGTTATGGAAAATCATGTCGGTATCGATGTCATCCTTTTTGATGACCCACACTCGTCCTGAAATCACATCCGGTTTTTCGTGTACATTCTTCTGTTTAGCAATGGCTTTATTGTTACTTCCATCCAGATCCTGCTGACTATAATCAGCGGCTATTTCCGGAATGTCATCCTCTGTGGTGATGTAACCTGCTATGGCAGAAGCGGCTACCGTAGCCGGAGAAGCCAGATAAACGGCTCCTTTTCCCTGTTTACCGGGGAAGTTGCGGTTACCGGTGCTGATGGTTACCTCGCCCGGGCCGTTTTGCCCCACCTGACCGGCTGCACAGCCTGCACATCCGGCGTTGCTTAATAGTGCACCGGCTTTTTTAAAGGTGGCAATGAGGCCTTCTTCAAGGCATTGTAACCAGATTTCATCGGTGGCAGGAACAATTTTCAGTACCACACCGGGCGCTACCTTGCGGTTTTTTAGTATGCGGGCGGCTGTTCGCATGTCTTCGATTCTGCCGTTGGTACAACTTCCGATAAAAGCAGAATCGATGCGGGTTTTCCGTGCCACATCAATATCAACGGTGTCGTGTGGTTTTCCCGGACGGCTCACCATGGGCACATAAGTGCTGATATCAATGGTGAATTCCATTTCATAGGTGGCATCCGGATCAGCCGCAGGTTTTTCCAGTTTGTGTCCGGTTTGTTTTTCGCAATATTGCATAATGGCATCGGAAGGAGTAAACAACAAAACGATTACACCCATTTCGGTACCCATGGAAGCGATGGTAATGCGTTCATCCAGCGTAAGATCATCTACTGCTTCACCATAAAATTCAACCGAATAACCCAGCAGCGTGTTGGCTCCGAATTGATGTAACAAGTTCAGGACAATGTCCTTGGCAGTTACATTGGCAGGACGTTTTCCTGTGAAGGTGATTTTAACAGAGGGTGGTACTTTAAACCAAACCTTTCCTTTATTAAAAGCTACTGCGATGTCGATATCACCCATTCCTTGTCCAAAGGCACCAATGGAACCCAGGATGTTGGCATGCGAATCGGTTGTTACCGCAGTTGATCCGGGCCAGGCCAAACCTTCACTAATTAAGGTATGAGTACCAATTCCGGTATTGATGTCAAAAACCTTAATACCGTGTTTTCTGGCGTAAGTGCGTACAATTTGTTGGTTTACAGCATATTTTTGATCGCTACCAGTGGGGTTGGTGTCAAAGGTAAAAAAGGTACGGCTTACGTCATCCACGTCCAGGCCATGTTCTTCCAGGGTTTTAACTACGTTGGGTCCGCCAAAATCACGGGCTACGCGGGCA
>PCUL01000117.1 GCA_002771745.1 Bacteroidetes bacterium CG18_big_fil_WC_8_21_14_2_50_41_14
ATATATAGGATTAAAACACAATTACAAAACTTTTAGATATGATACCAGGAGAAGATTTATATTATCAATGTCCTATTTGTGGGGATTATACCCGAAAGGGTAGTTTGATAAGTGGAAATACTATTGGGGCGAAGTATTATTCGGATGGAAAGGTGATCGCTCCTATGCTGCCAACATTTCCTATGGTTTCAAAATGTGGTAGTTGTGGTAAACTGTTTTGGTTGAAAGAGCAAAATAAGGTTGAGTTGGATAAACTTCCAGATGGAACAAAGGCAATGAGTGGAGAAACTCTGACTGTGTATGATTATGCACAAGCATTGAGGGAAAATCTGATGACGAATAAGTCGGAAGAAAAACATCTGCAATTGCAGATCATGTGGGGTTATAATGACCGTGTGCGGAAAGGCAGGAGGTTGATCGCCGTTGAACGGGATAAACTTATTTGGAATGAGAATCTTATGGCTATGATTGAATTGCTTGACGAAAGAGATGAGAATGACTGTATAGTAATGGCAGAAATACATCGGTATCTGGGGAATTTTGATCGATGCAAGGAGATTATGAGTTTGCTTGATCAGGAGAGTTTTTCGTCACTAATTGAGATTTTTGGGAGGGAATGTGATGCTGAGAACAGGGAGGTGGTGGTGTTGAGCTAGGGTATTTTAACGCCAAAGATTTTAAAGAGGGGCTTATTAAGATTGTGAATCAGGGAGGTGAGGCGGATACCAATGCTGCTATGGCCTGTAGTTTGCTTGGGGCAAAATTCGGGATAGAAGGCATCCCTGAAAAGTATATTAACGGGATGCTGCATAAAGATTTATTGACTGAGAAAGTGAGCCTTTTTATTAATAAATTTGGTGAATAGTATGCTTATAATAAAAACGGATGTGGCGAAAGTTGCAAACTTGAGCCAGTTGGGATGGTTAGTCTATCATTTGCTAACATTATATTAAAAAAAATAAAAAATATGCTTTACAGTAATTCGGGGGGGAGTAATACGTACTATTATTATTTTAACAACGAATTTGACTTTGAGAACGATAGTGATTATATTCTTAAGGACCAAAATGGGCCTCTAAATATTTCGCAAGTCCTTGTAATAGGTATATATGAACTTGAACAAAATCCCCAATTTGTAAAAATTAGAGTTCGGGCTAACGGTGAAATAAAAGAATACTTTGTAAATCAAATGGATTTAATTAAATCAGCCATTCGTGGAGGACATTTTACGACTGTAACATATCGAAATGAAATAACATGTTATGTTATAAATTTTGACTATGTCCCATTTAGTGTCACTGAAGGTAAATTTTGCACATA
>PCUL01000325.1:0-543 GCA_002771745.1 Bacteroidetes bacterium CG18_big_fil_WC_8_21_14_2_50_41_14
CAATAATGGGTGTTTTTTTTTGCCATGTTCAATTTAATCGTACAACTAAACGCTGCTTCCGGTGCTATTTTTTATTTTTAATTAAGACCTCATCAATCATTCCATAATCTTTGGCCTCTGTGGCAGTCATCCAGTAATCGCGGTCGGAGTCAGCCCACACCTTTTTGTAGGTTTGCCCTGAATGGTTGGAAATAATTTCATAGAGTTCTTTTTTAAGCTTTTGAATTTCACGCGCCGTAATTTCAATGTCGCTGGCTTGTCCTTGAGCGCCACCCATGGGTTGATGGATGAGAACCCGTGAATGTTTTAAGGCGGTTCGTTTTCCTTTTGCACCGGCACAAAGCAGTACGGCACCCATAGAAGCGGCCATTCCTGTACAAATGGTGGCTACATCGGGGTTGATATATTGCATCGTATCGTAAATACCCAATCCTGCATAAACGGAACCTCCGGGTGTGTTCAGGTATATCTGAATATCCCGGTTGGCATCATTCGATTCGAGAAATAACAATTGCGCCTGAATAATGTTGGCAACATAATCAT
>PCUL01000325.1:567-17634 GCA_002771745.1 Bacteroidetes bacterium CG18_big_fil_WC_8_21_14_2_50_41_14
CGATTGGAACGCCTAAAAAGATGATGCGGTCCATCATCAAGCGGCTAAAGACATCCATTTGTGCCACATTGAGTTGCCGTTCCTCGATAATGGTTGGCGAAATGTAATAACCATCGTAAGTTGAGCTATACCTGTCGAGGGAGACGCTGCTGATTCCCAGGTGTTTTACGGCGTATTTTTTAAATTCTTTACTGCTATCCATAAGGTGATTTATTTTACCTGAGAGGCGATTTCAAAAAATCTCTCTTTGGTCACTTCTTCAGGTTGTGTTGTTAAATTATTTTTGAAAAATTCAATGAATTTTCCATCGAGCATCTCATCATGCATTCGTTTCTTTTCATCTTTGCTGGATAAAATCTGGTCGATAATACCTTCAATTTGAGGATTTAGCTCGGTGCCACCACCGATCGATTGAAAGTAGGCACCAATTTTTCCACGTATTTCTTCCTCTTTTACTACCAATTGGTCACCATATTTTTCTCTTAGTTTACCTTCAATAAGTTGCCATTTAAAGGTCTGAGAATAGTTTTCGTATTGGGTATCAATTTGTTCTGCGGTAATCTTACCCTGGTTGCTTTCGAGAAGCCATCGTTTTAAAAAAGCGTCCGGCAGATTGATAGCTGATTTTTTGATCAGGGCTGCAACAGCATCGGCCAAGAACTGTTGATCCGAATCATGCGTATAGTGTTTACTGATGTCTTCTGCCAGTGCTTCACGAAAGGCCTCTTCCGAATCGATTTCCTTTGCAGGGAAAACCTTTTTATATAATTCTTCACCTAAAACGGCATCTACGGGATGAATAATTTCATCAATCTCGAATTGCCAGGTCGCGTTCAAGCCTTCAGTTTCGTCAGCGGATAAACCGAGTAACGATCTTACTTTTGTTTCATCCTGAATGGCTTCCATCAGGTTGAGGGTAACGATCCCACCTTTCGTTGCGGCCAACAATTCAGCTTTTACATCCTCGTTTTTAATGATCTCTAATTTAAGGTAAGATTTTTTACCCGGGTCACCTTCATTTCTATTTCCGTCAGCATCAAGTTTGAAAAAATGCCCTTGAAGGCCATCTGTTTCGCCTGCGTTTTCAGGATGTTCTTCGGTGCCAAAACGAACCTTTACATCTTCAACAGCCTTGTTAATTTCATCATCATCAACCAAAACGGTATAATAAGGAATGGTCAAATCTTCATCAGCTAAATTGAGGGTGAACTCAGGTGCCAGACCGATATCAAAGAAAAAATCAAATTCCTTCTGTGTATCGAAGTCAATTTGTTTGTTTTTTTCCAGGTTTAGTAGTGGATTACCAAGCACCGGAACCTTATTTTCAATCAGGTAATTGTTCAATGCGTCCGAAACGGTTTTGTTCACTTCTTCTACCAATACAGCAGAGCCATATTTCTTTTTTATCAAACCCATGGGCACATTTCCGGGACGGAAACCCGGCATATTGGTTTTTTTTCTATAATCTGTAAGTTGTTTGTTTACAGTGCCAATATAATCGCTTTCCTGGATATTCAGGTGAATTATCGCGTTTAATTCACCGTTTGATTCTTGAGAGATGTTCATCTAAAAATAGGTAATTGGTTCAAAATAATTGTACGGATGAAGGGAATCGAACCCCCACGCCTTGCGGCACCAGATCCTAAGTCTAGCGCGTCTACCAATTTCGCCACATCCGCATGCGTACTACTTGAAAACGGGGTGCAAATATACGATTTTTTTAATGCTTTCCTGAAAATTTGCCTTTTTGTAAAAGCCGTTTTTTTTATTCAACGTCACCAAAAATTGCCAGGACTAAAGTTAAATTCGGACTGGATGCACCAAAAAACTAATTTTGCCGTTTGTTTATTTATCAACTAAAGTCCACTCTTTTAATGCTAAATAGTTTTTCTAAAAATCTTTTCTCCTGTATTGTCCTTGTTATATTGTTTTTATCCCTAAATAAACAACTCAAAGGACAGGAAATGCTTGGCGTTACATTGGGCAATTATAGTGGCACGCCGGGTTTAATGGTCAACCCGGCAATGATCACCAACAACAAGTCTTTTTTAGATATCCACCTGGTTTCGGCAGATGTGTTCTTTATGAATAATTTTGCTTTTATTCCTGCTGCTGATTTTACTATCTCGGATTTGTTCAAATCAAATTATACTTTTCCGACATATAGGGAAGACAGCAAAAATTTCATCTATTATACCGATGAGAAAATAAAAGACGCAGCAATTAACATTCGTATACTTGGCCCATCAGCCATGATTCAGGTTGGAAAACACGGGTTTGGACTTCAGACGGGGTTTCGGTTTTTTACATCAGGAAGTCGTTTGCCTTGGGAAATACCTGTTTTTGGATATGAGGGATTAATCTATGATACACTTTACAACATCAGGTTTATGGATTACAATTTCGACTTCAATTCTACCGCCTGGATGGAAGTTGGTCTCAGCTATAATTATGATATTTATGAATTTTTAGATAAAAAACTGACACTCGGGGTTACAGTAAAAAAGTTGTGGGGATATGGTGGTGCTTCAGTTAAGACCAATAATGTTGATTATATAGTGTTGAACGACAGTACGATCAGTATAAGAAACCTGAATGCTGAGGTGGGTTTTTCGTTGCCAATGAACTATGATGAAACCGGTTTTAACCAAGTGGGGCGAACTTTTAAAGGTAGTGGAATTGGATTGGATCTGGGGTTGGTTTATACCAAAAAGAAACAAGTGAGTTCGCGCGTGTGGCGGGGAGGCAAATTGTGTTCGCAAGTTTATGATGATTACATCTACCGCCTGGGGATTTCCATATTGGATATAGGGCGCATTAATTACGTAGACAATGCCCAAACGCATACCGTTCAAGACGCGAGTGTATTCTGGGACGAGGTGGATACACTCAACTTTACCACTATGAACCAGTTGATGACTGAGCTGAGTACGGTGCTGTATGGAGATCCAAACGCATCTTATTCAGGTAATACATTTAAAATTGGCTTGCCAACAGCCTTGAGCATTCAGGCTGATTATCATGTAACAGAACTACTGTATGTTTCTGGTTTCTGGATACATCCCATTCGATTCAATATGAATTCTTTGAGGCGACCTGCACAACTGGCAGTTGTTCCCAGGTTCGAAACCAGGTTCTTTGAGTTAAGTGTTCCACTTTCAGTTTATGAATATGAGTATCCACGTGTTGGATTGGCGGCTCGTTTTTATTTTTTTACTATTGGTACCGAGCGGTTAGGTACCTATTTGGGCATGGCTGATATGAATGGATTGGATATTTATTTTTCCATTAAATTTAGTTTAGGTAAAGGCTCTTGCCGGAGCCTGTTTGGAGGAGCCTGCTCCAATTCCAATTTTGGCAATAAAACGTTAAAAAGATCTTCTTTCTAATCAACACGTTAAGGTACGTAGTTTATTTTTCCAGAGGCCGTTTTTTTATCATGCCCCCTTTGGCATCTTTAACGCTGTGCATAATGATGAAAGCGTCCTTGTCAATTTTATCAATCTCATTTTGAAGCTTCGACAACTCCAGTTTGGTTACCAGGGTGAAAACGATTTCAGTATGCTTAAGTGGTTGTCCTCTTTTGGCATATCCCTTTTTTCCATCATAAATGGTACAACCGCGACCTATTTTCTCGATTATGGCCAGTCTTATTTCTTCACTTTTATCAGAAATAATAGTTACACCCATATATTCTTCTATTCCAGATACAATAAAATCGACGGTTTTGGATGCGGATAAATAAGTAAGTATGGCATATAGTGCAATCTCCATTGAGAAAACAATTGCTGCCACCATGAAAATGAGGATGTTAAATATGAGAATGACATCCCCAATCGTAAGAGAGGTCTTTCTATTGATAAATACAGCAAGAACCTCTGTACCATCAATCACCGCGCCACCACGGATAGATAACCCGATTCCCATCCCTAAAAAGAAACCACCAAAAACGGAAATCAGTAATTTGTCATCGGTTATTACAGGAAATTCGAGCAGGTGAACCGAAATGGCCAGGAGAACAATGGCCACCATGCTCCTTATGGCAAATTGCCTGCTAATGGTCGAAAAGGCCATGATCATAAAGGGTATGTTGATGATCACCAATAAGATAGAGAATGAAAATCCACTTATTTCGTTGGCGATAAGTGAAATACCTGTTACTCCTCCGTCAATAAAACTGTTGGGCAATAAAAATCCGGTCAAACCAAAACTTGCAGACAGGATGCCTGATAATATCAGAAAACTGTCACGAACCACTTGGATGAATTCAACGTTAACCTCATTTATTTTTTTAGCAAATTGTTCGGTAGTCAGCTTTTTACGTTTGTTTTTTTGTTGATGCTTTACGCTCTCGACAATAATATATTGAAAAATAGGATTCATGTGCTCAGTAATTACGATTTAAAATAGCCTGACAAAACAAAACCGTTTATCGTTTTGAAGAAATGACTGATTTTTTTGATGTGACAGAGGGACAAAGATAAGCCACAATTTTATACTTTCGTCAGTCAAACACTTTGTTTATGAAGATTCCAATCTTGATACTTGTTACCTTGCTTCAAACGGCTTTAGTAGCGCAGGATACAGCGTGGCGGTTTATGGATGTTTCACTCAGCCCGAATTTACGTGCTCTTGATTTAAGCTCAAGGCTGACCCTGACTGAAAAATGTTCGTTACTCATGTATAATTCACCTTCTGTTTCGCGACTTGGAGTTGCCGGGTATAACTGGTGGAATGAATGTCTGCATGGAGTTGCCAGGGCAGGAAAAGCTACTGTTTTCCCACAGGCAATCGGGCTCGCCGCCACCTTTGATACAGAATTGATATTTCAGGTTGCGGATGCAATAAGTACCGAGGCTCGGGCCAAATACATGGCTGCACGCCGGAAAGATAATCTGAGCCAATATACCGGTCTCACTTTCTGGACTCCTAATGTGAATATTTTTCGTGATCCGCGGTGGGGTCGGGGGCAGGAAACTTATGGTGAGGATCCCTTACTTACTTCGTTGATGGGAGTGGCGTTTGTTAAAGGTCTTCAAGGTGATGACGACAGCCATTTAAAAACCGCTGCATGCGCCAAGCATTTCATTGTTCACAGTGGTCCGGAGGCGGGGAGGCACCATTTTAATGCCGACCCAACAGAAGCCGATTTTTATAACACCTATACTCCTGCTTTTAAGGCGTTAGTGGAGGCTGGCATCGAAAGCGTGATGTGTGCCTACAACAGAACCTGGGATGAGCCCTGTTGTGGCAGTTCACCCTTGCTACATGACCTGCTCCGTACAAAATGGGGGTTTAAAGGGCACATTGTAAGCGATTGCTGGGCATTGGACGATATGTGGCTGCGTCATCAGGTGGTGAATTCTGAGATAGAGGCTGCGGCCCTGGCAGCCAGAGCCGGCACGAACCTGAATTGTGGAAGTATCTACCATTTTTTGCCTGAGGCAGTAGAAAAAGGCTTGATCACGGAAGCAACCGTTGATACCTTGCTTCAACCGGTATTGATAACCCGTTTTAAATTGGGATTGTTTGACCCCGATTCAGTCTCACCATGGCGCAACCTGTCCCCTGATACGGTAAACTGCTTAATTCACAGACAATTGGCGTATAAAGCGGCATTGGAGTCGTGCATATTGTTACAGAATACAAACCATGTCCTTCCCCTGGATGAATCCAAATTGAAAAATATCTTCATTACCGGGCCTACAGCTGCTGAAGTGGATGCCTTATTAGGAAATTACAATGGCTTTTCAGGGAATTTAGTTACCATTCTGGAAGGGATCACCAACAGACTCGATCCCGGTACAATGGCCGATTATAGCCGTGGATGCCTGTTGTCCGGCGATTCGGTGTTTCATGGATTCTGGCAGGCAGGTTTTTCGGATGTAGTCATCGTTTCGATGGGTTACACACGTCTTGTGGAGGGAGAAGATGGAGATGCCATGCTCAGCAATCATGGGGGCGATCGAATTGATTTGGGACTTCCCGGAAATCAAATCGAGTTCCTTCACCGGATGAGGAAAACCTACCCTTTAAAGCCAATAATTGTAGTAATAACAGGTGGTAGTGCCATCGATATTTCTTCTATTCAGCCATACGCTGACGCAATTCTATTGGCTTGGTACCCAGGTGAACAGGGTGGAAATGCCATTGCTGACCTCCTGTTTGGAGAGGCAAATCCTTCGGGAAAACTTCCGGTAACAATTTACAAGTCAGTCGATGATCTTCCTCCTTATGAAGACTATTCCATGAAGAGCCGTACTTACAGGTACTTTTCTGGGAAAGCCCTTTTTCCTTTCGGTTTTGGATTGTCGTATGCTGATTTTAACTATGAAAGTGCCTTAACTGACCAAACTGTTTATTCCCAGGGCGAAAATATTCATCTGACTGTTAAATTAAAAAATACGAGTAAGGTAGTTGGCACCGAGGTAGTTCAGGTTTATTGTGATTATCCTGTTTCAGGAGAGTCCATACCAAAAAAATCACTGGTTGCCTTTGCCAGGATCGAAGTCCTTCCGGACAGCTTGCAGTCGGCGGACTTATTAATACCAATGGATAATTTCAAATTATGGGATAGCCAACTGAATGATTATCAAATTGCAAAGGGAACGTATCACCTATATATCGGTTCTTCTTCTCAGGATGTTCAAATGACAAAAACGATCGAAATCAGGTAGTTGATTGGGCTTTTTAAAATAAAATTTACTCAATCTGTGAAACTTTTATTGTCCAAACATGCTGGCAGGGTAGATTTTTTCTTATTTGTTCAGGAATCATCACCTTAAATCCAACGACTTCCGGAATCCAGGCCAAAGGCTCCTGAGTTCCCAACAGGGTGACAACAGCTCCCGTTGCGGGTCGATGCGACTTTATTGTCACTTCCGAGGGTAATGAAGCTTCTTTGTCCTTACCTAAATAAAAGAAATAGGCGTTGCCCTCCGGATTAGCCGTCATGCAAATGTTGTCCTCTTTGTAAGGCGCCAGCACGTGGCTATTGTAAATGCCTTCACCGTTTATTTTCATCCAGTTGCCGAAATCCATTAGGAGTTCATAGGCTCCGGGTTGCCATTCACCCTCAGGTGATGGGGCAATATTGAGCAACAGATTTCCTCCTTTTGCCACAATATCCACCAATAATTGGATTCCTTCCCTGCCACTCATATACTCCGCATCGGGAGTATATGACCAACCACCACCGGAAATGATACATGATTCCCAGGGATAGGGGAGTGGCTTTTCCGGTACACGGTTTTCAGGTGTGAGGTAATTTTGATTTTTCCCGTACACTGCCCTGTCCACCACAATCAGGTCAGGTTGTTTTTCTCGTGCTTTTTCCACCAATTCATCCATCCTGATGTCCTGGTTTATCACTCTGCGTTTTAAATAACCATTGGATGCGTTATTCAGTTCCTTTTCATACCATAAGTCAATCTCCTGCTTTGATTTTTTCGATACCCACCCGCCATCTAACCAGAGGATGTCAATTTTCCCATAATCACTCAGCAATTCCAACAATTGATTGTGGGTAAAATCGACAAAATGATTCCATGTCGCCGTATCTTCTTCAGGATTATAATTTACGTTTCTATCGCGCGGAGGATATTTTGGATCCCAGTAGAATCGGTTATTCCAATCAGGTTTCGAGAAATACGCACCTGTCCAAAATCCTTGTTCCCTAAAGGCATTAAAAATTTCTTTTGTGATGTTGCTGCGTGGATTGGCAGAAAATGCACATCCGGGATCGGTTATCTTATAATTAGTGTATTTTGAGTCGAACATACAAAAGCCGTCATGGTGCTTGGTTGTAAAAACAACATATTTCATTCCTGCATTTTTAGCGGCTTCGGCCCATATTTCAGGATTGAATTTTACCGGGTTAAATGTGGTTTTTAGCCCTTCATATTCCTTTCTGTAAGTTTGGTAATTGTCGGGATTGCTGCCTGATTTACGTTCGCACCAACCATATTCTTCAGGACAAAGTGACCATGATTCCACAATTCCCCACTGGCTGTATGTTCCCCAATGCATGAGCAATCCAAACTTGAGGTTCTTCCATTGGTTTATTTTATCGATGACCGCTGGATTTGTTTCGGAAACATACCGCTCATCTTCGGATAGGTGCTGAGCGTAACCAACTATTTGAACAAGAATAAGGAAAAAAAGTACGGCTTTTTTATTCATGCTGTCAATTATTAATTTCTGCAAATTTCTGTAGTGTCAACGGAATGAGTTATTTGTAACAAAGGTACAAATCAAATCTGGTGCAAAAATAATCCCTACATTTGGTACTACCAAATAGTTCAAAATTTGAAGCAGATTATTGCCCTTTTAACCCCACTTTGGTGTGTTATTATTGTATATCAGGCAGCCACCTGTACTTTAATCTCCTTGTTCGAACCTTCCTACCTGTACCACCTTGATTTTTTGATTCCAAGAGTCATTATCATGGTTTATCTGGCCTTCCGTTTAACCACTAAATCTGCTTTTTTTCTAAAATTGAACGCGCTGGCAGATGCTGTCCTGGCCTATTTATTATTGGGGTTTTTTTATACAGAAACGGCTTTTTTAAACACTTTGGTTTTTTCAAAAATTGACCCTGTCCTTGCAGGAATCGACCAGTGGTTATTTGGTCATCAGCCAGCGATTCGCTTCTCGGAAGTGTATGGAAATTCGCTGTTTAGTGAGCTCATGTTTTTTGGATATTTTTCGTATTATCTCATGCCTTTGATTGCGCTTGTTGTCATCCCTGCCTGGATGGCAGGCAGGAGGATTAATAAGCCTGCCCAATTTAACCGGTTTGTATTTTTATTGATTTCAGCCTATTTCACTTATTACTTGTTGTTTATCCTATTTCCGGCTGCGGGCCCTCAATATTATTATGAACCTCCTTTTAATCAAATTTCCGCACTGGGGCCGATGGCATATCTTGTAAAGTTTGTACAACAGGTTGGTGAAGCACCCACAGGGGCGTTTCCCAGCTCTCACGTGGGGATCACCTTCATTTTATTATATTTGCTTTTCGCTCTGAATAAAAAACTTTTTTGGATTTATATACCCTTTTCAATCCTACTTTTATTTTCTACTGTTTATATCAAAGCCCACTATGTGGTGGATGTGCTTGCAGGGCTGTTAAGCGCGCCCATTGTGCTGTCATTGAACCTGTTTATCTACAAAAAATTGAATTTTCATCCTAATCCTGCTGTTCATGGAACTAACCATTCGCGAAGTTAAATGTAAAGGTGACCTGAAGACGTTTATCCATCTCCCAGAAAGGATACATGAGCACCACCGAAATTGGCTCCCCCCGTTATACCTTGATGAATGGAAACTGTTTTCTGCAACCAAAAATCCGGCTTTTAAGCATTGTGAAACCATTCTTCTGCTGGCTTTGGAAGGAGAAAAACCAGTTGGCCGGATTATGGGAATCATTCATCATCCCTATAATCAGAAGCACCAACTGAAAACTGCACGGTTTGCGTTTATTGAATGTTATCAGGACAAACATGTGTTCGACACATTAATAAGTCATATCGAAAATTGGGCCGTTGCAAATAATTGCACCGAAGTAATTGGACCCATGGGGTTTTCAGATAAGGAGCCTCAGGGATTTCTGATCAAAGGTTTTGAGAGGGAAACCATGATGGTGACCAATTGTAGTTTTCCTTATATGGTGTCCTTTATTGAGCAGGCCGGTTATCACCCACATATTGATTTATGTCAGTATGCTGTTCGCCTGACAGAAGATATTATTGAAAGGTATCGGCCTTTTGCCATCCGGGCGCAACGAAATCATGCGTTGGTGGTTCATGAATTTACCTCCACCCGTGCTATAAAACCTTTTATTAAGCCGGTGTTCGACCTGATAAACAAAACCTATGTGGATATTTATGGGTTTTCTACGATCACCATTGCTGAGATGGATGAGTTTATTACCCGGTTTCTTCCATTGCTTGATCCAAGATTGATTAAAGTGATTACCAATGAACAAGGCAAGGTAATGGCGTTCGTGGTGGCCATGGCCGATTTGAGCAATGGCTTGAGGAAAGCAAAAGGGAGAATTTTTCCCGTTGGATGGGTTCATATTTTACTTGCAGGAAGAAAATCAAAACGACTGGTTTTGTTGTTGGGTGCCATTTCAGACGAAATGCGGAGTAAAGGGTTGGATGCAATTCTGGGTTACTTACTATTGAAATCGGCTGTGAGCAAAGGTTTTACGTCTATCGACAGCCATTTGATTATGAAAGATAATTTTATGATGCGGAAGGAAATCGAAAGACTGGAAAATTTTGATTTGTATAAAGAATACAGGATTTTTTCAAAAACTTTGTTGCTTACACAAGATTGAGAATTCATTTATAATCGCACATCCAGCGCATCCTGAAGGGCATTGCCCAATGCCATAAAAGCCAGCACCAAAACCACAATTGCAAGCCCGGGTATGATGGCCAGGTAGGCAGAATCGAGGATGATAAAGCTATAGTATTCTTTTACCATACTGCCCCAGGAGGGCATGGGGGGTTGGACTCCAATTCCAAGGAAACTCAAGCCTGCCTCGATGAGGATGGCCGATGCGAAATTGGCAGCCGAGATCACAATCACCGGACTTAAAATGTTGGGGATGATGTGCCTGGTTAAAATTCTGAAATGACTAAAACCCAGTGCCCGGCCAGCTTCGATGAATTCTTTTTCCCGAATACTGAGGATTTGGCCTCGCACCACGCGGGCTACCTCAACCCACATGGTAAGCCCTACAGCGATGAAAATTTGCCAGAATCCACGTCCCAGTGCAAAGGTCAGCGCAATGACCAGCAGCAGGGTAGGGATGGACCATACCACATTGATAAACCACATGATAATCTGGTCGGTCCGCTTGCCAAAATATCCGGCCAAAGCGCCAAGTAAAATACCTAATATCAATGATATGGATACCGAAATGGCTCCAACAGACAGACTAACTCTCGTTCCGATGATGAGCCGCGAAAGCAAATCCCTGCCAAACTGGTCCGTGCCCAACCAGTAGGTTTGTTTTTTAATGTGTTTATTTTCAACCGTTTGTTGAAGTTTCTCTACTGAAACTGTTGTATCTGTGTGATTTAAAAATCCAAAACTGACCTGGTCCCCGTTTTGCAAAACGTTATTAACCTCTGGAAAGATGATGTCGGGCAGAGCAAGTTTCATGGGTTCACCGATATCATCAGGATCGAACAAAGTAGCCATGAGGCTGTCGCCCTGAAGTCCATAGCTGCTCACGGGAATGAAGGTGTAGTTGCTTTTTGCTCCAAACAGCATCTTATGGAAAAAGTTGGTCTTTGGCAGCATTTCATCTTTTTGAACCAGCAACATATCAACCGAAAACCCCGGTTTTTGGGTGCTGATTTCGAGAATCTGGGTATTGCTGTAAGGGGTGGAGTCAGGGGTGATGAGATAACCCAGGATGCTGACAAGAATGGCAAAAATGATGATGGCAAGGGCAACCATACCGATGGAATTGCGCCTGAAACGCATCCATGTAATCATTCCGGGCGATTGGGATTGGTCTTCTCTTTGCATTCGTAATTTAAAGCAGCACAAATGTAGAAAAAGTATTTACAACAGGTAGTCAAATAAAGTCCATTCCATTTCTGTTACTTGTTGCAATCAGGTTAATCTAAAAAAAAGTCGCCTTCCAGAGTGGAAGGCGACTTGTGACTCGTCCGGGGCTCGAACCCGGGACCCTTTGCTTAAAAGGCAAATGCTCTACCAGCTGAGCTAACGAATCATCCGTTTTGAGGGTGCAAAAGTAATGGTTTTTTAAAAACGACAAAGAATTATATGATCTTTTTGCCTTTTTATTCCAGCAAGAGTCCTTTTCCTTGTCTGGTTATTTCGATGGCGTCTGAGGTACAATCAATTACAGTGGAAGGCTCATTGCCACCAAGTCCTCCATCAATCACAAGGTCAACCATTTTTCCAAAATTATCGTCAATTATTTGTGGATCGGTGGTGTACTCAACAATAGTGTCCTGATCGCGTATGGATGTGGTCAGTAAAGGTTGTCCCAGGGCCTCTACGATTGCCATAACAATGGGGTTTTCAGGAATTCGGATACCAATGGTTTTTTTCTTGCTCTGGAAAATACGTGGAATGTTGTTATTCGCGTTCAGGATAAAGGTAAACGGACCAGGCAAATTGCGCCGAACCATTCGATAAACGTGGTTGTCGATGGGTCTGGTATATTCAGAAATCATGCTCAGCGTGTTAAAAATAGCTGAGAAATTGGCTTTTTCCTTTTTAATCCCTTTGATGCGGGCAATCCTGTCTACCGCTTTTGGTTGTTCAATACTACATCCCAGCCCATAGACGGTATCCGTCGGGAAAATAATCACACCTCCATTTTTTAAGAGATCAACAATCATATTGATGTGTCGTGGTGCAGGGTCAGTAGGATGAACAGACAATATCATATCCGTATGTATTTAATGAATGCGAAGGTAGCAAATGTTTGATTCGGCAGAGGATCATCGAAAAAAAAAGCATAAAAAAAGGGTAAGCTACTTATATCGCACCGCTACAACCACCTACCCTTGCTACCTTCCGGTCCTGGGGGAATTCAGTAGGAGCTGATCGTATAAGACTTACCCGGCGCAAAAATAGTCATACTTTGATAGCGGGCAACAAAAAAAATGTATTTTTACTTAAATTTTAAAAAACACTTATGGAACAGAAATCTACTTCTTCGTTTGCTGCTGCCGTGATGCCAGGAATTTATCTGGGGGTGGCACTCATTGTTTTTCGTCTCATTCTTTTTCTACTCGATGTCGAGATGGAATCGTATCTGAACTGGACAATATACGTTGTGTTGGCCATTGGGCTTTACTTGGGGATTATTAGCTTTCGTGACAAACACCGTGGTGGTTTGATCAGTTATGGAAATGCTTTTGGAGCGGGATTTGCCATCGGATTATTCGCGTCGTTGATCATGGGCATCTTCACCTATTTTTTTGTTGAATACATCGATACCTCACTGGTAGGGCAAGTAATGATCAAAGCCGAAGAAAGTATGTTGGCTCAAAACCCCAACATGACGGATGAGCAACTTGACCAGGCACTCAGTATGGTGAAAATATTTTCATCACCTGTGATGATGGCAGTCTTGGGATTCGTTTATAACCTGGTTATTTCTGTTATATTTTCATTAATAATTGCTATTTTTGCCAAGCGAGAAGACAGAAGTATCGCCTAGTAAAAAATTGCAGAATGGATATTTCGGTAGTAATCCCGTTTTATAACGAGGAAGAATCCCTGATGGAGTTAAATGATTGGATTTTTCGTGTGATGCAATCCAATCATTTTTCTTTTGAACTCATTTATGTGGATGATGGTTCGGGCGATGGATCCTGGGCTGTAGTTGAGCAACTAGCCAGTCAGCACCCCGAAATTAAAGCCATCCGTTTTCGGCGGAATTATGGGAAATCAGCTGCCCTAAACGAAGGTTTTAAAGCAGCCATGGGTGAGGTAGTAATTACCATGGACTCAGATCTGCAAGATAGTCCGGAAGAAATTCCCGGACTTTTTAACATGATTACCGAGCAAAACCTGGACATCGTTTCGGGGTGGAAGAAAAAAAGATACGATTCTACACTTACAAAAAATGTCCCTTCAAAAATATTTAATTGGACATCACGCAAACTATTCAGGTCGAAGTTGCACGATATGAATTGCGGACTGAAGGCCTATAAGCTTGACGTGGTGAAGAACATACAAGTATACGGCGAAATGCATCGTTATATCCCCATCATTGCCCGTGCCGCAGGATTTTCTAAAATTGATGAAAAGGTAGTTGTGCATCAAAAACGTAAGTACGGTGTAACCAAGTTTGGCCTCGATCGTTTTATCAAAGGCTATCTCGATTTGTTGACCATCAACTTTGTGACCAGGTTTGGTCAGCGTCCGATGCACTTTTTTGGAGCCCTGGGCAGTTTGGTGTTTTTTACCGGATTTGTTATCGCCAGTTACCTGGCCTACGGGAAGTTTTTTATGGCGGAATATCGTATGACTGAGCGTCCTCTGTTTTACTTTGGTCTGCTGGCCATGATTATAGGTGCACAGCTTTTTATGACGGGTTTTTTAGCAGAACTGATCTCACGCGGTTCACGTGAAAGAACCAATTATCAAATAAGAAAAAAAATTAATCTTAAATAGTTGAATAAATGAAAATACATTTGGTTTCCGGAGGATGTGGATTTGTTGGTAGAAATGTAGTGAAGCGTCTGTTAAAAACAACAGAAGATACCATCTTTGTTGTCGATGATTTAAGTATCGGACGCCATCCTAAGGAATGGTTTGAAGGCGAGTTTACCTCGAAAATGAATAAAGATTTGGAGGTAATCGGTTCGGAAGAGCGGTTGTTGTTCTGGAATGGTGATTTCAGAAACCTGTTGTTTTACATGAGGCAGGATCCCGAATATATTCAACATACCTATGGTATTGATTTCGAAAAATTTAATGATGTATTTCATTTTGCGGCCATCGTAGGCGGCCGGTTGAAAATAGATGGCGATCCCCTGATGGTGGCTCTCGACTTGAGCATTGACGCTGAGTTCTTCTATTGGATTACCCGTCATAAACCTGTACGGGTGCTCTATCCCAGCTCAAGCGCCGCTTATCCTACCAGCCTGCAAACAACTGAAGGCGCCATCGCGCTCAGCGAAGGCGATATAGATTTTACCAAAAACCTGGGTACACCCGACATGACTTACGGCTGGACCAAGCTCACCGGTGAATTCCTGGCACAGATTGCGGCAAAACATTATGGAATTTCCATTGTTTGTATCCGTCCCTTTTCGGGATATGGAGAAGACCAGGAAACCAGCTATCCCACGCCTGCCATCGCTGAAAGAGCCGCCAAACGCGAAAGTCCTTTTGAAGTATGGGGAACCGGCAAACAGGGACGCGACTTTGTCCACATCGACGACATCATCGACTTTATCCAGATTTTGATGGACAAGGTAAGTGATGGATCGGCCTACAATATTGGCTCGGGTAAACTTACTTCATTTCTTGAACTCATTGATGTGTTCACTGATATTGCCGGATACAAACCACCTGTTAAACCCTTGCTTGACAAGCCCGTTGGCGTGCATTCACGGTATGCCGACATGAGTCTGGTACAGGAAAAATTCGGTTGGATGCCTAAAATAACCATCGAAGAAGGAATGCGCAGGGTATACGAGGCGCAGTTGAAGAAGTTACCTGCCTGCCGGTAGGCAGGAAAGTTGAGTGTTGGATTCAAACACTAAACACTAAACCTGAAACACTAAACCTGAAACACTAAACACTAAACCTACGGTATGACAAAGAAGAAAACGACCATCGTATGCTTTGGCCCCGGGCCAATGTTTAAGGGCGGAATTGCCAATTACAATACCTCCCTTGCCAAGGCATTCGACAAAATGAAAGATACCGAAGTTCATATCGTTTCGTGGACACAACAATATCCCGCCATCATTCCACGCGATTTTATCGATCGGAAGAGCAAGGTCGATCAACTGGAAGGTACCAATATCAAAGTGCATTACATTACCAATTACAACAATCCAGCTTCGTGGCAGGCAACGGTAAACCTGATCAGAAGGCTTAACCCTGCAAAAATTATTTTCCAGTGGGCTATTGCCATCCAGGGAATTCCATTGGGCTATATTGCAAAAAGGTTGAAGAAAAACCGCGACATGGAAGTGTATTTTGATCTTCATTTCGTGATTCAGAAGGAGGGCAGTTCGCTTGATAGGAAACTGACCATGCTTGGGATAAAATACGCGGATTCGTACATCGTTCATGCTTTTAAAACAGCCGAAGAACTTAAAAAGCTGTTTCCCAAAAAACGGTTCGAAATTCTGGAGCGCGGCGATGTCCTCATTGGTGAGGGTCATAAGGTGCTGAAACTGTATCACCCCGTTTATGATATGTTTAAACCCGATCCGAACTTCAATATGGAAACCGCCAAAAAGGAGATGGGGTTGAAAAAACATGTCTTTCTGTTTTTTGGATTTATCCGTAAATACAAAGGCTTGCACAACGTAATTCAGGCGTTTGCCAAAGTAGCAGAACAACGTAATGATGTGAGTCTCTTGATTGTTGGCGAATCGTTCTGGAATACACTTGATACCAGGAAATTTTCTACCCGGGTAAAAAATGCCACCTTTGGCCTGGCCAAAAAGATTTTTCTGAAACAGCAGGACAACGAACAGGACTACAATCCGCTGGCCCTGCTGGACGAACTCAATTTAAGAGACAAGGTTTTTGTAAGAAACGACTTTGTTCCCAATGAAGAAGTACCCTATTATTTTCAGGTGAGCGACAGCATCATGCTTTATTATCTCACGGCTACGCCATCAGGGGTAGAATCAATTGGTTATAATTTTAATATGCCCATGCTGGCCACCAAAGTGGGCCATTTTCCTGAAACGGTGAAGGATGGTTACAATGGGTATCTTGCCGAATCCAATGATTTGGATTCCATGGCTTTACAGATGATGCGTTCCATTGAACATCCCATCGACCGGCAAAATGTAGCCGCTACCTCCAGGGATATGAGCTGGCACAACTACGCGATGGAGATATTAAGGTAAATCTACTCAATCAATTGTTTTCCCTGCCGGTTGTTTTTCACGCGTACTTTTTTTGCAACTTTGTCAGAACCTGATATTCGCATTGATAAGAATAATGAAAAATGTATTTCAGCCGTAAAGTACTTGCCTACTATGAATATTTGGACTCTCCTGTTGGATTGCCCGATGGAGTGGAGGTGATGAACCCATATTCTAATCCTGAAGTCCAACATGTATTGGAGGCATTTTATACCAACTACTATCAGGACAATAAAAAAAGAAAGCTCATTTTGGGTATCAATCCGGGGAGGTTGGGGGCAGGGATCACAGGCATTCCGTTCACCGATCCAATCCGTTTGGAGAAAGACTGCGACATCTCAAATGATTTTGTTAAAAAAGGAGAGTTGTCATCGAAGTTTGTTTATAAGCTGATTGCCCAAATGGGTGGCCCGGCTCATTTTTATCGCCATTTTTATATTGG
>PCUL01000325.1:17662-18061 GCA_002771745.1 Bacteroidetes bacterium CG18_big_fil_WC_8_21_14_2_50_41_14
ACATTATCAACAGCTTAATAAGTCAGATTAGTTTTGGGGTAGAAACAACCACTTGTTATTGTATGGGCCAGGGCAAGAATTTTGATTACCTCAAAATGTTGAACGATGAATTTCACCTTTTCAAAAAGATTGTACCCTTACCCCATCCACGTTGGGTGATGCAATACAAACGCAAGGAACTGGATTTTTGGATCAATGAAACGATACAGTTGTTGATTAAGTAAAAGCTAAACTTTGCTGCGACAATTTCATCAGTCGAAAACCACTGATGGCTATCTCATAGTTTAATGAAGATTCATTGGGGATTTTGATCTCATATCGAAAAAAAAATCCTTTTTCCTTATCATTCAATCGGTTGATAAGGAAAAAGGAAGTTGAATGATAAGAAAACAAGAAAGA
>PCUL01000325.1:18212-23576 GCA_002771745.1 Bacteroidetes bacterium CG18_big_fil_WC_8_21_14_2_50_41_14
GCGAACAATCCACCAATAATGGCTGCGATTTTTACCCCGCCAATGATGGTTTTGTTGTTTAACCAGCCGAAAATTATTGAAAAAATAAATCCGGATGCCATGTTAGATAAGATCATGGCCCACCAGACCATTTCTTCCTCGGGTCTATTGAAGGTTGTATTAGAAAATTCTGACATAAAATCCATCAATAAGACGCCATAAATTAGCCAACCCAGGAAAAAGAAAGAGATACCACCCACGATACCTCCGATGACAATTTTAGTTGTTTTCATGTGATTTAAGATTAGTTAATAATAGATTCGGGATCAAATATATATTAAACATTTTTAAACCCATTATCAAATCTAAAAATTTCAATAATGTTTACCAAAATCCCCAAAACGTCGTTATTTCATCGACTTGTTTATTGGATCCATTAATTGAAGAATATGTTTGTAATTAGCTGTATAAAAAAAAGACAACAAAGAATAAAATCGATGTTGTCTTTTATTGTGAACCTGAAGGGAGTCGAACCCCTAACCTCCTGATCCGTAGTCAGGTGCACTATCCAATTATGCTACAGGTCCAAAAACGCTGCAAAGATACAAAATATTTTATTCTTGACCTCAACCTCGAAAAAGGATTATTTTTTTTCTGGCATGATGAGAAATATTTAGCGAATCAATTCTACAATCCTTTCACTGAGAAACGTCTTTTTTTGCCACCATTTCATCGCATCAACCCTTATAACATCACAGGTTTTACATATCTCTCCACGTCTTCTTTGGTGATCACATTCCCACAAAGGATCACCAGGCGTTCCACCACATTGCGTAGTTCGCGTACATTTCCACTCCATTTGAATTGTTTTAAGTCCTCAAGTGCCTCTTCTTCAATGCTTGAAACCGGACGCCCCTGCAACTTGCAAATTTCCTCAATAAAACTTCGTGTGAGCAAAGCAATGTCATCCTGGCGTTCGCGTAAGGGGGGCACCTCAATGACAATCACGCTGAGGCGGTGATACAAATCCTCACGAAAACGACCAGAAGCCATTTCTTCTTTCAGGTTTTTGTTGGTGGCGGCAATGATGCGTACATCTACCGACAATTCTTTCTCGCCCCCTACGCGGGTGATTTTATTTTCCTGAAGGGCACGCAACACCTTGGCTTGAGCCGATTGGCTCATATCCCCGATTTCATCCAGGAACAATGTGCCACCATTGGCGAGTTCAAAGTCACCCTTGCGCTGTTTAATGGCGGATGTAAAAGATCCCTTCTCGTGTCCAAACAATTGGCTTTCTATCAGTTCAGAAGGTATCGCAGCACAGTTTACTTCTACGAATGGTGAGGCCGATCGCGGGCTTAGCTCGTGTAACTGACGTGCTACCAGCTCTTTACCGGTACCATTTTCACCTGTAATCAACACCCGGGCTGTAGTGGGAGCTACCTTTTGTATCATCTCAAAAATCGAAAGTATTTCCGCCGATTCGCCAATAATTTCATATTTTTTTTCTACTTCACGTTTAAGCCTGCGGGTCTGAATCACCAGGTCCTGCTTATCAACAGCATTTCTCACCGAAATCAACAACCGATTCAGGTCGGGTGGTTTCACAATAAAGTCGTAAGCCCCTTTCTTAATGGCTTCCACCGCCGTTTGTATGGTTCCATGCCCCGAAATCATGATGACAGGCGAATCGGTAAAAGTCATTAGTTTTTCCAAAACTTCCATTCCATCCATCTCTGGCATCTTAATGTCGAGCAGAATGACATCATAAGTGGTACTTTTTGCTAATTCAATGCATGTGGGGCCATCCGGTGCCAGATCGACTTCGTGTTTCTCGAATTGAAGAATTTCTTTTAATGTCCGGCGGATGTTGCTTTCATCGTCCGTTACGAGGATTTTTGCCATAAGTCATTTTATTCTATTACAAAGATGCGAAAAATTCGACCAACACGCTGTAAAAGACGGGAATGGTTTTTGTGTAAATTTGTAATCTATTAGTTACGAGATCCAAATTTATGAAAAAACAACCCGCTGTATACTACTGGCTGATTCTGGCAATGGTGGTGGCCATGTCAGGGAAAGCAAATGCGCAAAGCATCAATTCCAATGCTGTCGTTAGTGAATTAAACCAGCCACTTGCCTTCCCTTGGACTGGTGGATTGGATGCCGCTCAGTACAATGAAGTGGATCTGAATCTCGATGGCATCATGGATTTGTTGGTTTTCGACCGACGTGGAAACCGAAAATTGTGTTTCATAAATAAAGGCATACCGGGCGAAATCCTATACGATTATGCACCTGCATTGGCTGAATTATTGCCACCACTATATGAATGGGCACGGTTTGCCGACTATGATATGGATGGGAAAATGGATATTTTTACTTATTCACCCGGATACTCCAGCATGATGGTTTACCACAATATTTCGGCTGGCGAGCTTAAATTCCAGCGGGTGGTTTATCCCTATCTTACTTCTTTTCAGGGAGGAGGATACGTGAACATACTGGTAACCAATGCTGATTACCCGGGAATTGTGGATGTGGACGGTGACGGTGATCTGGATATTCTTACCTTTTGGGGAATGGGTTCATTTTTGGAATTGCACCAAAATATGTCGATGGAAAAATACGGTATTCCTGATTCGCTCGATTTTATGCAAACCAACTATTGTTGGGGCCGGTTTGCCGAAAGCGATGAATCGAATGTGATTTATCTGGATACCTGTCTGGGACTTGCCTCCACTTTGGTGGACAGGTTACCCCAAACCGAACGTCATACAGGCTCAACCCTGTTGTTTACCGATCAGGATGGCGATGGCAACCAGGATTTGCTGTTGGGGGATGTGGATTTTCCAGGATTATTTGCACTTTATAATGATGGATCCCTGGAACAGGCGCACATCAGCCATGTAGATACTCTTTTCCCGCGCAATTCGGAAACCATCCGTTTATTTGCCATGCCTGCCGCTTCAATCATTGATGTGGACAACGATGGGCTAAAAGACCTTTTAGTGGGAGTGTTTGATCCGGGGATGACCAGTTCACAAAATAAACTAAGTAGCTGGCTCTACATGAACACGGGTACCGCCGAAATACCGGAATATTCGCTGGCATCCAGGCAATTTCTTCAGGAAAGCATGATCGACAGAGGCTCCGGGGCATATCCCGTGCTCTATGATTTCGACGGAGATGGACTTTTGGATTTGTTCATCGGAAACTATGGCTATTATGCCTATTCTTATTATGAAAATTATTTTTTAAGGTCGGTGTACCATGCCCGGATTGGTTACTATAAAAATGTCGGGACTTTTCAGAACCCCGTTTTTCAACTTTGGGAGGATGATTTTGGAAACCTCGGTCAGCTTCACCTCACCGGATTGGTTCCCACTTTTGATGACCTGGACGGGGATGGCGATCCTGATATGCTGGTAGGAAAAGCAGATGGGCGTTTATTGCTGATGATCAACACCGGGTTCAACAGTTTTTCGGTGGAAGATGAAGCATTCTCAGGAATTGATGTGGGTGAATTCAGCACACCACAATTGTTCGACCTGAATAAAGATGGTTTAAAAGACCTGGTGGTTGGGGAAAAGGGGGGCAACCTGAATTATTACCAAAACATTGGAACGCTCCAAAATCCGCAATTTGAATATGTTACTGATAGTCTGGGGAAAGTAAATGTGACCGATTACAGCCTGTCGTACGATGGTTATAGTGTGCCTTGTTTTTATAGAGGTACCGATGGAAGTACCAGATTGATTTCGGGATCTGAACAGGGAAATTTGTTTTATTATACCCACATCGATGAAAATCTGACCGGTAAATATACCCTTTCATCAAATCTCAATGCCTTGCTAGATACCACAGGAGTGGATTTCGACCGGGGCATCAGAACCTCCGCTGCCATTGCACCCCTTCGCGGTGATGGTACGTTGCAACTGTTGATTGGTAATTATTCAGGTGGATTGGAATTATTTAATGGAAATGCAGGTGTGCTTTCCCGAATTTCTCCATCACAAACCAGGGCGCAGTTGATAATCAGGCCTAACCCGGCAACATCCACAGTCTTACTTGACGGGGTTGATTTTCAATCAGGGGTTTATAAGGTTTTCGTGGTTTCAATGCAGGGTCAAACACTTCCTCTTTCAGTTGCTTTAGTAGAGGAGGGCAGGCTGGAATTGGACATTTCATTTTTGAAACAAGGGGTATATTTACTTGTTTTCCAGAAAGACAATTTGATACAGACAGGGAAGTTAATCGTATTGCCTTAAATTTGTGGCCGAGTTATTTGGTTCTGAGGATAGACAGGATTTCTGATGATATTTCTTCGATGGGTTTGTTGGTTACATTGATGACTGTCCACTTGGGGTGCGTTCGATAAATGCCTGAAGCATAATTCAACTCTTTCTGGATATAAGTCCTATCAGAATAATTACCTGTATTTCCGCCCAGATATTGATCCCGTATTTTACGCAACTCTGCCAGGCGATGGGGGTAGGTAGTTAAACAAAAAACACGGTGGGGGTTAATTTTAAAAATGGCATCGGGAACCTTAATTCCCAACACAATAGGGACATTGGCTACCAGCCAGCCTTTGTAGGCCAAATACACACTTAAAGGAGTTTTAAAAGTGCGTGACACGCCCAATAAAACGATATCCGCTTTCTCAAGTTCATCTACTCTTTGCCCATCATCATGGCGCAATGTAAATTCAACGGCTTCGATGCGTTGAAAATAGGCTTTGTTAAGCACCTCGAAAATCCCAGGTTTTTCAGATGGTGCGTTGGCAAAATGGTGGGATAGCTGTGCCAGTAAAGGTCCCATGATATCGATGGTGCCGATATCGTGCAGCCTGCCTTGCTCAAGAATTAAGTCGCGAAGCTTTTTCGAAACAAGAGTATGAACAATCATACCTTTAACGCGATGCGCCTCGGCAATAATTTCCAGTACCTGATTCCTGGTACGTACATTGGGGCGCAAGTAGGTTGATACCTCAGCTTCTTCAAACTGAACCAATGCAGCTTTTAATGCCTGCTGGGCAGTCCGACCTGTCCCATCTGAAAGGATAAAAATATGTTGCTGCATAAACGAATCAGTTTTTATTCGATAACCATATCAATATCAATATCAATTTGCACTTTTGAAAGCCCTCTCTCCAACCACGAAATATTTCACGACTTTAAATCAAAGATATGCAAAGTAGCTCTTCACCTTTTGGCTGTTTTAATAAAAATATTTCCAGAGAGTCATGGTTATGGTTTCAATTGAATGGCAAGCAATTGTTGGTTAATGGACACATCAGGCAGAGCTTATACAATGAAGAATGAGGGATGATTATGGATTATTCCAAGTTTATTAATGAGTTTCAATTCCGCTTTGGTT
>PCUL01000325.1:23597-26080 GCA_002771745.1 Bacteroidetes bacterium CG18_big_fil_WC_8_21_14_2_50_41_14
CTTCGAAGATTACAATGAGGTGAACAGTTTCAATTCCGCTTTGGTTCGATTGAGAGAACCGACACCGACGACGTAACCGGATTAATAGCACATTTCAATTCCGCTTTGGTTCGATTGAGAGTTGGTGGAAGACAGTGTATCGCAAAACCAAATCACCATTTCAATTCCGCTTTGGTTCGATTGAGAGACCGCCAATCAATACACCATTACCGAATTATCGGTATTTCAATTCCGCTTTGGTTCGATTGAGAGTGATTTCAGCATTTACAACCGTTATATCTTTCTTTTTATTTCAATTCCGCTTTGGTTCGATTGAGAGATGCGCGGTTTACAGCGACTTCGTATGAACAAACTAATTTCAATTCCGCTTTGGTTCGATTGAGAGCGACAAACTGGCCGGGCTTATGCGCCGCGCGGCCGATATTTCAATTCCGCTTTGGTTCGATTGAGAGCATCTGTTTCAAGAAAATGAATGTTTTTAATAAACTATTTCAATTCCGCTTTGGTTCGATTGAGAGCAAGTTCAAATTCATCGGGTAACAAGGCCAGAAGTTATTTCAATTCCGCTTTGGTTCGATTGAGAGCGTTCAATTCATACCCGTTTAACGAGACGGTGATACATTTCAATTCCGCTTTGGTTCGATTGAGAGTGGGGAAAAGAGGACGTGTGGGGGAATTCGGGCAACATATTTCAATTCCGCTTTGGTTCGATTGAGAGGGAGGAAAACGAAGCCTTTACTGTTAGTTTTAACGAATTTCAATTCCGCTTTGGTTCGATTGAGAGACGGTTAAAATCTGATCCCCGGTATTTGATCCGCTGTTTCAATTCCGCTTTGGTTCGATTGAGAGCCCGTGTAATGCTGAATAAGTCTGTCAAATGCTTCAGTTTCAATTCCGCTTTGGTTCGATTGAGAGGTATCCTGCCCCGCTAGTGAAAGTGTAAACAGTAAAAGTTTCAATTCCGCTTTGGTTCGATTGAGAGCATAGGTGGAGGCACACCTAATGCTTGGGTATCAACGTTTCAATTCCGCTTTGGTTCGATTGAGAGCTTTCATGTCCTCCAGGTTAGTGATCTTAATCCCGCGTTTCAATTCCGCTTTGGTTCGATTGAGAGTTGAAACTCTCATTACGAAGTATGATGAATTTCCATGTTTCAATTCCGCTTTGGTTCGATTGAGAGTTTTCTTCGAGTATCACCTCTAACATATTAGTAAGGTTTCAATTCCGCTTTGGTTCGATTGAGAGCGTTTATCTTCCCCTGTCTGGGTTCACACTTACGACGTTTCAATTCCGCTTTGGTTCGATTGAGAGTCAGGAAAAACAACATTGTGTTCTTGTGCTTGTTTGTGTTTCAATTCCGCTTTGGTTCGATTGAGAGAATGGTGATGCACCAGCACGAAGCAGGGGATATTACGTTTCAATTCCGCTTTGGTTCGATTGAGAGTGAAAAAGAAGCCAGGCAGCAAACCCGTGTTCCAAGTTTCAATTCCGCTTTGGTTCGATTGAGAGCGAAAGCTGCAAAAGAGTAGGACAAAGTTATAATATGTTTCAATTCCGCTTTGGTTCGATTGAGAGTCTGATTATCAGATCGTTAATAAGTCGGTTTATGAGTTTCAATTCCGCTTTGGTTCGATTGAGAGCCGATTTTGAAGCAAACACCGATCTGGTGTTATTGAGTTTCAATTCCGCTTTGGTTCGATTGAGAGCGAAGGGTCAAGGTCTGGCATGTGTGAGCTATCACGGTTTCAATTCCGCTTTGGTTCGATTGAGAGAGCCCCGCATTTAAGGCAAGTGACCCTAATATCGTGTTTCAATTCCGCTTTGGTTCGATTGAGAGTGCGAATGCGCTAAATATCCCACTTTCGGAGACGTGTTTCAATTCCGCTATGGTTCGATTGAGAGTAGGCCCTTGAAAAAGCAAAAGGATCGCTATTGGTTAGTTTCAATTCCGCTTTGGTTCGATTGAGAGTGCCGATTTTTCGGCTAAGGTGTTGAATATTTCAAGGTTTCAATTCCGCTTTGGTTCGATTGAGAGCGAGTTCGTTCCTTTGTAATCCCGGGTCGAAGGCGTGTTTCAATTCCGCTTTGGTTCGATTGAGAGAAATCGCTGCCGGGGTATGGAAATTCAAATTTGGTGGTTTCAATTCCGCTTTGGTTCGATTGAGAGATCTCTAAGCCCTCCGATTTTCTAAGGCTTGCACGGCGTTTCAATTCCGCTTTGGTTCGATTGAGAGTGATCGATGCTTTCATTAGCGCCGGCACCATTACAGGGTTTCAATTCCGCTTTGGTTCGATTGAGAGGAGATAAAAAACCGATATAAAAACGTTTTTACCTTCGTTTCAATTCCGCTTTGGTTCGATTGAGAGGGTTTTTACCCAACAGCACATCGGGACCGATTGTAGGTTTCAATTCCGCTTTGGTTCGATTGAGAGAGGCTGGCGCCGACATTAAGGAAATACAGCACCAAAGTTTCAATTCCGCT
>PCUL01000325.1:26087-34209 GCA_002771745.1 Bacteroidetes bacterium CG18_big_fil_WC_8_21_14_2_50_41_14
GATTGAGAGTTTAATTTCCATCTGCTCAACCATCTGCATTTTAGTGTTTCAATTCCGCTTTGGTTCGATTGAGAGCATAGACCAGGCAGGGAGCATGATGAGGCGGGATGTGTTTCAATTCCGCTTTGGTTCGATTGAGAGAATAGAAGTTATCAATTTCGGCTACAACAGTTGGAAGTTTCAATTCCGCTTTGGTTCGATTGAGAGGTTTTTCAGGGTACATTTTCTCACCGTTCAAAGAAGTTTCAATTCCGCTTTGGTTCGATTGAGAGAAAATAGATCGCCTTTATTGGGGGAAAGAGGACGTCGTTTCAATTCCGCTTTGGTTCGATTGAGAGTTTTGGATCGCTCATTTGAGGATTATCAAACCCTAGTTTCAATTCCGCTTTGGTTCGATTGAGAGGCACAGTCAATTTTAAGTGCAACAAGGGCTAGTCTGTTTCAATTCCGCTTTGGTTCGATTGAGAGCAAGGTAGGCCAGTTGCCAGACCGAAAGCAGTCATGTTTCAATTCCGCTTTGGTTCGATTGAGAGTTAGCGTTCCTGAGTAAACTGGCAGGGGTGTTTGAGTTTCAATTCCGCTTTGGTTCGATTGAGAGGCTGGTCTTGATTTTGCTGTAGGAGGTTTTTTTCTAGTTTCAATTCCGCTTTGGTTCGATTGAGAGTTCAAAAAGGTTACAAAGGAGAAGCGAAAGTAATAAGTTTCAATTCCGCTTTGGTTCGATTGAGAGAGCAACAGCAAACACAGCACCTTTAGGCTTTACATCGTTTCAATTCCGCTTTGGTTCGATTGAGAGTTTATGCAGACGCTCATTTAGCATTGCGGATAACGTGTTTCAATTCCGCTTTGGTTCGATTGAGAGAGTGATCATGTCTCTAGGGCAATCCGGGTATTCTATGTTTCAATTCCGCTTTGGTTCGATTGAGAGATAGAACTTCATAAACTTAAACTACTTTCAAAAGAAGTTTCAATTCCGCTTTGGTTCGATTGAGAGGTGCAACGGAGTATAAACAATATCCGCATGTAATACGTTTCAATTCCGCTTTGGTTCGATTGAGAGTTCTATTAACCCGTTCTTATAAACCGTGAAAGCGTGTTTCAATTCCGCTTTGGTTCGATTGAGAGAATGACGCTCAGCAAGAGTATTATAGAAGTGATGATGTTTCAATTCCGCTTTGGTTCGATTGAGAGAACAAAGTAAAGCCAACCATGTAAACAATTAGCAAGTTTCAATTCCGCTTTGGTTCGATTGAGAGTAAATGATAAAGGACATGGTGGAGTTGCTTATCATGTTTCAATTCCGCTTTGGTTCGATTGAGAGTAAATCGAAATGTACATTATAAGCCTAATACTCGACGTTTCAATTCCGCTTTGGTTCGATTGAGAGTACCCAATTTCCTTCTTTGTCTTTGTAGCTCTCTTGTTTCAATTCCGCTTTGGTTCGATTGAGAGACGTTATTGGTGACAAGCGTGTACTGGACGAAGTACGTTTCAATTCCGCTTTGGTTCGATTGAGAGGGGAACATAAAACAGGGCACGGCGGATGACTATATGGTTTCAATTCCGCTTTGGTTCGATTGAGAGTGATAGCATGGCCTAAGAATGTAGAAGCTTTCGTGAGTTTCAATTCCGCTTTGGTTCGATTGAGAGGATACATGAAATGCTGGATATAGCAAGTTGTTTATTGTTTCAATTCCGCTTTGGTTCGATTGAGAGCTAATTTCTCAGGAGACAAAGTTGCACAAATGCAAGTTTCAATTCCGCTTTGGTTCGATTGAGAGTCTTACAGGTGATGATCATGTCCTTTGAGGCAGAGTGTTTCAATTCCGCTTTGGTTCGATTGAGAGCCTGTTCGGTGAACCGATTGATGAGGAAATTGACCTTGTTTCAATTCCGCTTTGGTTCGATTGAGAGGTATCTAATGAATTTGTTAAATATTTCTATGATATGTTTCAATTCCGCTTTGGTTCGATTGAGAGAATTGCAAGTTCTTTAAATTGCTGCAATACAATTAAGTTTCAATTCCGCTTTGGTTCGATTGAGAGCGGCCAGAAAGCTTCTTGTGTAGTTGAGAAATCCTGGTTTCAATTCCGCTTTGGTTCGATTGAGAGAATGAGCCAAAGATTGTAATAAAGGAATTTAACAAAGTTTCAATTCCGCTTTGGTTCGATTGAGAGCCAAAAATATGTAGCAGGTTACAAAGTCCCTTTCTTGTTTCAATTCCGCTTTGGTTCGATTGAGAGAATGTCAAGGTGTGATTATATTGCGGAGTTTTTAAAGTTTCAATTCCGCTTTGGTTCGATTGAGAGAATCGTTACCAACGTTCTGGGACAACAGAAAAAGATGTTTCAATTCCGCTTTGGTTCGATTGAGAGAGAGTGCTTAAACCACAAGGAACGCTAATTTTCAAAGTTTCAATTCCGCTTTGGTTCGATTGAGAGTATCGGTACGGAGTTAAACAACAACATTAAAATAATGTTTCAATTCCGCTTTGGTTCGATTGAGAGTTTTTCACAAAACGCACTTGTCGAGCATTATAATATAGTTTCAATTCCGCTTTGGTTCGATTGAGAGTACAGTGTAAGTTCATTCGAGATTGACCCCTCATTGTTTCAATTCCGCTTTGGTTCGATTGAGAGGATTTATACAGAGATACAATGGCAAACCGGAATTGAGTTTCAATTCCGCTTTGGTTCGATTGAGAGACCCGATCAGTCGGGAACCAAGCACTTGAATTAAACGTTTCAATTCCGCTTTGGTTCGATTGAGAGCGAAACAACCTTAACCCCTCAGGAGGCATTACGCCTGTTTCAATTCCGCTTTGGTTCGATTGAGAGGATTTATACAGAGATACAATGGCAAACCGGAATTGAGTTTCAATTCCGCTTTGGTTCGATTGAGAGAAACAGTTTGCTTTTACTTCTGACATAACGGCTGCGTTTCAATTCCGCTTTGGTTCGATTGAGAGGACGTTGAATGTTGGCAGGTGGATGGTGATACGAGGGTTTCAATTCCGCTTTGGTTCGATTGAGAGATAATACAATTTATATTCTTCATCATCCAAAACCTTGTTTCAATTCCGCTTTGGTTCGATTGAGAGCGAAGGGGTGTATATCTACCTATCAGAAATTCATGCGTTTCAATTCCGCTTTGGTTCGATTGAGAGTGGCTATCTTGAGGCACAGGCCGTAAACATAACAAGTTTCAATTCCGCTTTGTTTCGATTGAGAGCTTCTTCTTTTTCTTCTACTTTCATGAGTATGTCTAGTTTCAATTCCGCTTTGGTTCGATTGAGAGCTTGAAAACAGCACTAAAACCGCTATTTTTTATACAGTTTCAATTCCGCTTTGGTTCGATTGAGAGAAGATTCTAAGATTAGAATTATGCCAGATTGCCACGCGTTTCAATTCCGCTTTGGTTCGATTGAGAGTACAACACCTGACGGAAAAGAAGTAGAAATAGATCGTTTCAATTCCGCTTTGGTTCGATTGAGAGACTATTCACCGAGAAAGACCTTGGAGGGAGTTATGAGTTTCAATTCCGCTTTGGTTCGATTGAGAGCCATGTTTAAATTAGGTTTTTGAAGCGGAAACACCGTTTCAATTCCGCTTTGGTTCGATTGAGAGTAACTATTCGAAGGATTACCCGGAGTGGGATTATCAGTTTCAATTCCGCTTTGGTTCGATTGAGAGAGCACTCCCGCCGTGACGGCGACCGATTCAGGGCTGTTTCAATTCCGCTTTGGTTCGATTGAGAGTATCGAATATGCACCAGGTCAATTTGAGTATAAAGCGTTTCAATTCCGCTTTGGTTCGATTGAGAGCAACGACTTAAAAGCAAGTACGAGAACTCACCTGAACAGTTTCAATTCCGCTTTGGTTCGATTGAGAGGGCAATGAGTGCAGTAGCCTCATTATTTGGTGATGCGTTTCAATTCCGCTTTGGTTCGATTGAGAGCGTTCGCTACATACATCACCGAGCCGCTGACAATCGTTTCAATTCCGCTTTGGTTCGATTGAGAGTCCCTTTGGGTCGCTCGTAATTGACGATAAACCGAGTTTCAATTCCGCTTTGGTTCGATTGAGAGCCATGAACTTAACGCCCTAGCCCGTATGTTAAGAAGTTTCAATTCCGCTTTGGTTCGATTGAGAGAAATGTTCCGCTCTTCGACCTTGCTAGTCCTAAAGTGTTTCAATTCCGCTTTGGTTCGATTGAGAGGTTGGGGGTTCTCCTACCTCCTCCCACTTAGGAGGCGTTTCAATTCCGCTTTGGTTCGATTGAGAGATACGAGAAAAGAGCCGTAAGTCTACAGATGCCTATGTTTCAATTCCGCTTTGGTTCGATTGAGAGGTGAATAAATTTGATTCTTTGGCAAGTTGCTCTTCAGTTTCAATTCCGCTTTGGTTCGATTGAGAGATCATCTGGATCATAGGGATGATCTACTGAAAAATGTTTCAATTCCGCTTTGGTTCGATTGAGAGTGAAATAAACGAAATAATAAGCAAAGAAGCCCTTGAGTTTCAATTCCGCTTTGGTTCGATTGAGAGGGAACCAATGCACATTGAAATAAATACAGCTATCGCGTTTCAATTCCGCTTTGGTTCGATTGAGAGATCACCCCAATGGAAGGTGACCCGGACTATGACGGTGTTTCAATTCCGCTTTGGTTCGATTGAGAGATTTAATACAAGCTCGGTAAGTGGCGTACCATGCAAGTTTCAATTCCGCTTTGGTTCGATTGAGAGGACGGGGGACATTAATAACGCTGCGATGACTATCGGGTTTCAATTCCGCTTTGGTTCGATTGAGAGTCTAAAGATAGACCAGACCACACCTCAAACGACTATGTTTCAATTCCGCTTTGGTTCGATTGAGAGAATGGAGGGACTGTTATTGCTACGATGTTGAATGAGTTTCAATTCCGCTTTGGTTCGATTGAGAGCTCCCGTGGTTGATGAATTGTGAAATAAATATCAAAGTTTCAATTCCGCTTTGGTTCGATTGAGAGATTTATTAAAACCTTTGGATTCAGAGGTACGCAGTTGTTTCAATTCCGCTTTGGTTCGATTGAGAGTCTCATCGGCTACAGGGATGCTTATTCCTTCTGCAAGTTTCAATTCCGCTTTGGTTCGATTGAGAGAAGTCAATTTATGAAGCCATTGCAGCCTAATCCAACGTTTCAATTCCGCTTTGGTTCGATTGAGAGAAATTGCTGTTACCGACAATGAAGTATTCAAGAAATGTTTCAATTCCGCTTTGGTTCGATTGAGAGACCCCCGCAAGCACTTGACTATGAAGAGGCTGTACTGTTTCAATTCCGCTTTGGTTCGATTGAGAGAGAAGTTTACAGTGGAATCAACCGACAGCACGCTTTGTTTCAATTCCGCTTTGGTTCGATTGAGAGTACAAGCTCACCAGTATTGCCGACCTGGAGTCCCTGTTTCAATTCCGCTTTGGTTCGATTGAGAGCAGGAGCTACATACTCACTCACTTCAGGTTATTTTGTTTCAATTCCGCTTTGGTTCGATTGAGAGCACTTGATGCCTCATCAGGTAGTAAGGTTGCAAAAGTTTCAATTCCGCTTTGGTTCGATTGAGAGACGTCTTCTCGGAGTACGTTTGCGACTGCGTATTAGTTTCAATTCCGCTTTGGTTCGATTGAGAGATGCACAAAAGAAGTGCATAAAGTCCAAGTGTTAGTAGTTTCAATTCCGCTTTGGTTCGATTGAGAGTCGCGAGTATCAAAAGGATATTCAAACCGCTACCAAGTTTCAATTCCGCTTTGGTTCGATTGAGAGTCACCCTTATGCAATTGGCAATGGTTCAATAGCTCGTTTCAATTCCGCTTTGGTTCGATTGAGAGCCTGAGTTAAGTCTTACTTCAAGTGCTTTTTTCTTTGTTTCAATTCCGCTTTGGTTCGATTGAGAGAACATTGTTTTCGTCCAGTATAGTCCTGATATCACCGTTTCAATTCCGCTTTGGTTCGATTGAGAGAATATCCGGGTTCATCTCCATCAGTTGCTTATAAAGTTTCAATTCCGCTTTGGTTCGATTGAGAGTTATCATTTCCCGCTGTTTTTCGTCAGCTCCAACTGGTTTCAATTCCGCTTTGGTTCGATTGAGAGTACGTATATTCCTTGCAGTAAATCGGCAGATAAATAGTTTCAATTCCGCTTTGGTTCGATTGAGAGCGGGTTGAGCCTTTCGGCAACAGCAGCCTATACAGGGTTTCAATTCCGCTTTGGTTCGATTGAGAGGTTTGTTTTATCGTCCAGCATCAGGCTTTTTACGCGTTTCAATTCCGCTTTGGTTCGATTGAGAGTGTTAATGAAATAACCAGGGAGCGCCGTTGGCTCCCGTTTCAATTCCGCTTTGGTTCGATTGAGAGTACGTGCATTTTTTTTCTTTCTCTTGTCACAACCGAGGTTTCAATTCCGCTTTGGTTCGATTGAGAGCAAGCTATTATCATCATCGGCTACTGTTGTGAGTAGTTTCAATTCCGCTTTGGTTCGATTGAGAGATAGTTGCTCAATCGGTAGATAGTTCATTTTTTCTCGTTTCAATTCCGCTTTGGTTCGATTGAGAGCAGACCTCACAGGAGTGGATGGTAATGTGCAGTTGGTTTCAATTCCGCTTTGGTTCGATTGAGAGTTTTGCTGCCACCGGTGGCAATGGCCTCGGCAGAGGGTTTCAATTCCGCTTTGGTTCGATTGAGAGGTATTATTATCGCTATATGGATGATATTGTCATTCTGTTTCAATTCCGCTTTGGTTCGATTGAGAGACGGCGGGCCGAGGTCGTTTCAGATGTCGGGAACTCGTTTCAATTCCGCTTTGGTTCGATTGAGAGCGATGCAAACGGCTTAGGCTCGTGGGAGACACCGACGTTTCAATTCCGCTTTGGTTCGATTGAGAGGTGCAAGCCTTAGTAAATTAGAAGGCTTAGACACTTGTTTCAATTCCGCTTTGGTTCGATTGAGAGCACGCTTGGGGTTATGATATTTCGGATTCTATACCGGTTTCAATTCCGCTTTGGTTCGATTGAGAGCTAACCATTTCGTGTTCATATAGGCGATCTGGCTGAGTTTCAATTCCGCTTTGGTTCGATTGAGAGGAGAATACATTCCATTTGCTGTGTTGTAGTTTCCTGGTTTCAATTCCGCTTTGGTTCGATTGAGAGTCACGATAATCTGGAACTGGTAACCCATCCGAGGAGTTTCAATTCCGCTTTGGTTCGATTGAGAGCCTCGTATCACCATCCACCTGCCAGCATTCAACGTCGTTTCAATTCCGCTTTGGTTCGATTGAGAGCTTCCATTTCGGAAGTGATGTCGGCAATGGTTTGGTGTTTCAATTCCGCTTTGGTTCGATTGAGAGTTTACCTTTTCTTTCTACTCTAAAAACAATTCCTTCGTTTCAATTCCGCTTTGGTTCGATTGAGAGCGAATTGGGTAAACGATTCCGTTAACGCAACTTATTTGTTTCAATTCCGCTTTGGTTCGATTGAGAGTTGATCAATCACCTCGGAATTACTGTAATGTAACGGTGTTTCAATTCCGCTTTGGTTCGATTGAGAGCCCATCAAAAAGAAACACAACTCTTTGTTTACCTTTGTTTCAATTCCGCTTTGGTTCGATTGAGAGACAGATGGGGCGATTAGTTTCAATATTTCTTTTCGGTTTCAATTCCGCTTTGGTTCGATTGAGAGCGGGACGCCGCCGGGGAAGGAGATATATTTATACTGTTTCAATTCCGCTTTGGTTCGATTGAGAGAGAGATATTAGATGTAAATGGATCACTAAACATAAAGTTTCAATTCCGCTTTGGTTCGATTGAGAGTTTTGAAAATACCGATATGAAGTTTGCTAATAATAAGTTTCAATTCCGCTTTGGTTCGATTGAGAGAGCTTTTGCAATGCCTGGAAACGTTTTACTTCTAATGTTTCAATTCCGCTTTGGTTCGATTGAGAGAATGCGTTTGTTTGTGCTTTTAAGTCATTTATTGATTGTTTCAATTCCGCTTTGGTTCGATTGAGAGTTCAAAAAACAACGAAACTGCCCAATTGGGTATAGGGTTTCAATTCCGCTTTGGTTCGATTGAGAGATTTATTTTACCTTTTTAA
>PCUL01000325.1:34215-47382 GCA_002771745.1 Bacteroidetes bacterium CG18_big_fil_WC_8_21_14_2_50_41_14
AATGTTACCAAGTTTCAATTCCGCTTTGGTTCGATTGAGAGCTTTGTGGACGGGGACTGGGACGCTGGGGAATAGTTGTTTCAATTCCGCTTTGGTTCGATTGAGAGATAAAAAACTATACAGAGTTTTTAATGAATAAGAAAGTTTCAATTCCGCTTTGGTTCGATTGAGAGGGCTTATGCTTTAAAATACGGTCAATATCCTGACGTGTTTCAATTCCGCTTTGGTTCGATTGAGAGATACCACATAATTTGACAATAAATATCTCGCTCAAGTTTCAATTCCGCTTTGGTTCGATTGAGAGTGAAAATAGAATGATTATGGGTGTGGGATTTTGTCAAGTTTCAATTCCGCTTTGGTTCGATTGAGAGCCCGTAACCCGGATCAACACATCGTAGCGTTTTTCAAGTTTCAATTCCGCTTTGGTTCGATTGAGAGCACCAAAAATCGAATGTCATACGATACAATTACGATGTTTCAATTCCGCTTTGGTTCGATTGAGAGAAAAGATCAAGTTGTGTGGGGAGGCAATTACATGACGTTTCAATTCCGCTTTGGTTCGATTGAGAGGAGGCCAATTTGGATCAACAAGCGAAATGGTTGCTGTTTCAATTCCGCTTTGGTTCGATTGAGAGTGGAATAATCTATAAAGGGACAATTCCATTTATCCAGTTTCAATTCCGCTTTGGTTCGATTGAGAGTCACGGTTAAAATCTGATCCCCGGTATTTGATCCGGTGTTTCAATTCCGCTTTGGTTCGATTGAGAGTCGGGTTTGATTTATGATTCATTAAATTCTATTAAGTTTCAATTCCGCTTTGGTTCGATTGAGAGCAGAATCAAAGCGAAAATTAAAATGTATTTTTTCATGTTTCAATTCCGCTTTGGTTCGATTGAGAGTCAAAATAGTACAAACTTAATAAACTTATATAATGAGTTTCAATTCCGCTTTGGTTCGATTGAGAGAGTCAAAGAAGTTGGCTGGGATGCTAAGTTTTATTTGTTTCAATTCCGCTTTGGTTCGATTGAGAGGACACCGGGGGCGATAAATACTCCATGCCTTTTATGTTTCAATTCCGCTTTGGTTCGATTGAGAGAACACTTACAAATACGATCAACTAATTTTAAAACAAGTTTCAATTCCGCTTTGGTTCGATTGAGAGAGGCGATAAAAGCTAACCCTTATGGACTTGTTAAATGTTTCAATTCCGCTTTGGTTCGATTGAGAGTGCTTGTGGTTTTTCTGAACAAATTGAATATGCTATGTTTCAATTCCGCTTTGGTTCGATTGAGAGAATAGTTAGATATTATCCTTTGGAGGCTGAAACATAGTTTCAATTCCGCTTTGGTTCGATTGAGAGTTTGAAATAGTTGAGCATTAGGTCTGCTCTTTCTGTGTTTCAATTCCGCTTTGGTTCGATTGAGAGGATCAAACATATTCAGCAAATCGCCTTTATTCAAGTGTTTCAATTCCGCTTTGGTTCGATTGAGAGTTGAAATTTGTAACATAAATCAAGGTTGTTATTCATGTTTCAATTCCGCTTTGGTTCGATTGAGAGAAGTAAATTTCTGGATAAAACCGTTAATCCTTGAATGTTTCAATTCCGCTTTGGTTCGATTGAGAGAGAACAGCTTTTATCCGTCAAGACCGAAACGATTTAGTTTCAATTCCGCTTTGGTTCGATTGAGAGTACGATCGCATTACCGTTTCATATACTTATTAAGAGTTTCAATTCCGCTTTGGTTCGATTGAGAGGAGTAAAGGCAATTTTGAACAGCTATATGGTAAATTGTTTCAATTCCGCTTTGGTTCGATTGAGAGAAAAAATATAAGGAGATATATGTTACATGTTACACTGTTTCAATTCCGCTTTGGTTCGATTGAGAGCGTCCTTTTTAAACATAAAAGGTTTCCCCGTTTTGTGTTTCAATTCCGCTTTGGTTCGATTGAGAGCACTACCACCTTCTCCTATATAAACATCGGTATCAGGTTTCAATTCCGCTTTGGTTCGATTGAGAGCTCCCGTGTAAACGTGAAGCGTATCCCAGTACTGCTGTTTCAATTCCGCTTTGGTTCGATTGAGAGTATAGTTTTATGAACGAATCCACATCTGTTATGACGGTTTCAATTCCGCTTTGGTTCGATTGAGAGTTACGGTGATCATTTTGCCTGCTACTGAAACAACATGTTTCAATTCCGCTTTGGTTCGATTGAGAGGTGTATATTTCCTTCACCGTCAAAGGAAACTCATCAGTTTCAATTCCGCTTTGGTTCGATTGAGAGTAATTTTGGTTCTTGTGTGGCTACTAATTTCGGCAGTTTCAATTCCGCTTTGGTTCGATTGAGAGAAAGGTTTATAAAATCGCTGAACTACAAAGGAAAAAGTTTCAATTCCGCTTTGGTTCGATTGAGAGGCAATTACAGTCCCTCCATTAGTCCCCCCTGTCCATGTTTCAATTCCGCTTTGGTTCGATTGAGAGCGATAATTAGTTGCGCTTTTGGTATCCCATAAGATTGTTTCAATTCCGCTTTGGTTCGATTGAGAGACAACTTGAATCATAAAGTTCCCTTCCGCTACATATGTTTCAATTCCGCTTTGGTTCGATTGAGAGAGGTGCATTATTAACAGTACCCGTTGCAGGTAAAGTGTTTCAATTCCGCTTTGGTTCGATTGAGAGTCTGGTTTGATTTATGATTCATTAAATTCTATTAAGTTTCAATTCCGCTTTGGTTCGATTGAGAGCTACTAATAGACAGTTGCAGCACGTGTTGGATTCTAGTTTCAATTCCGCTTTGGTTCGATTGAGAGTATAAACCATGACCCCAAAAGCCAAAGCCCGTTATCGTTTCAATTCCGCTTTGGTTCGATTGAGAGAAAACAAGAGGCAGCGTTATTGGCATGTACTACCATGTTTCAATTCCGCTTTGGTTCGATTGAGAGCCCGGGACACACACCGAGGACGTGGATTCATTGTTGTTTCAATTCCGCTTTGGTTCGATTGAGAGAGGTATTCCTTCCCCTCAACAAAATCTTTTATCCGTGTTTCAATTCCGCTTTGGTTCGATTGAGAGTGTCCTTGTACTCTGGTCAGTCCAGTAAATTATCCCGGTTTCAATTCCGCTTTGGTTCGATTGAGAGGCTTGGGTATTTCCTTTATAATCTTTCCCGACTGCGTTTCAATTCCGCTTTGGTTCGATTGAGAGACGGCTCTTTTCTCGTATGATCTGCGTATATTTGAAGTTTCAATTCCGCTTTGGTTCGATTGAGAGCGGCTGCCTAATTATCCTAACAAGGGACTCATTATTGTTTCAATTCCGCTTTGGTTCGATTGAGAGACAGTTTGTAAAAAATATAACAATTGTTATTATGGTGTTTCAATTCCGCTTTGGTTCGATTGAGAGAATTAAAAAGGAGTTGGAATTAAACCGCACTCTAAAGTTTCAATTCCGCTTTGGTTCGATTGAGAGCATCGACTTGATCGCATTCACCGCACCATAAACTAAGTTTCAATTCCGCTTTGGTTCGATTGAGAGGACCCAGGGAAAGGCTGATCACTCGGGCTTAAATATGTTTCAATTCCGCTTTGGTTCGATTGAGAGAGAACAGCTTTTATCCGTCAAGACCGAGACTGTTTAGTTTCAATTCCGCTTTGGTTCGATTGAGAGTACCAGTTACAAACCTAATACCATCCCAAGCATTCATGTTTCAATTCCGCTTTGGTTCGATTGAGAGCCGCCAACAAAAATAAAACATTTCATTGATTTCTACAACTTTAAAATACCTGTTAACCCCCTTTTTTGATCTTTCCTGTGTCGGACTGCGATCCTAAACTTTTACCGGTGGTTCGACAACTTTATTATTGTTTTGAAAATCAAGATGTCAATGAACTATGCCCGTAACTTGTTTGCTTTTCAAATCAAATTCTTTAGCCTTCTAACGACTTCGACAACTATAAAATGTTGTCCAACGGGCTTCGCTCTGAGCCAATTACCTCTTTGTCAAGCCATTTCTCCTGCCTGGTCTTGAATATTATCAGGCTGTCGGTTTCTTCATCCATGATCTTACGCGCCTGAAAACTGAGTTCCTTTAATTGTACTTCGGTGATCTCTCCCTCAAAAACCGAATTCTGAATCCAGTTAACATACCGTCTGCAGAGTTTAAGCATCTTGCCAACCCGCTTTTCTCCAATATCATATACAAGAATTATATACATATCATTTTGTTTTTAAAAGTTAAAAGTGAACTAAAGTTTTAAGTTAAAAGTGCCTCAAGTTATGAATTTATAGTGACTTAACAGGTGATTTGTTGTATGATCCACTCCCAACTTTAGTTCACTTTTAACTTTAGTTCACTTTCCTGCCTGCCGGATTTCTTGACGGAGGCATGGCAGGCAGGAAACTTCCCCCTTCACCACCATATCTTTAACGGTTTATATTCTTCCATTCCCAGCAGGTGCTTTTGTAGCTTATACGCTTCCAGTTTGATCAGGTGTTTGTAACTGACCGATTTGTTTAAACTCCGGTGCATGATGGTTTCGGTGAGCCTGCTTTCAAAGGCTTCAACAAATTTCATGCGCGCCTTGTCTTTTAAAAGAATGCGGTTTAACTTCTGATCAAAATCGTTTTCCTGGATAATCTTTTTGTTCAACACCTTAAAGATTACCCGGTCGACCAATATGGGCTTAAATATTTCTGCCAAATCCAGCGCAAGCGAAAACCGGCGTTCGCCCGGGGTATGCAGGAAACTGATGGTCGGGTTGAGCTGTGTTTGGTGAATCGACCTCAATACCTGCGCATAGCACATCATGTTGCCAAACGAAATCAGGGCATTTAACGGATCGGTAGGTGGTTGCCGGTTGCGGTCTTCCATGCCAAAATCGTTGAGGATGTCGTTAAAGGCTTTGTAGTATACCTGACGGATATTTCCCTCGATGCCCATCAGTTCATCCACCCGGGTGGTGCCCGAAATGCTTTTGCTGAATAGCTCCATTTTCTGGATGTGCTCGTCCATGGACTTTCCACGGTTGTGATAATATTTCAGGTTCTTGACCATGTTCCATGCAGCTCCTTCGATAAATTGCTGTGCAATGACCACACGTTTCTTCTTGTTACTAAAATGTTCGGTTTGCTTGATCAGCATCCTGCCGGCAAGCAGAAATTCTTTCGACAAAAAGGAGCCTGTATAGTTTTCGTAATAGTCGAAGAAATGAACTGCGATTTCGTTCTTGCCCAAAAAGTTATACATGGCCGAGTTGGCATCCACCGATCCGAAAATAAATAGCTGGTCTACCTGTTCTACGGGCAGATAACGTGGCTTTTGTTCCACGCCGTTATCGTCCGTCGGTGTGAATTTCAAGGTGTTGTCGTTGCGCGACAGGCGACCGGGATTAAACAAGTAGTAGGATTTTTTCATGCGTTTTCATCTTCATTGATGTAACAAAAATCGAAGTAAGAACAACTTTTGCACCTGGAATTGTTAAGAAGTGCCGGCACCTCTTCCTGGATGACAATATTTTCAATGTTCCGGCTCATTTCGATCAATTGCACCCGATCAGCATCGCTCAGATCTACTTTCTCGGTTCTGTGTTCTTTCGGATATTCAAGCAGTCCGGTTGCACCTTCGATGCCATTTTTCTCAAGTACATAAATATAGTATTTCACCTGCCAGATATGCGCCTCGTGCAATTTTGCCGATTTCTTGATCTCGTGGATGACCTTGTTTTTGGTGTCGTAAAAATCAATGCTGATGCCATCCACCTGGATTTCTTCATATCTGGAAGGGCGTTGCATGTACGTTGTTTCGTGAATGAGTTTCCCTTCACTCACCGCTTCATTGGTGTGTTCCATTTGGATGGAATTGGCAAAGAGCCACAATTGCCGATGACAATGAAGATAATAGTGGATATGTGTTCCTGTAATTTGCATGATAATCTAAAGAATTATTGCTGAATTGCCTTTTTCAGACAAACCAAATTCATAATCATAAATCTCATCCTCCTTCCAATGACTGAGGTAGTAAATTCCTATACGTTCCTCGCCATGAGTGCCCAAAACAAGTTTCTCCATGCTTTTTGAACGGGTCATTAGCGAAAAAATGAATTGACTCATTATGCCTTGAAGTTTTTTTAATTCTGTTTTAACTACCACAAAATCATCCCCTTTTTGACGAACTAATCGCTCGTAAAGATCGAATACCGCTTCTCCGGAAACTTCCTGATCTTCTGCTGCCATAACTTGATATTTTTCCAGGAACAGGACTTCTTGTTTTGAGAAATTTCGTTCCTCAAGGCAAGTCCCCTCTACAGATATGGGCAATTTCATGGGCACAAAAATCGAAGTGCTTTGCTGATTTATAATTTTAAAATTGCTGTTCACTTCAGGAAAGTTTAGATTTTTTAAATATTCTTTAAAGTCGGAAAATCCTAGTTGATAAGTACGGTCATTTTGCTGATCTATTTTTTTCATTACCTGATCGTACATCAAATCGAAATCCTTTGATTGCAGAATTTCTTGTTCCAAACCCGACAATTCATGCTCCATTAGCTGGAAACGTTTATCACCTTTGTAAAGCACTTCGGCATTATCGCAGTTGAAAAGGTATAATTTGCAAGCTGGTTTATTTGCATTACGATTAATCCGTCCAGCCAATTGTTCATCACTATCTACTAATGATTTGTCTTTAAATCCCAAATCCATATCAATATCTACTCCAGCCTCTACCACTTGAGTTGTAATCAGAATAATCTTTTTGGCTCTGTTTTTTTCATCTTTCAGAAAATGAATAATTTCCTTTCTTCGAGGTTCTAAAATAGTTCCTGACAGAACAAATATTTGATCAAAGAATCCGTTGGCAAGTTCCTTTACAATTGAATAAAAATCGGTTGCCGTTTGCTTATAAATAAACTCAATAATGGAGAATACACTGTTAGGATATTTTTCACTTGAATTAGCATATTCTTTTGATTTTTTGACCACAACTTCAGCAAGCCTTAGTAAATATTTTTCCTTGTCGTTCTTTTCAGGCATACGCCATTCTAACAATGAAAAGTCAAACGTAACCCGATTACAAAAGTTTGGATTTTGAAAAAATTGTTTTCGGTGATTAGTCAAATAACATATGTTTGTAGCAACATTCGAAAGTTTGTCCAATTTGGGTAAAGTGGCCGACATCAGTATGAAACGGATGTTGAAGTATTGGGCATAATTTTGAATAAAGAAAATTAGCTTATCCCATAAGTTGGGTGGATACGATTGTAACTCATCCACGATTACAATTGAATTGGCCAAACGATGCAACAAATAATTATCTTCCTTCCCATTCGTTTTTAGAATATTGAAAAATTTCACATGTGACATTAATGCCACCGGATAATTCAAAAATAAGTAATCAATGTAGTTTTTCTTTTCTTGCCCATATTGGTCATCTTTTTCCTTAAATCCTTCTTTTGAATGAAGTTGAATAATTTCATTCTCCCCTAAGCCCATCGTTTCTTTTACCGCTTTATATGTCTGAGTAATAAGAGTAGTAAATGGAAACACGTAATACAAATTGCTAATTTCGTGATTAGCGTCAAAAAGTTCTGCTGCAGCCAACATCGAAAGGTTGGTTTTTCCTCCACCGGTTGGTGCTTCGATATAAAATACTCTTTTATCCTTGTTTTTTCGAATGTTCTGAATGATTTCTACAGATAATTCCTGACGTAAACGATTCAGATTTTCGTTGCTTGTTTTTATAGGAAAAGTAAATTCGAAGCCATTCAGATTGTCAAAAACTTCTTTATTATAAGATTTAGTTGACCTTACATTCTGAATGATACGATTTCTCAACTCATCGTCAATTAGCCCAAAATCAGCAAGTTCAGAATCCCAGTGATTCATGTAATGCGTTGTTGCCAGGTAATCGGAAGCCGTCAATAATGAATAGTGAAGTTTTAAAAGCGCAAATAGGGGAAAAGGGTTTTGGAAATTACTTTTAAGAATCCCTTTGACCACATCACTAATATTTCCAAGATTTTTTAATTTTAGTTCGGGATGTTCTTTAATATGTGTTTGTTCCAGCAATTTGTCTACATCTTCAAAATAAAGAGCAACTTCTGTATCTGAACGGTCAAATTTGTATTGTAGATACGATGTCACATCATCTAAATAAGGAGAATGATGTTTGGCAATTTGAAAACCTAAAAGAAATATAAATACCATAAAGGTTTCAAACTCATTTTCATTTTGGATGGTGGAGGCTTCCGTTAACTTGTAATGAATGAAAAGAATATATCCGGGCAAAGAATGGTCAGATCCAAATATCATATTTTCTTTTTTGATATCTAAATTTTTCATTTTTAATGCCTGAAAGTTTGGGTTGATTTTCCCCAGATCATGGAAATAGATTGATTCCAAAAACAAATCATATAACATTGGGGTGGTGCTGTCAGACCAATTAAGGTTGAAAGAATCTGATAAAAGCTTTTGAATAATTAACTTCAATCCCAATTCTTTAATTAAAATTTGAGTATAATTATATACTAAGCTACTATGTTCCTCAAGAGTTTCTTTATTTTGGTCAGTTTCTTTATTGGGTAGATGAGCCCAATACTTATTGGCATGTCTGATTTGGTCGTTAATTGATTTCATCGAATATGTATAAATCCTGACAAATCTCGGAAAACCTGTCAGGATTAGTATTAGTTTAACTGAATAAATAAGTTGTCTACTTCATAAAGATTTTCTATAAATGAATCTTTACTAAGGAGCCAATCCGTATATGCAAAATCTGAATAATCGTATTGATACAATTTTTCGTTATAACGAATAGGAAGTTTCTCGAAATACATAAAACTCCCATTTAGAAATGATAGGTTATTTCGAAAACGAGATTGGTATTCTACAATATTATTGACTACAGGAGTTTCTTTTATGAAAATGGTATCTATTTTAAACTCAACACCTCCTTCAAATTTACGAAAGTTGTATTCCTTCATATCTTCCTTGTACCACCATGCCGAATAATCGTTTTTACCAAGGTATGGGATATAAGCTGCTTCCTGTTGTCGGATACGATTATAAAGTGTCTGTTCATCTTCCTTTTCCAAATCAAGTAATAGAAAGATGCGGTAGGCCGGATTAATAAGGGTTTGTTCTGATACAATGAGGTTACCATCGGCATTTGCAAAACCAATCGTATTGGTATATGTCGTAACATTTTTTGCAAAATTCCCATGTTCACAACCTTTCCCAATTGGTTTAATTCCTATTGGAATGTCCTTTAATTTTTTATAATATTCTGGAAATTCATTGTTTTTAGTAAAGCCCTTTAATCCTACAATAGCCCCCAAAACCCCTAATACACAGGGTTTGTGGAGCATGTTGTAGGTGAGATATATTTTCTCGTTTATATCCGGCTTTTTCAGAAACCCCATATCGGCATACAGATCGAATGAGATTACTTTCTTCATGATTCTTCTCTATTATTTCCAAACAAAGGATAAGTATTGCATCCACCCGGTAGATTAATGGCTATTGCCGAGTGTTCGTTAATAAATAGTTCCATTGTTTCAATCTCGGAATCATACCCTGATAACAGCTGGTTTACCCTTTCAAAATCAAAAATCGTTTTCCCATCTCGTTTCTCTGGTAGCGTCCTAACTAAATCGGTAAATGCCGGAAGAATCAATTTGGAATTCTCGTTTAATTGTACCCAAAATAAAATTTCATTATCAGTACCTGCTTTTGCTGCTGAGTCATAAAAGGTAGCTCCCTGGCGCATAGCCACTTTAAGTTTTACAACATCATTGGTTGAGATTCCGCTTGCAGCCTCGCCGGCAAGTACTTTGATTTCTGAAAGATTGGCAGGGTTAACTGAAAAATGATGCAAATAATGACCTTCCTGCAATTTTGATTGACGGCCAATTGTTGTCATTCCCCGTTCTGCCTCAGGATCATTTGATTTATTGCTAAATGGAGAAGTAATTTGTTCTGAAAAAATATTGTTTTCGTGCCAAATATTAACACCATGATTTATTTGTAATGGTCCGTGAATTGAAATGTTAATGTTTTTTCCAGCAAAGGTTGCCCCAAACAAACGAATATCAAGACAACTTAAAAGTTTACCTGCAACAGTGTGTTTTATCGTCTTTTTGTCCGTAGGATAATCTCCAAAATGCTTTATATATGTTTCATCTAATGAAATCGGGTTCATGTTTGCATTCAAAGATTTGAAATAGAAAATTGTCTCATTAGGATAAGCAGCTTTAAAAAAGTTCTTCACGGTGTACTTAAAAGCTTTATCTGTTGCATAAACAGTTCCATCGGGTAAAGTGCGCGGTTGTCCCGAAAAATCGGCATTGTAATTTGAATTGATGGCTTTCACTATAGCACATCCAAATACTCTGTTATTAAAATCCATGGTTTTTGTTTTTAGTTATTTATAATTTGTTTTTGTTCTTCTTTTTCTTTCGTTGACTTGTAAATTACTGATGGAGCAAAATAGCCTGCCAACAGGTAACGCTGATTGTTTTTCAGGTTTTCGCTAGTGTTAAATGCCAATACTTGCGAAGCCAACCTCTCAAAACGGTCTTTGTAAAAACTAATTTCATGTTTATAAGCATTCACCGCGTTGGCAATAGCGTTTTGTAACTGTGGAGTGTTGCTTTTTTGAAGGAAGGGTTCCAACAATGCATGAGAAGGATTACTTGTTTTGCTTTTGCTTAACAAGAAATAAATAACCTGTCCGGCAGCAAAAAGGAATTCACCAACATTGTTTTCATCAAGAAGAATGTTGTCGTCATTGGCAACCTGCTCCGTTTTTTCTAAAAGTGTTTTAAATGTATTCATCATATTTTCTCTGTTATTTGGGTGATTACTGAAATTGTTATAAAGACTAAACCAGATGTTTAGCTTTTCTTTTATCGAAGTTTCTTTGGTGTGATAATTGTCTTTGAATTCATCATGTTTCAAATCGCAGACAATTGATGTCAGCATAATTTCATCAAACATGGTTGAGGTGACGGCCTGCTTGCGGCTTTTATAGATGTAATCGTAGAAAGCTTTCCGGAATCGTAGAATTAGATTGGCAATTTCATCTCCACCGCTAATGTAGTTGGGGTCAATATCGTTGAAATAATTATAGGTGAATTGTTCTCCCTTTTCACGAACTAAGCCATTATTGAAAATCTTGGTCACCACAATGTTTTCAAAACCGAATATTGTGTGCAGTTTTAACGATTGTAACATTTCCCCTTTTCGTTTTAATTGAAAATAGTTTTCAATCGTAAAGTTGTTCAATTTGTATTGAAAATTGGAAACAAAATCGAAATCGTTAACTACCCCTCTACTAATATTGAGTAGGTAGTAATTGCTTAAAATTCGTTGTTCATCTATTTCATAAATCGTTTTGAGCAATTGTGGATAAGAAAATTTCCGCTCTCCTTCATTATTAAAGATACTGACAATCTCTGAGTTGTTCTTGAACTCGTTTTTGTCGACGAAAATGGGAAGGGGATTGGGAAGAACTTGATTATTGAGTAGTATTTCAAATTTATTGAGAGCGATAGTATCCTTTGCTTGAATCCTGCTTGCAACACCCTTGAAAAAGCCTCCTGTCTTATGTTGTAAAAATGTCTTCTTTGTAAATTTTGCACCAGTTCCATTGATGAAATCACTTATGCCCCAAGTAGTTTCATTAATTTCCTTGTCAGAGTTATAATCATTAATGTTGAACAGTTTTTCTCTTAAATAGTTTTCATGACATGTTCTATACTCGTCAAGGCATATATCTTTATTGTAGATATTGATGTAAGAATCATCTTTGAATGTTTCAATTAACGGCTTATTAATAACCGAATTGTCCTTTTCTATTACGGTAACTGTTAATAGATTGATGGCTTTCAATACCTGAGCAATAACATTCTTAAAAGCCGTAGCCTGCTCGATGAGTACTGTATCATTTTTATTAATACAAATAGAAATGGCGTTTTCAAAGTAAAATTTTAACAAGCTGGTGATTTTTTCTTCTTTGGTTCCCTCTATTTTGTCATTGGAATACGACTTAATCTTAAAATTTACAACAAACGGAGAACAAGAAAATATTTGTTTTTTTTTATCCAGAGTTTTATTCATGGTTGTTCCAACTCGCAGACCTAACTCTTCATATCGAATTGCTTCGTAGTGTTTGAATGAAAGAGTTTCCTTGCCATCATATACCACATAATCTACCCCTTCAATGGGCGGATTGTTTTTCCAGTTCCCTTCATCATCTAGTTCAACCCAAAGGTGCAGGCCTGGCGAAGGCGTTTTATTAAGGTCGAAGACTTCGGGGTAGTCTTGTTCCAGATCGTTTAAAAAGTTAATAATCTCTCTTATCATATTATTATAATATTGGATTTATACATATGTGGGTTTTTCACCTGGGCTTTCAGCCCGGGTTATTGGTTTTGGTTTTCTAACCCAGGGCGTTGCCCTTGAGTTGAATTGACTCAGCCTTTCAGGCTTCAGATTACTTGGTGTTTTAAACTTATTCATCTTAATATTCAAGTGGTTGATCATTTTCAGATTTTCAGTTGAAATTGTTTCGCCTGATTCATTCTCATTTCTCAATGGCTGCCTGAAAGGTAGCGGTAATTTCAACCCGGGGCATCGTCCCGGGCAAAATGTGATACGATAACCCTCGCCCTGAAAGGGCAATTCAATCATTCCATACATATTTATCATCATAATCAATTCCATATTCATCCAAAAACAATTGATATTCCTCTTTAAAAGTCTTTTTCCTATGATGCTCCTCCTGATTTTCAATGTATCGTTTCGTTCTGTCATGAACTGAAGGGCTAACCGAAAATCCTCCATAACCTCCCTGCCAGGCAAAGGAAGCATAATACTCATCCATCGTCTTAATCCATCGGCTACTGTGCCGCTTGATCTCTTCTACAAGTTTCGACAGAGCGATATTTTTTGACATAACACACAAAATATGAACATGGTCACCTGTACCGTTTATCAAAATGGGAATGGATTCATTTGATTTTATAACGGAACCCATGTATGCATATAGCCGTTGTTTCTCTGCATCCCGTATTTCAACAGCATTTATTTTTATATGAAAAACAATATGGACGTATAGCTTAGAAAGTGATTGTGACATAACAACGATTTCTCTATTTTTTCACATTAAATCTT
>PCUL01000053.1 GCA_002771745.1 Bacteroidetes bacterium CG18_big_fil_WC_8_21_14_2_50_41_14
CGTCTGATCGTCCTACAACCGGATCAATTGTTTAAAATCAACCAAAAGTTGTATCTGCTCGATTCACTGGGTCCGGTGGACAAAGCGCGGGAAGCTGAAGTACTTCTCGAAAACAGCCTGTTTCTAAAGGACCTGAACGATTCCCGTTTTGTTGACAATTACATGCTGGGGTATAAAAATGAACTTGCCAGGTTTGGGTTTAATGTGTATGATGCGTCAACTTTGGATAAGGTACCCACGAAGGATTCAAACATCATCCAGGTGTCGGTTGCCCAGATAGAACTGGAGGAAACGTTGTACCCTTTTCGTGATGAGGCACAAATTTACGGGCAAAACTATTTTCACGATCATCAGTTAAACGCGGTTTTTGTCAACTCATGGTTCGACATAACTCCAGGCAATCACAAATCATCCATTTATTTTGCGACGGATATGCTGGTTGATCAGGTAGAAAGCACCTTCGACTATGATGTTTTTTCTGACCAGGTGCGTTACATGTATAACCTCGAAACCATGAGTACCGAAATGTTGTATCAGTTTGCTTATGACCTGGGCAGAGTTTACGCCGGTTACACGTTTGATTATCTGTTAAATACCGAGTTAGACAGGGTGCTACCTCCTGAGGACCGCACCGACCGGTATTGGCGTTATGATCCCTTTAGTCAGACTTTCTTTTTGGCTGGAGAAGATCGGTTTATTTCGTTGGATGAATAATGAATGGTGATTAAAAGTCAGAACCCCGCACGAACTACCAGTTGATATCGGGCTTAGAATTTGCTTCGCGCGTAAGGAACGAGGTTCTGTGCGGCGAAATCGCCTTCCAGGAATTTAAAATAACCGGCTACAGCGATCATGGCTGCATTATCGGTGGTGTAACGCATGGCCGGAATGTGCAATTCCCAACCTTCAGTTTCAGCAAGGTTCAACATCGCCTGTCGTAAACCTGAATTGGCACTCACGCCTCCGGCGATGGCAATTTCTTTAATTCCTGTTTGCTCAGCGGCCAGCTTGAGTTTCTTCAATAAAATCTCAATGATGGTATATTGAATGGAAGCCGCCAAATCCACTTTGTTTACCTCAATAAAAGCGGTATCATTTCTCAGGCTGTCGCGAAGAAAATACAAAAAAGCAGTTTTAAGGCCACTGAAACTATAATCCAGACCCGCGATTCGGGGCTGTGAAAATTTAAAAGCCAACGGATTCCCCTGTTTGGCAAGCCGA
>PCUL01000433.1 GCA_002771745.1 Bacteroidetes bacterium CG18_big_fil_WC_8_21_14_2_50_41_14
TAGGCCTGGCAACGTTGGCCAGACCAACAGAAATTATCTCCATTCTAATCCCACTTTTATGGAATATTACGAATAAGGAAACACTGATTAAAAAAATCAACCTTATTAAATCCTTTAAATCACAGATGTGGCACTTTATGGTCATCCTTTTATTGATAGGTTCACTACAGGTGATTTATTGGAAAATCTTTAGTGGTCATTTTATTTATTACAGCTATCAAAATCCGGGTGAAGGGTTTGAATTTCTTTGGCCCTATACCCTGAAAACCTTGTTTAGTTTCAGAAAAGGATGGCTGATTTATACTCCGATGATGATTTTTGCCTTATGGGGATTTATCCATTTGTATAAAGAAAACAGAAACAAATTTTTTTCCATTTTCATCTTTTTTATTGTCAATCTTTACATTGTCTCAAGCTGGTCGTGTTGGTGGTATGCACAAAGTATGGGGCAACGTGCTTTAATACAATCATACGCAGTTCTGGCCATTCCATTTGGCTATTTTCTTACCAGTTTGTCGAAGAAATCAGCAATAATGAAAATAGTGATGTCACTTATCATTTTATTTTTTGTGATTTTAAACCAATTTCAGGTATGGCAATTCAGCAAAGGAATTCTTAGTCTGGATAGAATGACAATGCCATATTATTTTAATACGTTTGGCAAAATGGTGCATAATAAGGCATATGATAGTCTACTTTTAGTTGATAGATCAAACCTAAATGAAAAAGTACCTGATAATCAATCGTTTGAACATGAAGTTTTGAAAATTTTCGATTTCGAAAAAGACAGTTCCATCACTGATCCACATTATTCAAAATTATATGCACATCAGGGGTCTTATTCTCTTGTAATGGACAGCTCCATTCAATTTTCACCCGCCTTTAAAATAAAATATAAGGACATCAATTGTGAAGAATACGCATGGTTCAGGATTTCCGTTTGGGTATATCCTGTTTATCCACTAAACGAAACCTCCACCTCACTCATTGTATCGTTTCAACACAAAGGCGATAACTACAAATACAGGGGAATTGACCTGAACAAACCTGAAATTGCTGAACAGTTAATACTGAATCAATGGAACAAAATCACCATGGATTATCTAACACCGGAAGTTCGCTCAAAAAATGACAACCTGATTGTTTATGTTTGGAACCGAGGCAAGAAAAGCATTTATTTTGACGATATGACAATTGAAATGTACCCACCTGCCGAAACCAATTAAGAACCCCTTTTTGTTTATACTCAATTAGCACCATTTTTCTTGTTAATTTTGCATTCTTTTAAAATAGAAAACATGCCGCAAAAACT
>PCUL01000307.1:0-5661 GCA_002771745.1 Bacteroidetes bacterium CG18_big_fil_WC_8_21_14_2_50_41_14
TGGAAATTAGGGAATGTATCTGATCGACTTGCAGTCGGATAAATCCGGCTGCAATGGATGTCCTTTTAACATGTTCATTGTAAATGAATAAAAGTGAATAGAATCAATCCATTGCAGTCTGGCTTTAGCCGACTGCAACCCCCCTTCTGTTTAAGCAATGTATCTGAGGCACCCGGGATTGAAATCCCGGGTTACAGGATCGGCCATGCCTATCCCGATTGCGATCGGGATTCGGGTACCTCATTAGTAATAAATGCCTGGAAATTAAGGAATGTATCTGATTGACTTGCAGTCGGATAAATCCGGCTGCAATGGATGTACTTTTAACATGTTCATGCTAGATGAATAAAACTGAATAGAATCAATCCATTGCAGTCTGGCTTTAGCCTACTGCAACAAAAACCTTCTGTTTTATGCAATGACCCGGGATTAAAATCCCGGGTTACAGGATCGGCCATGCCTACGGCATTCACTTTGCAAAAGAATAACTAAACATCTTCACTTTCTCTGTGTTCCCCTGTGCCTCGTGGTGTAAAATACACACGCACAAAAAAACCTCACCATCCATAATATACAGATGATGAGGTAATTATTTTATTGAATCGGGTTTATTTAAGCCCCCTGTTTTTAAGCAATGGCTCTACCGATGGATTTTTTCCCCGGAAGTCGCGATACAGTTGCTCGTGATCAGAAGTACCGCTTTTTTCCAGGATGTTCTTCCTGAAACTGGTGGCGGTAGCTTTGTCGAATATCCCGTTTTCGCGGAAAGCTTCGTAAGCATCATTATCCAGTACAGCCGACCACAAATAGCTATAGTATCCGGCTTCGTAACCTCCCACGATGTGGGTAAAATAGGTGCTGTGATAGCGAGGCTCTATTTCCTCCAACAGACCAAGTTGATTAAAGTAATTCATCTCAAATTGGTTAATATCAATTGCTCCCGTATCCAAAAGCACATGATATGAAATATCGAGCAACGAAGCGGCCAGAAATTCCATGTTGTTGAATCCGGTGTTGAAATATCTGCTGTTGTTGATTTTATCAATCAATTCATCTGGAATGGATGCTCCTGTTTCATAATGTACCGCGTACATTTTCAGCACTTCGCGCTCGGTAGCCCAATGTTCCAGAATTTGTGATGGCAATTCAACAAAATCGGTAGGGATAAAGGTTACAGGATAGGTGTTTTTCGCGAAAAGGCCATCCAGGGCATGTCCCAACTCATGAAACAGGGTTTCAACTTCATCGAAATTAATCAACGAAGGCAAGCTTGCCGAAGGGCGTGTAAAATTATAAACCACGGTAACTACAGGATGTATCTCTTCACCATCAGGCAATACCTGATGCACACGGTATTCACCTTGCCAGGCACCTCCTTGTTTGCTTTCGCGTGGGAAAAAGTCCATGTACATGACTCCAAGGTCACTGCCATCCTGATCATCGACTTCGTAAGCCTGTGCATCGGGATGCGGAAGCGGAATGTTTGAAATGGGTTTAAAGGTGATTCCGTAAAGTTTGTTGATCACCATAAATGCACCATCGCGAACATTTTCGAGTTTAAAGTAAGGGCGCAACTCGCTGTCGTCCAGGTTATAGTTCTGCTTACGCAATTTCTCGGCATAGTACCACCAATCCCAGCTTTCGAGTTTAAAATTCCCGCCTTCATCATCGATGATTTGTTGCATCTGCATGGCTTCGCGCTGTGCCACCGGCAGGGTAGCCTCCCACACCTGATTCAATAAGGTCATCACATTTTCAGGATTCTTGGCCATTCTTTCTTCCAGCACATAGGCAGCATAGTTTGGATAACCCAACAGGTGGGCTTTTTGAATGCGCAGGTTGATAATATCCGAGAACAGTTTTTTATTGTCGAGTTCGTTGTTGTTATTACCACGTGTTAAGTAGCCTTTATAAAGTTTTTCACGCAACGCGCGGTTTTGGGCGTATTGCAGAAAAGGAACCATACTCGGTTTTTGAACTGTAAACACCCATTTCCCTGTCATACCGGCTTCATCCGCAGTTTGGGATGCCATGCTGATCACCGATTCGGGCAATCCTGCCAGATCATCTTTATTGTCGATCACCAACTGAAAAGCATTGTTTTCGTCCAGTACATGTTGTTCAAATTTCAAGGCCATCATCGATAATTTTTTGTTGATTTCCCTTAATTCTGCCTGTTTTTCAGCATCCAGGTTGGCTCCGCTGCGGATAAAATCCATGTATACATTTTCAAGCAAATAGGCTTGTTCGCTGGTAAGCGGATCCTGTTCACGGTTGTCGTAAACGGCTTTTACCCTGGCGAAAAGTTTTGGGTTCAGGCTGATGTTGTCGGCATGTTCCGATAGCAAGGGAGAAATTTCTTCCGCAATCTTTTGAATTTCAACATTGGTATTGGCACTCATCTGACCAGAGAAAACGGAGGATACACGGCGAAGCAATTCCCCGCTGTAAGCCAACCGGGCCAGGGTATTGTCGAAGGTTGCGCTTTCGGTCTGGTTGATAATATGATCAATTTCATCATTGTGTTCTTCCATGGCGGTTGTAAAAGCCGGAAGATAATCACCAGTTTCGATGCTGTCGAACGGCGGAACTCCGTATGGGGTGTTAAACGTTTCGAGTAGTGGATTTTCCCCTGAAGACTGATCTTTTTTCTCGTTTTGGTCGCATGAACTCAATGTCATCATCATGATAATGGTAAGTAAATAATAATATTTTCGCATAAGGTTTGAATTTTAATTGAAGCATGCAAAGGTATTAAGATTTAAGTTATAACCCGTTGTTTTTCCTTGGTTTGTGGTAATTATTAGCCTGTAAACATTTAAAAACCTGAAATGATTCATTACTTGTGCGTAGCAATTTTTATATAAAAGGCGGAACTTTTTAAAGTTTTAAAACATTCGGCTTTGGTAAATGTCAGTGGTTCCGACTCCATAGTTGAGATCAACACCAAAGGTTACTGTAATAACCCAATCTTTATACAGGGAGCAGGAGCAGCCGTCACTGCCAGAGGGGTATACGCTGATTTGCTCATGGCATGGAGCAGGATATAGGGTTGTTGGGAGGGGTTTTACCTCTATCTGGTGATTGTCTGTTGATTAGTAGGAAAAAATTATAGTTGTTGAATATGATTAGCAGGGGGGACAGGATGATGTGTTGGATTCGGAAAATAGTTATACATGAATATAATCCTGTCTATCATTTAATCCCGTAATCCTGTCCAGACAGTTGTAATCCCGTACAGACAAAAAGTAATTGTATATTTGTTGGTGAAATTAACCCCCATGTAATGAGTGAGCAAATACGAATCTTGAAACCCAGAAAGGCATTGAATAAGGCTTTTCTGAAAGTAAAATCAAACAGGACTGATATAGAGCGTTTCAAGGCCAACTTAATCCAGCTGCTCGACCGCATCAATGATCATGAATCGGAGGAATTTCATAAGAATCTGGTCATCGACTTCCTCAAGAAAAAAGGGTACGATCCCGACCATTTTATAAATACCAAAGGCCGCAACGACCTGGTAATCCATAACGGCGAAAAGGCTGCCAGCACGGTGGGTGTGATTGTGGAAGCAAAAAAGCCTACCAATCAAGCAGAAATGCTCCATGTGCCTGCCTCCGGGGACGCACACGATCAGATGCTTGCTAAAATCAATGTGAAGGCATTTCAGGAACTGGTGCTGTATTATCTAAGGGAACGGATAACACTAAAAAACATTGAAATAAAATACCTGATTGCCACCAACATCAACCAATGGTTCATTTTTGATGCCACCCTTTTCGACCGGCTGTTTGCCCAAAATAAAAACATGGTCAGGCAGTTCAGCGACTTTGAAAACGGGCGTTTGGCAGATGCCAAAACCGATTTTTTCTACAAACAAATTGCGGAGCCATTTATTGCCGGAATCACGAGCGATATCGAGTTTACCTATTTCGACATCCGCGATTATGATAAACCTTTGCGGAATGAGGACAAGAAAGATGACAACAAACTCATTGCCTTGTTTAAACTGCTTTCTCCCGAACATCTGTTAAAGCTTCCGTTTGCCAACGACAGCAACAGCCTTGACAAACGGTTTTATGGGGAACTGCTTCACATTATCGGCCTGATTGAAACCAAAGAAGGCAGCAAAAAAATGATTGAGCGCAACAAGGAGGGAGAACGAAACACGGGTTCTCTCATCGAAAATGCCATCATTCAGCTGGATAGCCTCGATAAAATTTCAAGGCTAGACAAACCGGGTCAGTATGGTGCTACCTTACAGGAAAGATTTTTCAATGTGGGTCTTGAACTGAGCATCACCTGGATCAACCGTATTTTGTTTTTAAAACTGCTGGAAGCACAGTTGGTTTCGTATCACAAAGGCGATCCTTCGTACGAGTTTCTTAGTTACGACAAAATAAAAGATTACGACGACCTGAACAGCCTGTTTTTTCAGGTACTGGCACGCAGACAAAGCGAACGCAACGAAGACATAAAAACCTTGTTTGCCAAAATTCCCTATCTGAACAGTTCATTGTTTGAGCCTACCGAGATGGAGCATACCACGCTGTTAATAAGCAACCTGCGAAACGATAAAATGCTTCCGATATACGCATCAACCGTACTCAAAAACGACAAGGGAAAGAAACGAACCGGCCAGCTTAATCCATTGGAGTACCTGTTTGAGTTTTTAAATGCTTACGATTTTGCAAGCGAAGGAAGCGAAGAAATTCAGGAAGAAAACAAAACCCTGATCAATGCTTCGGTGCTGGGCTTGATTTTCGAGAAAATAAACGGCTACAAAGACGGCTCTTTCTTTACCCCCGGCTTTATCACCATGTACATGGCCCGTGAAACCATCCGCAAGGCAGTGGTTCAGAAATTCAATGATGCCAAAGGGTGGAATTGTTCCGACATCCATACCCTTTACGATAAAATTGAGGATCGAAACCAAGCCAATAAAATAATAAATGAACTAAAAATTGTAGACCCGGCTGTGGGATCGGGCCATTTTCTGGTTTCGGCACTTAATGAAATGATTGCCATTAAAAACGATTTAAGAATATTGCAGGACCGCGATGGTAAACGACTGAAAGATTACCATTTTGAAGTGGAAAACGATGAATTGATCGTGACCGATGAAGAAGGAGCACTGTTTGATTACAATCCCAAAAGCCAGGAAAGCCAGCGTATACAGGAAGCCCTTTTTCACGAAAAGCAAACCATTATAGAGAACTGTTTGTTTGGTGTGGATATCAATCCCAATTCGGTTAAAATCTGTCGGTTGCGCCTGTGGATCGAACTGCTGAAAAACGCCTATTACAAAAACGAAACCGAGCTCGAAACCCTGCCCAACATCGATATCAACATCAAATGCGGAAACTCGCTCATCAGCCGTTTTGCATTGGATGCCGACCTGAAACAAGCACTTAAAAAGAGCGCAAGCAAATGGACCATAGACAGTTACCGCCTGGCCGTGGATGTCTACCGCAACGCCCAAAGCAAAGAGGAAAAGCACTCCATGGAGCGGTTGATTAACGAGATAAAAACCAATTTCCGCAGTGAGATTTCGCAAAACGACCCCAAAATAAAACGGTTAAGGATGCTTTCGGGTGAGTTATTTCAGATGCTTAACCAGGGACAACTGTTTGAAATGAGCCAGAAGGAGAAAGCCGGATG
>PCUL01000307.1:5671-7904 GCA_002771745.1 Bacteroidetes bacterium CG18_big_fil_WC_8_21_14_2_50_41_14
AATTGAAGATATTAAAAACAACAAGATTTTTGAGAATGCCTTTGAATGGCGGTTTGAATTTCCTGAAGTACTGGACAACAACGGCGATTTTGTGGGCTTTGATGTGGTGATTGGGAATCCGCCGTATATCAGACAGGAAGAATTTAAGGAGTTAAAGCTTCATTTTAAATCAAATTTTAAACTTTTTACAGGCACAGCCGATATTTATATATTCTTTATTGAAAAAGGATTTGAGATTTTAAAGAAGAAAGGAGTTTTTACATTTATTATGCCTAATAAATTTATGCAGGCAGGTTATGGTCAACATGCCCGTAAGTTTCTTTTGGAACAAAATCTTATCGAAATTATTGACTTTGGTGATTTTCAGGTTTTTGAAGAAGCAACAACCTACCCTTGTATTTTAACGGCAAGCAAAGAACCAGCGCAGGAAACTTTCCGAACTGCAAAAATCAAATCAACTGATTTTATTACAGATTTTCCAGAATATATTTTGAAGATTAAAAATAAATTAAACCATGATTCATTGAATGATGAAACTTGGGTAGTTTCGAATTCCCAAGATCAAAGCCTTTTGCAAAAGGTAATCTCAAAAGGGAAAAAACTGAATAGTTATGTAGAAAGTGGTGCTAAACGTGGGGTGCTCACGGGATTAACAGAAGCTTTTATGATTAGTAATGAGGTAAAAAATAAATTGGTTAATGAAGATGTAAATTCACTTGAACTGATAAAACCATTTCTTCTTGGCAGAGATGTAAAACCGTATGATGGGAATACAATATCCAATTGGTTAATAATTATCCCCAAGGGGGTTACTATCAAGAGAAACTTACCTAAAGACAATCCCTATTATATTCAGGAGCCACCACCGCGCTATGGCTTTATGGAATTAAACGATGCTTGGACTTGGTTTAGTAGTAGCTATCCTGCTATTGCAGCGCACCTTTTTCAGTTTAAAGATAAAGCCCAAAATCGGATTGATAAAGGTGATTTTTGGTGGGAATTAAGAGCCTGTGATTACTATGACTTATTCGAAAAACCTAAAATAATGTATCAGGTTCTTCAAGTTAAACCTTGTTTCATTTATGATGCAGACAGTTTATATTGCAATAATTCGATGTGGTTTATCCCATCTGATGACAAGGTGCTTTTAGGTATTTTGAATTCAAAAATGGGTTGGTGGCTCATTTCAAAGTATTGCACCGCGATTCAAAATGGCTTTCAATTGATCTGGAAATATTTCAGTCAAATTCCAATTGCGACAGGAAACAACTCGGTTCGGGGAAAAATTGCTGATTTAGTTATTGAAATTCTTTTACTCAAAAAACAAAACCCGGGAGCCGATACCACAACTCTCGAATCTCAAATCGACCAACTTGTTTACCAGCTATACGAACTTACCCCGGAGGAGATTGCTATTATTGAAGAATCGATAAAATAAAGTTTTACATATGAAACACATCCTGATTACCCTACTGGTTTTTGTTACACTTTCGGGAAGCGCCAAGCAAGTTATCCCGGCCAAATTGATTAAAAGGGGTTCACCCGACACCTTGAATGTTACTATACAGGTACGTACTTCATTGTTGTACCCGGACATAATTGATGAATTATCATTTAAAGGCACTTTATTTATTTTTATCAACGAGGAGAAGCAAAAAGTTAAAGAAGAGGACGTTGACTGTTTGGTTTTTGTTGACTTAAAAGGAAAAAGAAGGGAATTTGTCTCAGACCGATTTATCAACTTTTTAGATATGGGGGGTATATTACTCGAAAAAATGTACGTGGGTAAAATAAGCTGGTACCGCGATTATACTTATCAAATAAATGCCCATAACCCCTATCAACATGCCGACTACTTTATCAACTCCCGAAGTGTTTCACCCGGCGTAAACCCAAAACGAGAGTTGAAATTTCGAACAACCGACATGCCTGAACTATTGCCAAAAATAAAGAAGATAAAAACCGATGAGGACATATTGGCGATACTAAAGCAATATAATGAAGGAACTGCTGGCACTGATAAAAAATAAAACACGGATTCTGTGTCTCACATAAAGGATGGAAAAACACCATCAAATTAGTGTTTTACCCCGGAACCGCTATCGACCAACTGGTTTACCAACTATACAAACTCACCCCGGAGGAGAATGCTATTATTGAGGAGTCGGTAAAATAGCAACATAACCCTCTCAGGGTTCAAAACCTGAGAGGGTTATTGCCGAACTCAGATTAT
>PCUL01000381.1:0-733 GCA_002771745.1 Bacteroidetes bacterium CG18_big_fil_WC_8_21_14_2_50_41_14
AAATTGGAATCGAAAGAGTAGAAGTTTATCATTGGCATTCATTTAGGACCTGTAAATGGTCTTAATTTTTTAGAATTTTCAACTTTTTTTTGCGGTATCATTGTTATTGTTTTTCTCTTTGATACCTTTGGATAAATCTTTATGTTTACACCCACATTGATAAGTAATTTAAAATAAGACACCATGGTACCTTTCCTTGTTATTATCGCCATCGTTATCGTTTTCATTCTCTTTTTCATCGCAATATATAACCGTCTTGTTCGGTTGCGAAACAACCGTGAACAGGCCTTTGCCGATATTGATGTACAACTTAAACAACGTCATGATCTCATCCCGCAGTTGGTTAATTCGGTAAAGGGATATATGCAGCATGAAAAAAGTGTGTTGACAGAGATTACTGATGCACGATCTCATGCCATAAAGGCATCTTCCATTGATGAGAAGATCGCTGCAGAAAACCGCCTGACCACTGCTTTGCAAGGGTTTAACATTGCTGTGGAGGCCTACCCTGATCTGAAAGCCAACCAAAACTTTTTGAACCTTCAGGAAGAGATCTCGGATATTGAAAACAAACTCGCTGCTTCACGACGTTTCTTTAACTCAGCTACCAAGGAGCTGAATAATGCCGTGGAAGTATTTCCAGCCAACCTGGTTGCCGGGATGTTCGGATTCAAACGTGAAACGATGTTCGACCTGGGAAGTCAACAACGTGTGAATCTTAGCGAGGCACCGG
>PCUL01000381.1:811-1299 GCA_002771745.1 Bacteroidetes bacterium CG18_big_fil_WC_8_21_14_2_50_41_14
GCAATAATATCAAGTCTGCTCTACTACTGATTTTGTTTCCTTTAGTCTTTTTTATACTGGCATGGATCTTTTTCTACCTGATCTCTGACGCTGAAAACAGAACTGTTCCCAATACCTTCTCTCAATTTCTGGTTGCTTTACCCTGGATTACCCTGGTTGTTACTGTTTGGTTTATCATCGCCTATTTCTCACATTCGTCGATGATCAACGGGGCGACAGGTTCAAAGCCCCTGGAGAGAAAAGAAAACAAAAGAGTATATAATATCGTGGAGAACCTTTGCATTGTTGCAGGCATGACCATGCCACAAATCAATGTGATTGAGGACGATTCGCTAAATGCTTTTGCGAGTGGGATTAACGAAAAAAACTTTTCAGTGTCTTTATCGCGTGGGATCATCGACAAACTAAATGACGAGGAACTTGAAGCTGTGGTTGCTCATGAATTAACGCACATTCGAAACAGAGATGTACGGTTACTCATCATTTCC
>PCUL01000330.1:0-5528 GCA_002771745.1 Bacteroidetes bacterium CG18_big_fil_WC_8_21_14_2_50_41_14
AAACGTTGTTAAAAGTCCAGTTGGTTGGGTTTCTTCGTCTGCCCCAAGGGTCAAAACTTAGCCTTTCTACAACCTCGCCCTTATGGTTGGTAATGGTTTCAAAACTGCCCTGGTAATCTTTGTGGATGTAGTTCATGGTTGCTTTGCCATCCTGATCGATTACATAAATGGCAAAAAGGCCATCGCCTCCGCTGAGGTAATGCAACTGGCGCAGATTACCGTTGGCATCTTCTGTCGTTTCAAAAGTGCCATCGACAAAGGGATTTCCTGTTTGCGCCATTGCTGTCATAAAACAAAGATAGGAAACAAAATGAGCCGAATCCCACCAGTTACAAACTGGTGGGAGCGGGGGTTGTTCAATTATTTTATTTCCGTTATGATATTTGTAACCATCTCTTCTTGATTCAAAATAGGGTATTTACTGAAGAACTGTTAATTAGCGTAGGGTATAGTTGTACAGTATTTAAGTTTTATAACTTTATTCTTTTTATCAATTCTATCCAATACGCCATAGATACTTTTTAAATGAATATTATCAATATCATTTATAGTACAGAGTTTACATATGAATAGATAATTATTAAAGTGAAAAGTAATACTATCTTGTTTAATAGCATATTGAACTGAGTCTAGCGGTATTGCAACATCCATTTGATTGGTTCTTTTTTCATCACTTAAATACTTCTTGTTAGAATACCCATACTTCATGATGCGTTTATAAGTACTGTCAATATTGTAGTTTTTCTTGTCGAAGTAAAATGCAGACTGCCTTTCCCGAAATTTTAACAAATCCCAATATAAAATCAACAAATCTTTCTTTTGATACGAACCAACCAATAACCAAGGCCAGGTCTCTATTCTAGCAAATGGGTTATATTCATCTTTGCTAACTTCAAATCCATTATACAAATTGTCATTTTTACTAATATCTTTACCCTTAGATAACAAGGTTCCGCATTTAGTATTAAAAGCTTTGTCAGGACCACGACTTATTAAAACGAATCCTTTTATATAGCTATGTGATTTGTCGAAATGAGGACAATACATATATGTATCTGTTCCTTTAAGTGAAAATGGATCAGAGAATATTGATTTTAAATAATATTGATCAGAAGAATCTGCATTCGACCAGATATCGCTAAGATTAATTGGATACGACCCGTTTTCGTAGAAATAATTATCAAATACATTAAGGTACTTACTTGATGTTATGTCTTTGTTTATTAATTGAATTTTGTTTTTATTAACATAATAATCAAATACTAATCTACCAAATAAAACAAAAGCAATCACTATTAATAATGTGAGAAATATTTTTTTCTTCATAATATGATATTATTTAGGGTTTAAAACAGGTGGCAGTTTCGTCTAACGATTATCAATATAGTTATATAGTAAGGAGCCATTACTTTCATATGAATACATATACAAAACACTTCCCCAGGCAATCTTTGCAAAATATACATCAGATGGATAACCAAATAATCCAGGTGGATTAGAATGATATGCCATTGCTGATACAATAGGTGCAGCAGTTCTCATGGAAATCCAAACTTTCATTGATTTTCCATCAATAACTACGTTGGCACCGTTTATATTAATAGAAGGACTTTTTGGAGAATTAGTAAAAAAATCACTTAGTTCTGGATCCCTTGTATAATCCCATTCCTTCAAATTATCAATGATTACCTGGGCACGTAGATCATCATTTAGCTCTTTCCAATCCCATTTGCCAGACATTGATTTTACATGTTTTATTTCAGTTTGTACTTGATGCATTGCATCATTAAACAACCCGATAAAAGCTCCGGTAACTGCTCCATTGGCAAATTTTCCACCGCCAAGCGCTTCGGCAGTGCCACCAATGGCGGCACCAACAACACCATAGGCCAATGTATTATCTCCAAGATATTTTGTCATACTGCCCAATCCTATGCTACTAAAAAAACCTGATATTAGTCCTAGTTCAAAACGTCCACCCTGTATTAAATTCAGGCCCCCATAAAACACTCCGTGTGCCGCTGATCGTATGGCCAAATGTATAAATTTAGCTGAATTTGCCCACATACTACCAATACAATTGGTTGCCGCTGAAATAAAGGCACCTTTTGTTCCTTCCATCATTCCTGCACCGAGAGCCTGAGAAAAATTAGCACCACTCATCAATGCGTTTAAAACGCCACCAGTAAACCTGGCTGCTGCACCTGCGAGAACTGCAACCATTAAGGGTGCAGCTGTACCAAGTGATGCAACAGTGATGCCTGCCATAACTACAAATCCTACCATTGTACTGATAAATGATGCAAATCCAGCATCACTCATTGAATACCCACTCGGATCGGTAAATGACAGCGGGTTATTCATACAGTAGGAGTAACGGTTTAGCCCCTGGGTATGTTCAGGCATCTGCGAAAAGGGATCTGCACTTAGAAAACGACCAATCACAGGATCATAAATCCTTCCGTTCATGTTTACCAGCTCAAAAAGGTCAAGATGTTCATGGCCTGTAAAACCACGATCCATAATTAACCTGGGAGGTTCTACAAACGCTTCCCAGGTTAATGGGTTACGGCGCTTACCCCAGGCATCATAACTATATTCTTCAATTAATATTCCGTTTTCATCGGTAATGCATTGGATGGAACCCAAATGATCGGTATGAATATATTTGAAATCATATTCCGTTACATTTTTTCCTTTGGACTCTTCAATTCCGGTCATCTTATTGATGGTATATATGGCGAATAACCCGGAACCTCCGTTTAAATAGTGCACTTGTTTTTCGCTGCCATTCTCAATGACTTTTTCGTATAATCCACCTCCAACATAGTATTTTTGTTTGGTTATGTTACCTTCTTTATACTCTTTCATCATTTTCCGTTCGTGGGAGGCACCATATATGATGTCCAAAGAATTTTCCCCTTCATCAATATGCTTTATTTTATCAAATGAGGTATATTGAATTTCCTGCAATAGCAAGCTGATTGGCATATTATTACCATTTATTGCTGTCACAGCATGTGGTCTTGGCCCTTCATAGCTATAATCCCCCACATCAGATTTTTTGGTAATATTACCTAATTCATCATAACTCATCGATAATGTTTGAACCCCATTTCTTATCACACTTTCCAATCGGTTTACATCATCATATAAAAATTCCTCCTTTATCGATTTTGATCTGTCATATCTGTATTTTAAATTAGCGATATTATACCAGGCGTATTCAATATCCTGAATATTTGGCGTGGCAATTGAGGTGATCAACCCTGTATTTTCATCATATCCATGGTAGGTGGATAAACCATTTCCCATGGCAAATTCGATAAGTTGTCCCCTCGCATTTATATCACGCGTTTCCCACAGCATTTTACCGTTATCATTTTGTTGTATTTTCACCAAATAGCCATTGTTATCATAAACATTTCGTACCTCATAACCAGATGGGTAGACAAGTGTTTTTGACCTGCCAATTACATCATACGTATTTGATGTTGTGAAACTTTCTCCACCAAAAGTTTCAACCGTACTCACCGGCCTTGATAACTCATCATAATTGTATGTTTGAATAACATTGGGGGATCGTACTTCTGCAATTTTACCTATCCCATTTTGGGCAATATCATAAGTCCAAAAAGTTTCTCCTTCTGGTTCATTTGAATAGATCATGCGACCAAGTTTGTCGTATTGATAGGTCGTATATTTATTATTGGCATCTGTCTTGTTTAGAAGTTCGCCGAAAGGATTATACGTGTAACTTATTAATCCCAAGTCAGGATCATGAAGTTTTGTACGATTACCGAAAAGATCATAGGTTATTTCAGTTTTGTTATTTTTTGGATCATTTATCCTGTATAGTAAACCGTTACTATAATATTCATAGGTGTTTGAATTTCCATTTGCATCAATACTTTCAATTAACCATCCGGCAGCGTTTAAAATTTTAGTGTTTTGCTGTAATTCGGGATTTGTGATGGTTGTTTCTAAACCATTATAAGTGGTTGACATAATCCTGTTACCTGGCGAAATCTGAGTTTTAAGCCGATTAATATCGTCATACGTATATTCAGTATATAGAATGCCTGAAGCAGCACTTCCCTTAAAATAGGGGTCAGACACCTTTTTTAATAAATTGTTGTCATAATATTCTTTGTCTACATATATTTTTTGGTCGTTTAGCCCTATAGCTACAATTCGTAATTCCCGTCCAAATTTATCGTAATACGTTTTTGAAACAGAGCCACCGGAAGTTTTAGCCCATGAATAATAATTTGCCATAACAGGTTCTGTTGGCGCATCATCATCTCCCTCAATTCCCCATCTTAGCACCGAAACGGATTGTGTGCCATCAGGATTAGTTGTTTTAAGTAAACGACCAAGATTATCGTACATATATTTCATGGCAAGACCATTTGGATCTTTTAATAGTGTGATTTTCCCAGTAAAAGGATCATATTCCTTATAATCAGAATGGTCAAGAGGATCAAAGGAAGATTCTATAAAGCGTCCCTGGTTATCATATACAGTATGGTACTCGCGATCTTCCATATCAGTACCTCTTTGAATAGTCTTGATAAGGTTGCCCTTACCGGGTGCAGTGTCTTTGTAAAAATACTCTTTAGATAATTTTTGTGCATCCCAAGGTTGCTGATGTTCTTTTTTCAACATCCCTTTAAAAGGTCCATCTGTGTAATACTCAAAATAGGAAGCATGGGTAATATCGTCACTTCCGTTTTTTTGCTGGAGCACATAAGCATTTTCAAGTCTTCCCAATATCCAGTTAGTTTCGTCAGGCGAATAGTAAGTGTTCGTGTTTATTTCGCGAAATTCAAAATCTGACTCATTGGAGTTTAAATTTAAATAAGGATCATTATCTTGCATAGAATGGGAACTGGTCAAATCTCCCCATGTATTGTACCCATAATCCGTACGACTAACCTTAACCAAGCTACCATCATTTTCGTACACTTTTGATAACGTCTTTTTTAAATAAGGAAAATATTTTAAACTCCATTTGTTTTGATCCCAATACTTATGCTTGTCGTATAAATTGAAAGTCTCCGATATTGGCACTGGGTTACCAACTAATTTAGATATGTATTTCTTGTTATAAATTGGGGCAATGAAAAAGAAATCATCGTCAATTTGATAAGTTGTTAACTCCGTTAAATCTGAATTTGAAGATTGATAGGCTCTTGACACTGTCTGAAGAAAGCCAAGAAATCCTTTACCCTGCATATGAACCCGGGGGCTTTCAAAACGATACGTTGTTGATTTAATGTATGATTCACCATTAGAGGAAATCTGGTTTACAACAAACAACTGACCAGGCAAGAAAGCTATTGGGAATGTTGGAATTGTACCATCTGTTCTTATTGACCCAAAATAAGGTTTGTATTCAATTCTTTCGGTAATACCAAGCCCGTTCGTAATAGCATAAACTTTATCAATTGGAGCATCCAACAGGTACAGTCTGCCACCCTGATATTTTATATACCTGTTTGTTGGGACAGGATCGTCAACGTAGA
>PCUL01000330.1:5670-5989 GCA_002771745.1 Bacteroidetes bacterium CG18_big_fil_WC_8_21_14_2_50_41_14
ATCCAACGTACGTACAAAACCTGCACCCCAACACTGAAATATTGAAAAATCTTGATTGTCTTTTATTAAGCATACATCGGTAACCATATCACCATTAAAGTCACCTAATAAAAAATCATCTTCTATATCAAAGTTGAAAAGTCCTTCAGGAATTGTGCTGATTACCGCATCCCAATCAGTCAGGTTATTTTTATATAAATAACTATCCCCGGTAGGATTAATCTGTAATAAGTCGGTTCTTCCATTGCCATTAAAGTCAGCAAAAACTATATTGTTTTCAACAGCAAAAAATGGCCAACTAATTCCATTTGAGCGCGTT
>PCUL01000330.1:6023-8369 GCA_002771745.1 Bacteroidetes bacterium CG18_big_fil_WC_8_21_14_2_50_41_14
ATAACCTAATAAGAATATCGGCTAGGCCATCACCATCAAAATCACCAACATCTGCTCGATACCCGTTATAAGAGCCGTTATAGATAATCGCCTGTGGATATAAAGTGAAACCAAAATCCTTATTAAATAAATATAGGTCACCAATAAAATGGCTATTAATGTCCTCAATTACGGTAAGCAGTATATCCGAAATTCCATCACCATTAAAATCAGCAACATGCACCTGCTGATACTTATGATTTGGATGGTTAGAAATGGATGGCGTGGCAGAAAAATTCCCCCCCCCATGGTTTCTCATAATAACCACCTCATTCGATTCATCATGAACATTAGGCCCATTTGGTCCCATGGCTTTTTGAAAGCAAATATCGTTTAAACCATCACCATTAAAATCACCTACAAAGGGTTTGCCATTGCCAGTTAATTCTTCGCTACAATTAAAATTATAATCCTCAGTCGGAATATCGGGCCAGGTAAAAACTGTTTTATTGAATTTCATTTGGTCAGTACCCACAAGCTCCAACCAGTCAAAATAGCTATTTTCTGTTGTGCCCCGGCTTGAATAATGCAGATTATAGGTGCGATAAACAGTGCCGTTAAATAATGATTTAATGGTTGTCAGCCTTTTTGTTACCTTAAATGTGTTGTTTGAGCCATGATGTTGAACACGTGTTATGATATCAGACTCTCTGTCGGTATATTCGAATAAAACCTTGCAGTTACCGTAAACAATGCTAGCAATATAACATTCCCCTGATAAAGGGATGTTCGTGTAATTGAAAATAATTTCGTTTCCAAGCCGATCTTTAATCTTATCGACAAAATAATTCATCACAGCTCTTTCAGGAAACAATGTGGCGGCACTTGATCTTTGTCTTGAATCAATACTATATCCATATTCGTAATACAATCCGCTTTTTGTTGAACTTGTAAAAAACCACCCATCGTTCCAAGCATTTTTTTGTACTCTGGAGAAGCTTTCATCTTCAGTTCTATATTCTGCCGTTTGATAACCTGTTGTTACTCCTATTTGTATCAGTTTTTGTCCATCAAGACTGTACTCTTTCGCGTTGAAATAAGACTGAAAATCAAAATTTACTTGTGTTCCACTATAGTATTCAGTTTGTCTTACACTTGAAACAGCCGACACCCCTCCTAAAGTCCATCCGGGTCCCATCACCCCATCACCTCCATTACTATTATATACCAATGAAATTTCAGGGGTCATTCCAGACACCCCCGGACTAACTTCAATGGGGATGCTATACACCGCAGAGCCTGAGCCTGAAACAGACAAACTGCCCGGAATCGTTCCTACAACTCCATTATCACCCGGGATTGGCCCTCCGGTTTCTCCTCCACCAGGGGGTTCTACATAAAAAGGATCTATACTGGCTCTAACATAGTTATTTACATCAGAGGTCGCGGAAAAATTACTGCCTGGAGGTGTTACTATATTAAACGTCATTTTAATGAAATCACTGGCCCGCCAATCTTTTGTTTCATTCGATGGTACCGGTTCATTCAACTCAAACGATGTACCTGTAATCTGTCCAAAAATAATCGAAGTCCAAATGAAAATTCCAAATGTAAGTATTGCTGATCTCATGAGCTTGCGGGTTTTGCGTTAAGCGCTGAATTGATATTTAATGATTTGTAACTATTGTTTTATCACCTTCCAGGTACTTTTTTTGCCATCAACAACTAAAGTAAGCAAGTAGGTGCCATTATCCTTGTTCCGGATATCAACTAAATTTACAGGCATGACATCATCTTGCCGGAAAATGAGCTCCCCTGTTGCTGAATGCAGGTAGATGGAAATTTTTTGATTATAAGTTACGTTTGTCATTTCAACGTTAAATTGTCCTCCGGTCGGATTGGGATATATATTGAAGGTGACACCATCCACTTCTTCCATATAACTGATGAATTTGAGGTCTGATGTTTTGAACGAATTGATAGAGTCCGGTTTATTAACAGGTGAATCAGGGACAGTTGTGAGAAAAATAACTTTTCTTAGAATCCTGTTTCCTGCATTATCGTATTCATAACTAATTGCATGTGTTTGGGCTGAAGAAAAAGCGGTTAAAAACCAAACAAAAGCCCAAAGTACCAATAGCTTTTTCATAACAAATCCTTTTAGTCCTTATTGATATGCTGCTGTTCAATTACATTCTTAAGCGCCTTGAATTCTGCTTGTTGCAGGTCCATTTGTTGTTGCTGCGTTTGAAGTCGCTTTTCCTGATCTATAATATATAGGGTTAGCTCTTCAATCTTTTGTAGCAGTATTGCATTCATTTCACCAACAGCAAAGCCGTTTTCATCAACTTCCTTCGCTGAAGGTAC
>PCUL01000330.1:8402-11778 GCA_002771745.1 Bacteroidetes bacterium CG18_big_fil_WC_8_21_14_2_50_41_14
ATAACCTTTTACTGCCAATGCATAGGGAGTAGTATTGATGGTTCCTATTCCCACTTTTCCTTTGTCGAAATAGATATCACCTGATTCTGTAGATAGCCAGGGACTGGGAGTAGGAGGCTCAATTTGAACCCATCTGGCAGTGCCTTTATCGTCAGCGCATACCAGCACTGATCCTGGCCGGGCTTCCAACCCAATTCTTATATAACCTTCGTTAAAGTTATAGAAAGACTGTGTTTTAAAAAAAAGTCCCTTTTCATATACAGCACTGATGCCATTCAAATCATCACCAAGTGCCAAACTAGCTTCATCGCCTCTGGCCCAATTAAATGGCTGAATAAATACCGCGGCGTCTTCGCCATCATCGGCACGGAGGTGGAGCTTGGCGAGGGGATTCATTTGACCATACTGATCAACTACGTTTCCAATGCCAACTTTACCAGTTCTATTTACACCCTCCGACATACTGACAAAAAAAGTTGATAGGTTACTGTTGAAACCCACCATTAAAGATTCTTGCATGTAATTGGATAACATGTAATCCGAACTAACTCCACTTCCAATGGCAACACACTTTCCAGCCATTGTTTTTACCCTTGAACCAATAGCTATACTGAAACCTCCGATTGCTGTGGTTTGAGAAAATGAACCCAGGATGATAGAACGACCTCCTAGAGCATTATTATTTGTTCCTATTGTACTGGCTCCTGTAATAGCATAAGAATCATCGCATACAACGCAAGTCTGTGCAAATAAAACAGATGATGCAAATAGCAACACTATACTGATTAAGAATATTCGTTTCATGTTCGTTTATTTAATTTGTGATAATAAGTTTTCCTGATTCAATTTGTTTGCCTTCCAGGACGATCATCCAAATATAGACTCCCAGTGGCAGGTTAATTGATTCTATTTCTGTTATTAGGCTAGTGATTTTTTGATTTAGCACCTGTTCTCCATTCTGATTAAAAAGAATCATTTCAGATCCCATATAAGAAGTTCTAATGAAAAAACGTTCGCTTGCCGGATTAGGATAAACAATGGCGTTTTGGAGTATACTTTCTTCTGATCTCTCATCAATGGCAACCGTCATTTCAATGCTGTCAAACCTATAATAATAAGCATCGTGTTCATGATCCTGCGTTAAATAGTCATACCTCGATGCACCAATAAAAATTCCACCATCGTTTGTTGCGGTGATCGTGTTAAAACGATAATATGCATCTCCACCAATATACTTTTCGGTGAGCAGGTTCATGTTGCTATCTACCTTGCCAATTACAATCCATGATGGATGATTAATCCATATGCCTATGTCAAAGTCAAACGTCCCAGCTACAAATATGGAGTTAGGGTCATAAAAATCCATGGAAACATAGCCCGGATCTTTTCTGATATCAAAATCAGGGTCGCCAACAAAACAGTTTCCCAGTAAATTAAATCCCGTGTCGAGTTTGTAAACCGCCATGCTACTCTCTCCCTGTGGGTAGGTAGTTTCAAAATAACCACCTCCTGCTATGTAATTACCACTTGGGGCCACTTTTGCCACTATAATATCATCAAAATATTTCGGAAAGTAATAAACATGTGTTTGGTTTAAATCTGTGTCAATAGAAATTGCTTGCGCAGTTCTTAAACTTCCGTCAGGATGGGCATCGATAGTCAACGCTAAATAAGCTGTAGAATCGAAATTATAGATGAAATCAGAAAGATACATCCCCGCGCTATCACCCTGATAGTACCTATAGTTCATACTGTCTCCCATCGAAGACATTTCAAACAAAACAAGATGAAAATTGGCCCCCAAATTAGTAGCAAATACAAATCCGCCATCCTTTTTTTGAAGAATATTGGGATAGATATCGCTTGAAGATAAAATCCCCGGTCTCAAATGATACACCTTCTCCCATATAATATTAAACCCTGCATCTATTTTGTAAAAGATGGAAAACATGTTTCTAGGATCATCACCATTTACATAACATTTAGCATACATAAAATATTCTATGGGGTTTGCATTGCATTGAACAATGTTAGAAATGCCAACAACCGTATCCACTTTAAAAAACTGACGGCTGAATAATGTGTCGCCGGCATTGTTAAATTTATACAAATACCTGCTAAACAAAAGACTGTCGGGGTGTTTGCTTGAAAAAAAACTAATAAAATTATAATCGCTGTCCATGATGGTGAACCCATTAATTTCATTTGCCTCAGTAGCAAATTTTACTGTGTTGGTCTGCGCAATGATTATATATGGTAGGATAATCGGAGCTAAGAAAATTATTAGTCGTTTCATGATGCCATTATTGCTCATACGTTGTAATGTCTTCCACAGGCCAATCATAGGTATTTACCAAGGTAACATGGCCTAAAAATATTTGCATGGTATGCCATATTTTAGTGTATTCCCCAGTAAATTGATCAATCAATTGATGGTCATAAACAATACAATTTGTAAATACGTATGCTGTACCATGACTATTGTTATAATCTTCCTCTTCTGAATTTATTATGTCTGTGTATTGCGGTGGGTAAAAAAGCATTTCATTATCAATAGAAACACAACACACATCATCATCAATAGCACCATAATCTTCAATAGCATGAAATAGCTTTGAATCCTTGTAGTTGTTTCTTTGGGCTTCAGGTTTGAGCCAGTAATCCCAAGGGCTAACAATTTCTAAATTGCTGACAATATTGGTTTTCTTTCTTATTTTTCCTGGGGGGGGTGCAGGGAACATCGTATTCAACACCTCATTTTCTATCTCTAATGCAGCATCTATTCCTTCGTAAGGATTTGGTTGGACTTCTGAACAATCTCCGACATCATTACCAAACCACCATCCAACTTCATTTGAGATAGGAATTGGGCCTGAATTACCAATCAAAGCACCAATACTTACGATAGCATCTCCATTGCTATCCATATCACTAACATCCAAATCAACCATTAGCAATTTCATGTTAGGGAAATTAACCCGCCCCATTTGCGCCTGGATTGTATCAATAACTCTTTCGTAGTATACCTCCATCAACTTAGGATCGTTAATTTTTTCTAGGTCGTCCAAAGGCATAATGATTTCAGAAGTTACATATTCCTTTTTGTTGTATTGATTGTCTGTGTAGCAAAAGTTAAAATTAAGTAAGCTTTCAAGCTCTATGACAGCCTCGGAGGCAGAATAAAGCTGCCCGCCAGTTTTCAGGTTAGGATTTTCGTGGTAATAGGCCATCCTTTCTTTAAATGCCAGGATATGCGCTAACATGGCTTCTGACTCATCATCCACCACGGTTTGTTTTACTTGCGCGTTTGTGTTTTCTTTTTTACATCCGTTTACCACTACCACTCCCGCAATGAGTAATGCGGCACTTCCGGCTA
>PCUL01000021.1:0-1149 GCA_002771745.1 Bacteroidetes bacterium CG18_big_fil_WC_8_21_14_2_50_41_14
ATATTGCCTTTGATCAGGTCCGATACTTCCCGGACAATTTCATTCTTCCATTGTTCCAGGTCTTCGAGTGTGGCTAATTGCATAACTTTTTGCTTTTTAATTATGGATTCTTTTTAGTTTTTTTTTGGGCGTTAATATACTCGCTTATTACGCCAGCATGTTCGTGCTAAAATACAACAAATCAATCTTATTACAAAGAAAATTAATGATTAATTTACAAGTATTTTGCATTTTATCCATATTTGCTTTTTATTAACATAATTGGCGATAAATTCCTACAAAACGAAATAAATTATATTAACTATTTGGAAAAATAGAACATTTTTTATCTATATTTGAACTACTTAAATCAGAGACCCGGTTTTTACAAATAATTTATTACTGTTATTAGGGTACCTGATCTATTTGTTAACCCATAACCCATTGTTTAATTTAAACCATTTTTGTATTTTTCATGAACAAAACCTAATCATTTAACTTTTTAAAATCTTACTTGCTGAGTTTGAAGTGTTGTCCATAATTGCATTAACTATTATTTGCTACTACCCACTTATTTAACCTCCCGGATAAACTAACAAGTCTCTTACCCGCTTCTGCAATTTAACACCTGATATCTTTTTTGCGATCTCATTCCGGGTTCCTTGTAAAAGGAACCTGAATTAAATAGTACACCTCATTTTTAACCTTTTAACAAAAAATTATGTTTATGAAAAACCCAAATTCAATTAATCTGCAAAAGATTCCTTCTTCAGCTGGTCTGGATCCACATTCATCCAGACTCAAAGATGTTTACCAGAAGCTGTTTTCTCTTTCCGGTTCTCCCGGTTTTTTCAATTCGCCTCTAAATATCGAGGTATATATCAAGGGTGTTAACCGATTTATCCACATAAATGCGGTGCCTGATGAATGAATTCAATACTTCAGTATTTCACAATTTCTCCCGACTCCGGGGGGTGCTGCCTCTGCATGAGGTCCTGCTTACTGTGAAACAAAACAAACTTCAATCTAAAATCGGGCAAATCAGACAGCTTTCCGTCCAGGGAAAAAAAGAACTGGCAGATAACCTGAAAAAAACACTCCCCGCTTTCACACCGGCCGGGGTGTTTACCAAAGGCAGACGACTGAGTTCACTGCAGGAATACAATCCGG
>PCUL01000021.1:1161-1345 GCA_002771745.1 Bacteroidetes bacterium CG18_big_fil_WC_8_21_14_2_50_41_14
ACTTCGACAATGTGAAAGGACCCATAGAAAATCTTCGGAAAATTGTTGATGCGCTGTCTACAACTTACGCCTCCTTCATCAGTCCCAAGGGTAATGGCCTCAAGGTTTTTGTGATAACCAACTCCACAAAAGAAACACACCTGATCGCTTTTAATCGGGTGGCCGATTTCTATGAGCAACAAAC
>PCUL01000260.1:0-632 GCA_002771745.1 Bacteroidetes bacterium CG18_big_fil_WC_8_21_14_2_50_41_14
TACCTGGGATGAGGAGAATCACTGGTTTCACGGTACCGGGCTGACTGAAGGAATTTATGAATACACAATCACAGACGCAGCAGAAAATGAGATTAACGACACCTTTGAAATTGAAGAAGACGATAGCTACTACGATTATAAAGACACCAAATTTGAGGTTTATGCCAGCCGCTCGCTACCCGATGCCGACATGCCACTCGACACCTACAGTTTTGAGGCGGGGATACACATTCACTCGGGAGCAACCCTCACCATTACCGGATCGGTATATGAATTTGGAATAAGGGGTAAAATCATCATCGAGCCCGGCGCTACCCTCGAATTGGTGGGTACCACTCTTACCAACCACGAAGAATGTCACCTGGTATGGCAAGGTGTTGAAGTGCAGGGGAATTGGGGCTTGCCTCAACAGCCTGAACTCATTGGTGGAATATGGGTGTATCACCAAGCCAGACTAATCATGCAAAACGCCACCATCGAAAACGCCATAGAAGCAGTAGGACTGTTACAACGAAATGACAACAACGAAGTACTTTGGGACAAAAGTGGCGGAGTTGTGGTGGCTAACAACAGCCATTTCATTAATAATACCAAGTCAGTACATTTTATACCCTACCAAAATCACAACCCGG
>PCUL01000260.1:663-1843 GCA_002771745.1 Bacteroidetes bacterium CG18_big_fil_WC_8_21_14_2_50_41_14
ATATCCCGGATTATACCTTTTACAAGCATGTGGATTTGGATAAGGTGAAGGGGATTGAGTTTAGAAATTGCGACTTCAACCTTACAGCCACCAATGGAGTATCTCCTTACAACCAGGGCATTGCTGCTTATGAATCCGAGTTTAGCGTGTTGCCGAATTGCCAAAATGCGGTTGATCCATGTCCGGAGGCGGATATTCTTCCGTCTACTTTTACAGGTTTCTACAGGGCCGTTGCTTCATATAACACCGATATCGATGATGAGAATCATTTCACAGTTAGCCATGCACTTTTTTCAAATAACAGTGTAGGAATCTATGCACTTACAACAAAGGGCGCCATCGTAACCAATTCAACATTTGAAATTGGTGAAAACCCCGTGAGCAAAGCCAACTACCAGGTTTCTGAATCTTTTGGAATCGATATCTATTCTTCCAATGGATTTATTCTGGAGGACAATGAGTTTGAGAAATACCCCGGTGCGGAGGACGGACATTATACAGGCATCAGGGTCTTTGAATGCCCTTCTGAAAGTGATGATATATACAGAAACAAATATACCGGGTTAAGTGTGGGGAATATGGCTGAATTAATTAATCGAAGCGAAGGTTATAACGATAAAACCGGGGTTACCTATGAATGTAACCAGAATTACTACAACGACTATGATTTCCATGTGGCAACAATTTCAGCAATACGAGGAAACATGGGATACCCGGACATGCCTTCAGGCAATATATTAACCTATCCATCAGCATGTACGATGCAATTACAAAATGATGGCACTCAGGATATCAGATACTATTATAATATGAGAAAACCTAATGAGTGGTTAAGTAAATATTCAGATTACGTCTATAAATTTCCAATAGATATTCAAAACACCTGCCCAACGCTCCATGGCAGTGGCGGAATATCTACCAAGTTAACAAATTCTCAAAAACTGGTAAAGGAAACAGAATTTGCCGAAAAGCTGGCTGATTATACCAATACTGAGGCACTTTACAGTAGTCTTGTTGATGGGGGTAGCACCAGCGCAGAACTGTCGGACATTGAAAGTGCCACTACTGACGAAATGTGGGCACTGCGCAACAAACTGTTGGGCGATTCACCCCATCTTTCACAAGAAGTGTTAATTGCCATGTCGGATCGTACCGATGTGTTCCCGGATGCCATACTGCT
>PCUL01000260.1:1872-2014 GCA_002771745.1 Bacteroidetes bacterium CG18_big_fil_WC_8_21_14_2_50_41_14
AAAAGAAGAGCTAATCAGTTTTCTGGAGGACAAAGAAAATCCATTACCGGAATACATGATCGACATCCTGCTACAGGTTGCAAACGGTTCTACTTACAAATCTGTTTTGCAAAACCAAATGTCCATGTATCATCAAGGGTAC
>PCUL01000163.1 GCA_002771745.1 Bacteroidetes bacterium CG18_big_fil_WC_8_21_14_2_50_41_14
GCCTTAAATGTTTTCACAACGGAATAATCCTTATTGTGAATTGCTTCAAATTGTGGGGCTAAGATAATGAAATAAAATACTAAAACAATAAATTATGAAAAAGATTTTAGGATTGGATTTGGGGACTACTTCAATCGGTTGGGCTCTGGTTACTGAAGCAATTGATGAAAGTGAAAAATCATCAATTATTAGACTTGGTGTAAGGGTAAATCCATTAACAGTTGATGAGCAGTCAAATTTTGAAAAGGGGAAAAGCATCACAACAAATGCAGATAGAACGCTTAAACGGAGTATGCGTAGGAACCTGCAACGGTACAAACTTCGTAGAGAAAATCTAATTGAAATTCTTAAGGAAAACAGATTTATTGATGATGCAACTCTGTTGTCAGAAAATGGTAATAAAAGCACTTTTGAGACTTATCATTTACGTGCAAAGTCAGCTACAAATGAGATTTCATTAAATGAATTTGCACGTGTTTTGCTCATGATAAATAAGAAACGAGGTTATAAAAGTAGCCGGAAGGCGAAAAATCAGGACGAAGGTCAGCTAATCGATGGAATGGAAATAGCAAAAAAACTTTACATCGAAAACAAAACTCCTGGACAACTTGTATTTGAAATACTGAAAAGTGGCAAAAAGGGTATTCCGGATTTTTATAGGTCCGACTTAGCCTCCGAATTTGATATAGTATGGACGTATCAAAAACAATTTTATCCTGAAATATTAACTGATGAATTTAGAGACGAAATTATGGGTAAGGGGCAGAAAGTTACATCGTCTGCTTTTTGGAAAAAATATGGTTTTAATACAGCTGAAATCAAAGGATCGAGAGATGAAAAGAAAATACATGCTTACGATTTGAGAAGCAAAGCAATCGATACTCAACTATCAAAAGAGGAGGTAGCTTTTGTATTAGCCGCAATAAACAACAACCTAAATAATTCGAGCGGCTATCTGGGTTCAATAAGCGATCGGAGTAAAGAGCTTTATTTCAATAAACAAACTGTAGGCCAGTACTTGATGACCCAATTGAAACAAAATCCCCATACAAGATTGAAAAATCAAGTTTTCTATCGACAGGATTATTTACATGAGTTCAATACATTATGGGAAATTCAGGCTAAATTTCATAAGGAGCTTACCCCTGAATTAAAGGAGGAAATTCGAGATGTAATTATCTTTTATCAACGAAGACTAAAAAGTCAAAAAGGACTCATCAGTTTTTGTGAATTTGAGAGCCGACAAATTGAGGTTGAAATTAATGGAAAGAAAAAAGTAAAGACAATTGGATCTAAAGTATGCCCAAAATCGTCGCCATTATTTCAAGAATTTAAAAT
>PCUL01000142.1:0-878 GCA_002771745.1 Bacteroidetes bacterium CG18_big_fil_WC_8_21_14_2_50_41_14
ATTTTTAAATAAGGTTGTATATATAAACAACCTTTGTTATTTTTGCCTTGTTGTTTATAAACACAAAACATTTTTAAGATGGAGGTAAGAAAACTAAATACAACCAACCCCGAAAGCCTTATTTATGCCAATGACATGCTCAAACAAACCGTATTGGGCGGAATAAAACTGGAAGGTTTGGACAGGATGCGTGTAACGTTAAAAGTAGAATTAAATGACCTGCCTGACCGGCAGGCAGGCAGCAGCCGCCCACCCGTAAGGCACAACCTCGATCTGTACAATGATAACCAGTTGGAAAAGTTCATCCGCAAAATAGCCGAGAAACTGGAAATAGGCACAAGTGTAATAGCAGCCAGTTTAAGCGAACTAACTGAGCAACTGGAAAAATACAGGCTTGATGAAATAAAAGCCCAACAGGCAGAAGGGACAGAAACCAAGCACCTGACCCAAAAAGAAATAGCGGCAGCCAAGGAAAACCTATCCTTCGGCAAGCTCAGGACAGGCGAACAAAAAAGTTTACTGGAACAAACATCAAAAGATTTACAAAACACAGGCATACAAGGAGAACAAGAAAACGCCCTCATACTATTGTTGGCAATGACCAGCCGGAAAATGCGGGATCCATTGAGCGTAATCTGCCTTGCAAAAAGCGGCGTTGGCAAAAGTTATTTAATGGAAAAAGTAGCCGAGTGCATCCCACCCGAGGAAGCCAAAGAACACACCCAGTTTAGCGGAAACAGTTTTTACTACTTTAAACGGGAAGAAATCAAAGGAACAGTCTTTTTGATAGAAGACCTGGACGGGGCAGCAGCAGTAATGTTCCCCATCCGAGAGCTACAAACAAAAAAGCGAATCTCAAAAACAGTAACCATCAAAGA
>PCUL01000142.1:939-1113 GCA_002771745.1 Bacteroidetes bacterium CG18_big_fil_WC_8_21_14_2_50_41_14
TCTGGATGGCAGCAAAGAACAGGACATTAGGATAATGAACTACCAAAAAAACCTGCGAGCCAATTTAATAGACACCCACACCGAAAAACTATTGCAAGAAAAATTACAAAATATGCAAAGAGTATTAGAACCAATAAAAGTAGTAAACCCTTATGCCCCAATAATCGACATCCC
>PCUL01000142.1:1178-2031 GCA_002771745.1 Bacteroidetes bacterium CG18_big_fil_WC_8_21_14_2_50_41_14
TTTACCATCAATACCAACGGGATCAGCAAGCAGACGAAACCACAGGGGAAATATTTATTGAAGTTCACCCTACAGATGTTGAAAACGCCTTTAATCTGATGCAAAATGTACTGTTCAGAAAATCAGACGAACTGAGCGGGGCAGCACGGGAATTTTACCAATGGATAAGCGATAAAGGGAGGAAATTTACCGATCCAAAACTCAATAGCGGCAAAGGCTTTTACAGTAGGGATGTGAGAGAAGAAAGCCGAACCTGTGGTGAGCATGGTCGAACCATCCACCCGAGGACACTGAACAGGTATTTAAACGAGTTGGCAGAATATGGATTGCTACAGGTAACAGGAGGAAATAAAAACACCACCGGCTACAGTTACAAACTTGTGCCAAACCGCAGTTATGAAGAGTTACAAAAAAGCATTAATGCTCAAATAGAAAAAGTAATAAAAGAGGTCTGGAAAGCCTATCACGCCAAAGAGCGGACAAGTGAGCAAAAGAAAAGTAAAAAGGTGAGTAAGCCAAGTAAGACAGCAGTAAGTCAGTAAAGCAATTGTCTTGCGTAAATAACTAAAAACCAGCAACTACAATACAGTGAGACACCACTTTTAAAAAACGTAAGCGGATGAAAAATTTACCCATCAAATCAGAGAACTTCCAATATGTAGAAAAAAGCTTTAGGGAGTGGCTGGATATACTGGGTTACGCACCAAGTACCATTTATGGATTGCCCAATCATATCCGTGAATTGTTTTACTGGCTGGAGCAGAACGGAAAAAACCAAATCAATCAAATAAGAGTTGCTCAAATCAAAGAATATTACAACCAGTTAAAATGCAGGAGCAACCAGCGCAGGGGC
>PCUL01000465.1 GCA_002771745.1 Bacteroidetes bacterium CG18_big_fil_WC_8_21_14_2_50_41_14
GTGAGGAATTCATGGCTGATGTACGACAAACCATTGCGCGCATTCCGGGCATAGCCGCAACGGTCGGTCAGCCTCTTGGACATCGTATCGACCACATGCTTTCAGGTACAAGGGCAAATATTGCCATCAAACTCTTTGGCAACGACCTGAATAAAATGTTTGTCATTGGAAATCAGGTGAAAAGTGAGATTACAGGTATCGAATGTTTAGTAGATGTGAATGTTGACCAACAAGTTGAAATACCACAAATTCAAATAATAGCCAATCGCAATATGTTGGCGCAATACGGTATTACAATTGAACAGTTTAACGAGTTTGTTGATATTGCCTTTGGTAGTGAAAAACGAGCGGATATTTATGAAGGACAAAGTCGTTTTGATTTGGTTTTGAGGTTAAATAGCGATTATACTGAAACAATTGAAGGTATCCGTGCAGCCCTGATTGATACCGAAGACGGTAAAAAAGTGCCTTTGGAACAAGTGGCCGATGTAGTTTCAATTTCAGGGCCAGGTTCCATAAGCCGGGAAAATGTGCAGCGTAAAATTGTTATAGCAGCAAACGTGGCAGGTAGAGATTTGCGCAGTGTGGTGGAAGAAATACAAGCTACAGTAGCCGAAAATGTGGAATTGCCCGAAGGCTATCGGATTGAATATGGAGGACAGTTCGAAAGCGAAGAAAGTGCTTCAAAAACACTCATGATAACATCCATACTTGCTATACTTATCATTTTCTTACTGCTATTTCAGGAATTTAAAAGCTTTAAACTTGCAGGAATCATATTGCTCAACTTGCCATTGGCGTTGATTGGCGGGGTATTTTCAATCTATTTTACTTCGGGCATATTAAGCATTCCGGCTATTATTGGGTTTATTACACTATTTGGAATTGCAACCCGAAACGGCATATTGCTCATTTCAAATTATCAGCGATTGCAAAGTCGGGGTGTTTCCCTGATTGAAACAATAACTCAAGGTTCATCCGACCGTTTGAATGCTATTTTAATGACAGCCCTTACGGCAGCATTGGCGTTAATTCCGTTGGCTGTACAAGGTGACTTGCCCGGCAATGAAATCCAAAGCCCTATGGCAAAAGTAATTTTGGGTGGATTATTGACATCAACTCTGCTCAATATTTTCATTATCCCAATAGTTTACAGCATTTTAAACAATCGTGGAATCATTAAAACTGAAGAAGTATGAAAAAAATAATAATAGCTCTGATAAGCTTGACAGCATTTCAAATAAACCTTTCTGCCCAAAGCAATATTGATTCAGTTTTGGCTCAAATTGAAAGAAATAACACCACGCTGGCTGCTTTACAAAAAAGAGCCGATGCTGATAAAATTGGCAACAAAACAGGGAACTACCTCCAGAACCCTGAAATTGAATTTAATTATTTATGGGGTAATGAGGTAACTGGTAACCGTACAGATTTTAGCGCAAAACAGACCTTCGATTTTCCAACAGCGTACAGGTATAAAAATCAAATTTCGAACATTAAAAACGAACAAGTTGAACTGGAATATCAAAAGCAACGAAAGGAATTGCTTCTGAATGCCCGGTTAATTTGCTATGATTTGATTTATACAAATGCATTAAAATTGGAACTAACAAACAGGCTTAACCATGCTCAAAGCATTGCCGATGCGTACAAATCGAAATTCGATATTGGTGAAACCAATAGGTTGGAATACAATAAGGCACAATTAAACTGGCTGAATTTGAGTAAAACGATGGAATCGCTTACCATTGAACAAGAAGCTTTGCAAGCTGAGTTAACCCGTTTAAATGGCGGTGCTTTAATCACTTTTACTGAAAGTGATTTTCAAGCTATAATTTTGCCGGTTGATTTTGAGCAATGGTATGTGCAAGCCGAACAAAGCAATCCTCTGTTGAATTGGTTGAAAAAGGAGGTTGAATTAACTCAAAAACAAATAAGCCTAAACAAGGCTCTGAGTATGCCTAAATTTCAGGCAGGTTATATGAGTGAATCAGTGATTGGTCAGGATTTTAAAGGGATTACCGTGGGCTTGTCAATTCCCTTGTGGGAGAACAAGAACACCGTAAAATACGCAAAAGCCGATGCGCTTGCACTTGAAAATACGGCGGCAGATAATAAAATACAGCTTTATAGCCATTTGAAAATGCTACATACAAAGGCTATTTCTTTGCAAAAAAGTGCAAACGACTATAAATCAAAATTAGAAGCATTCAATAACTCAGAACTTCTAAGAAAGGCATTGGATAAAGGTGAAATTTCGCTGATTAACTATATGCTCGAACTTTCAATTTACTATGAAAGTGTAAATAAACTGCTGGAATTGGAGCGTGACATGAATAAAGCAATTGCGGAATTAAATCAATACTTATGACAGAGCACAAAAATAAACTTGAGAACAAAACCATGTGGGTAGTACTACTTACTGCCATTACAATGGTTGTAGAGATCATTTTCGGATTAACAACAAAATCAATGGCTTTATTGGCCGATGGCATTCACATGGGTTCCCATGTGCTTGCCATTGGGCTAAGCTGGGCAGCCTATATCATTGTTCGCAAAGTATCTAAAAGTGAGAAGTTCAAAGGAAATTCAGATAAAATACTTTCCCTTTCGGGATACAGTAGCGGTTTGATGCTGTTGATTTTTGCCGTAGTAATTATGATTGAAGCAGTTCAACGCTTTTACAATCCGGTAGATATTTTTTATAAAGAAGCCATATTGGTTGCCATAATCGGGCTAATTGTAAATATAGTAAGTGCGTTCTTGTTGCATCACGGCCATGAACACTCCGACCATAACATACGTGCAGCCTATCTCCATGTTATTGCGGATGCATTAACAAGCGTATCTGCAATTTTAGGGTTAGTAGCTGCAATGATTTGGGATATTCCTTTCATTGATACCATTGCTGCATTAATAAGTTCTTTTGTAATTGTCAAATGGTCGATTGGATTATTGAGGGATTCTGGAAAAGTATTGTTGGATATTGAGCATGAACATCATCATGGACACAATCATTAAAAGTGTACAACAAAGGAGTAGTTAATAAGAAACCCTACCCACATCGCACCACAACCATAATTTGTAACTTTGCAAAATGGACAATAAACAGATTGAAATAAAAAATAAACTTGATATAGGGCTGACTTTTAAAATCTCACGATTTAAGGAGCAAATAAAAAAAGCTGACTTTAGAAAATAATGACAAAGAAAATCATCACAATTTTCATTTTACTAACCACAGGCATTGGTTACGGACAATCTTCCGACGTTATTTCGCCAGGAAAAATTGCTTTGGGTTTTAATTTGGGGCTGTATTACAAATTGAAATAAAAAATCAGCCTATCCTGCCCACCAAAAATTCCATGTCAGGATACCTCCGCTGCGCCGGGGATGATGCACCTTTCGACAAATTGGTTGTTTCTTTCAGTGATAAACCCGAAAGAAAAAGGAGGGTAACAATAAGGCCAGGCTTAAGTGCGCTAAAATGTTAGTCGGCGTTATTCAACAAATTATTTTTCTATCTTTACCACTATAAAATCCTGCACAGTACCAGAAACTTGTTCTTGCCTTTATACTTGCTTATAACCGGTTAAATAAGTTTAGCTTCGATGAAATCAACGGGTTTGTGGATATGTTGGCGAAATATATGAAAAAGGTCAAGATATTTCGAAGTTGTGTACAAGTTTGAAAAAAGATGAGTAAACGCAAAACTAAACTTGGAACTTGTAGAATATGCAAGAAAGTAAAGAAATTGACTTTGGAACATGTTCCCCCAAGAGTTGCATTTAATAAGCATACAAGGTACTATTCAATCCCATTTGAAGAGTTAGCCAATAGTGAAAATCCATTAGAACATAATCCCAAAGGAAAAGTGCAGCAGGGTGGACACGGATATTACAGTCTATGCGATGTATGCAACTCATTTTTGAATAAAAATTACGTTCGTCCATATGCGAACTGGACCAATATAGGTATGAGCCTAATCTTAGAATATAACTTCGATTTTATTCATTTTTTTGCAGAAAAACAAAATCCGATCAGAGTACTAAAACAAATAGTTTCAATGTTCATCAGTATGAATGAAACTTGGTTCACTGATCAGTATCCAGAATTACTTGAATTTGTCAGAAATCCAGAATACAAACTCTTGACAAATAAATATCGGCTATATTGCTATTTGAACAATGAAGGTCAAATGCGAACTTTGAGGTGGAATTATACAAACACTCATGGAATAATTTGTGAATTTGCATTTAGACCATTTGGTTATGTTTTAAACATTGAAGAAACGGAGACTATAGACAACCTTACAGATATTAGTTATTTTAATGATTTTGTTGATGACCGAAATCATAAACTTGAACTTGGAATATTTAAACATCCGACCTATTTACCTATACCTTTAGATTATAGATCAAAAAGTGAAATTGAGAAATCTATCCTTGAAGAAAGAAAAACTTATAAGTAACAAAGCCTATTCCTTATTGCGGGCTACGGTTTGAGTATGTACATTTTAGTTCCAAATATACATCAGTGCGAACAGAAAGATTTGTTTTTTGTAGTCCGCCAAAAAGTAGATACTTTCTGGTAACCGTAAAAAATCAAAACAGCATCCTGCGTAATTTTAACTATTTTTACACCATGAGAGTATTAGACACATTTGCAGGAGCTGGAGGATTCAGTCTAGGGTTTCATTTGACTGGTCATTATGAGATAATTGGAGCTATTGAATTCGACAAATGGGCAGCAGACACATTTAAATTTAATCATCCAAATTCAACGGTATTGGTTGGGGACATTCAACAATACGACAAGGATTTTTTATTAGATGCTTTTCCCAATAAACCTGATATTATTTTAGGAGGGCCACCATGCCAAGGATTTTCAATTGCTAACAGAAATGCCGGAGACCCAGCTGACCCAAGAAATTCTTTATTTAAAGAGTTTATCCGTCTTGGACAAATTTTTGAGCCAAAAATTATGATTATGGAGAATGTTCCAAATCTGATAAAATCTAGAACACATGATAAGGAGCTGGTAATTGATATTATCATTAAGGAACTCAGGGTTTTAGGTTATTACGTATATCACAGCATCTTAAATGCAACAGATTATGGAATTCCTCAAATCAGGAAAAGATTAATTGTTGTTGCTTCTAAAGAGCCATTAAATGACCCTTTTCCTACTCCAACTCATATTATAAATGAAGCTTTTCCAACATTATTTGGTGATAATTTAAAAACAACGCCAACTCTTTGGGATGCCATATCAGATTTGCCTCAAATAGCCGCTTGTCAAGGTGCCGAGATTATGGATTATAGTTCAAATCCAAAGACAGAATTTCAGAAAATGATGAGAGGGAATAGTGATAAAGTTTATAATCATGTTGCAATGAGGCACTCTAAAAGAATGATTGAACGATTTGCCTCGATGTCTTGTGGAAATTCTATAAATGATGTTCCGGATCATTTAAAACCGTTGAAAAGAAATGGAAATGGTGAATTTTCTGAAAAGCTTTATGATCAAAATAATAGAAGAATGTTTCCCGATAAGCCTTGTCATACAATTGCTGCATCATTTTATGCAAACTTTGTTCATCCATTCTTAAATAGAAATTTTACTCCAAGAGAAGGTGCAAGAATTCAAACATTTCCAGATTGGTTTGTTTTTCAAGGAAAACCAACGGTTGTAAGTCATAAATTACTTCAAAGAGAGGGTCGTTATGAAGAGAAGCATTTGTGCCAATACAATCAAATAGGAAATGCGGTTCCACCTTTATTAGCTAAAGCAATCGCAAATAATCTATTTTCACAACTTACAATAAAATCACAAAAGGAATGCTTGTACACGGCGACAATTTAACTCAGAAAGAGAATAATAAAGAAAAATACACCGACAATGAATCTAAGCAATATTTAAAAGAGATTCGAGCAAAGTATGATAAATGGAAATTTGCCAACGAAACTCTAAAAGGTCCATTATCAATTCTAAGCAAAAAAGACAAAAAAATAATCCAGAAAAGAGTACAACTCTTTTCTGATTATAAGGAGTTTATCGACCAACAAAAATATGCTGAAAAGTTTGATTCTCGTTCCAATCTTCATTCGTCAGTCTTAGAAGAATTCATCTATTACATTTTTAGAGATCTGGTGTTTGAATTCTCAGAATCAGCTGTTTTAGGCAAAGCTCATACATTCAAAGATGTATTCTTTAATTCGTCTTCATATAAAGAAATGGTTTCGAAGCCAAATGCAAAAATCGAAAGGAAAGATCACGATTTCATTATTGGGGTCAATATTGTAACAAAGATGAATTGTGAAGGAAGTGATGTCATTGAGGAACATAATTGGCAAATTCCTGCTGTTGCCATAGAATGCAAAACGTATCTTGATAAGACCATGCTCGAAGGTTCTTCTACTGCGGCAGAACAGCTTAAGCATAGAAATCCCAATGCTATTTACATCGTGGTATCTGAATGGTTAAAACTTACTGAGCAAGTCAATCTCAAAAAATTTAAAGTAGATCAGATTTATATTCTTAGAAAACAAAAAAATACAGACAGAGAATATAGATACGCTAAAACTTATAAAAAAAATCCAATTTATGATGATGTAGTCGAACATCTATTCGTTACTGTTAGACAGCATTTGACATCAGAATGGGAAGGCGGAATCAGTTTTGGATTAAAAAAAGGATACTTATTATAAAAGTTGAAGGAACGGCATACTGCTAACAGCAAAATACCCACAAGTCGGGTTTCGGTGCTTAGTTAACAGGAAATTAGTAAATTGGAAAGCAGTTCTTAGTGGGAAGTTCATCGGTTAAATCCCGCCCTGCGTGTAGATGCGGAACATTGTGCTTAATGTTGCACATGACCCAACCTGCTAGTTGACAGTACCTTAAAAGGTATGTTAAGAAATAGATTATAGACTCTAATTCGTTCGCTGGGTTTTATTACCAAGATTTGGTAACTTTGCAATAAAATAGAAAAAAATGGGAAAAAACACATCAATATCATTGGGATCGCATTTTGAGAATTTTATCAATTCATCAGTGACTTCAGGAAAATACAGCTCTGCGAGTGAAGTTGTACGTTCAGCATTAAGACTTTTAGAATCAGAGGAAAAAAAACTGAAAGAATTAAGAGACGCTTTGATTGAGGGTGAGAACAGCCCGATGGTTGAAAATTTTAATGCGGACCAGCATCTTGCAGACTTACATCGGAAATACTTATGAATAATAAATATCGGATAAGCCAAAAAGCTATTTTCGATCTAGAAAAAATCTGGCTTTACACTTTAAACAATTGGTCAAGAGAACAGGCTGACAGATATCATAATCTCATCATTGACGAAATTAAATTCATTGTGGACAACTATGAATCATGTCGGAAAATAGATTATGTCAGAACTGGTTATAGGATGTCAAAAGTTAAATCTCACCTGATTTTTTTTAAGAAGACAGAAGACAACACCATTGAAATCATCAGGATTCTACATCAAAATATGGATATTGAAAATCGACTTAAAAATGATGATTAAATAAAAAGCTACACACAACGCACAATATAAACCGTTCACTATACCCCATCATAGTAAACACAAACAGTCTTTCCATAACCCCAAAATCCGATGGCTCTGCCATGAATGGTAAAACCCATATTCACCTGCCACTTTCCATTTTTCATGCTTTGAATTAACCCCAAGTCTGTGAATCATGTAATAAATTTCCAGAATTATGCAAAGGATACAAGAACACAGAAAGGTAATTTTGCCATGTTCAGATACAACTCTCACCTGATAGATCTTTTTATGTACCCTTGACGTGTACCCGGAGGTTCTCTCGGGTTTAATTTAAAACGTTCACCTTATCTAAACCGTATGATATCCGTTAAAAAAGAAGGCATTATTTTAGAGAAAACACATTTTGAATTTGAAAACGAAGGCGTTCTAAATCCCGCAGCAATAAAGGAAGGAGATCATGTTCACCTTTTTTACCGGGCAGTACGAAACGGAAACTACTCTAGTATTGGTTATTGCAGGATGGATGGGCCATTAACAATTGGTGAACGTTGGGAAAAACCTATTCTGGTTCCGGAATTCGATTACGAATCGCATGGTGTTGAAGATGCACGGATTGTAAAGATTGATGATCTTTACTATTTGACCTATACGGCATTTGACGGTAAAGACGCCCGGGGAGCTTTAGCCACCTCCAAAGATATGCGACATTTTCAAAAACAGGGGCTTATTGTTCCCCCTTTCACTTATGCGGAATTTAATTCCCTTTGTGAATCTGCAGGGAGAGTAGATAAAAAATATTACCGCAATAATGAATTTTACAACAAGAAAGCCGATCCTGAAGAAAGCATCATGTTGTGGGATAAAAATGTCATGTTTTTTCCCCGCAGGATTAATGACAACCTGGTATTTCTTCACCGGATCAGACCAGGCATTCAAATTGTTTCAGTAAAGAACTTAAAGGAACTCACCCGGGATTTCTGGACAGACTATATCCTTCACCTGGATAAACACATTATCATGGACCCGGTTTATGCACACGAGTCAAGCTACATTGGCGGTGGATGCCCTCCGATTGAAACAGAACACGGCTGGCTTTTAATTTACCATGGAGCTGAAGAAGTTAATAATGGGATTGTATATTCTGCCTGCGCAGCGGCCCTACTTGATTTAAATAATCCTGCAAAAGTAATAGCTCGTTTGCCTTATGCACTCTTCTCGCCTGAATACGTATGGGAAAAAAGAGGAGACGTAAATAATGTGGTTTTCCCAACCGGTACAGCCTTGTTTGGCGATGCTTTATACATTTATTATGGGGCTGCCGATTCTCGCATCGCATGTGCCTCATTGAGTTTTTCAGCCTTGCTGAAAGAATTAATCAATAATACATTGAAAGATGAAAAGTGAAATTTTATTTATGACCTCGTATCCCCCAAGAGAATGCGGAATAGCAACTTATTCACAGGATCTGATCAAGGCGCTAAACAATAAATTCAGGAGTTCCTTCTCAATTAAAGTCTGCGCTTTGGAATCCGGGAAGATGAGCCTTGAGTATCCTGAAACAGTGAAATACAAGCTTGATACTTCTTTTGCCCCGGGATATCATACGTTAGCCCAATCCATTAATCATAACGAACTTATCAAACTGGTTGTGATCCAGCATGAGTTTGGTTTTTTTCACCAGCAGGAAGCAGCTTTCCTGCAATTTATTTATGAGGTTGAGATGCCGGTTATTGTTGTTTTTCATACGGTGCTACCCCGGCCGGATGAGCGGTTAAAAGCAAACGTTCAGACTATTGCCGACGCCTGCGGTTCCATTGTTGTAATGACCAACAGCGCAGCTGAATTGTTAAAGCATGATTATGATGTACCTGAACAAAAAATTTCAGTTATTGCTCACGGCACCCACCTGGTTTCTCACCTGGAGAAAGAATCATTAAAGGAAAAATATGGGTTATCCGGCAAACGGGTTCTTTCCACTTTTGGGCTGATTAGTTCAGGGAAGGATATTGAGACTACTTTAAAAGCCTTACCTGCCATCGTTAAAACAAACCCTGATGTAATGTTTTTGCTAATTGGTAAAACACATCCCGAAGTGGTCAAATCAGAAGGTGAAAAATACCGGAACATGCTTGAAACAACAGTAATTGATTCAGGTCTTCAGGACCATGTAATATTTATTAACAGGTTTCTTGCCTTACCCGAACTGCTCGAATATCTGCAATTGACAGATATATACCTGTTTACCGCCAGCGATCCCAACCAGGCAGTAAGCGGTACTTTTGTCTATGCCATGAGTTGTGCCTGTCCCATCATTTCCACCCCTATTCCTCATGCTAAGGAACTTTTATCAGATGAAACAGGAATCTTTTTTGATTTTCACGACTCACAACAATTGACTGATGGGGTTATCCGGTTACTCAACGATGAACCATTACGAAAGAATATCAGCGTAAATGCCCTGCAAAAAATAGGTTCCACATCATGGGAGAATTCTGCCGTTGCACATGCCATGCTTTTTGAAAAACAAGCCGGCGACAATATTGCAATTCGTTATAATCTTCCGGAAATCAACCTGGATCATATAAAAAAGATGACAACCGGCTTCGGAATCATCCAGTTCTCAATTATTAATCAACCCGATATTGATTCGGGTTACACCCTGGATGACAATGCGCGGGCCTTAATAGCGATGTGCATGCATTATGAGCTGACTGCCGATAAAACAGATCTGGCTTATATCCAGATATACCTCAATTTCATCGAACATTGTCTACAGCCTGCCGGAGATTTTTTGAACTATGTTGATGACAACAAACAGTTTACCGCTCAGAATGGAGAGACCAATTTGGATGATTCCAATGGACGGGCTATATGGGCATTGGGATACGTGGTATCTCTGATGGGAAAACTACCCGAAGAGTTCATATCACAGGCATCAATACTGATTGATAAATCCATGCGGTACTTGGGTACGGTTCATTCCACAAGGGCCATGGCTTTCTCAATTAAGGGGCTGTATTTCAATTACAAAACATTTAATAATCCCGAAAGTATTGTGCTTTTAACAACTTTCGCCGACAGGTTGGTTCAGATGTATAAGCATGAGTCGTCGGAAAACTGGGAATGGTTTGAAAGTTATCTCACCTACGCCAACAGTACATTGCCTGAAGCCATGCTATATGCCTGGATCGTAACCGGAGAAACTATTTTTAAAGAGATCGCTCTGTCTTCACTGAATTTTCTATTGTCACATATTTATAAAAAAAACGGGATAGAAGTCATCTCGAACAAAAACTGGCTGCTAAGGGGACATGATGCAGGTCAATATGGAGAGCAGCCAATTGATGTGGCCTACACCATCATGACCTTAAGTAAGTTTTTGGAGGTATTTCATGACGATGTATACTCACAAAAGATGGTGATCGCTTTTAACTGGTTTTTAGGAAACAACCGCTTACATCAGATCATTTACAATCCATGCACGGGAGGATGTTATGACGGATTGGAGGAAAACTATGTCAACATAAACCAGGGTGCGGAATCCACAGTAAGCTACCTGATGGCGCGATTAACCATGGAAAAGCGCATTGCATCCGAGGTCAAGCCTAAAATACAATTCCAAAACCAGATAGGTCTAATGCAAGAATAATCACTTTCTGATGGTACTCTTTTGATTATAAACGGATTCAAGACAATGTTCGAAATTAACAATAGAACAATATTCAGCTCAAGAACTCTAATTTTGGTGTTTATAACACTTCAATTTTCTTTTTGTAACGGCCAAGCGATTGAAAAATCGGATAAAGAGCCTTAAATTAAATAAAAATCGCGATTACCAACAAAGGCGTTGCGATACTAACAAAATACGACAATCACAATGACAACATACATTTCAATACTAAGGGGAATTAACGTAAGCGGACAGAAACTCATCAAAATGGATGACTTGCGAAAATTGTATGAAATTTTAGGTTTCCGGGATGTGAGGACTTATGTTCAGAGCGGAAATGTAATATTTAAGGGTGACGATTTTGAACCAAGTGATCTGGAACAAAAAATTTCTCTCCAAATAAAAAAAGACTTTGGATTTGAAGTTACCGTATTCGTCTTGACCATTGACAAATTAAAACAAATCATATACAACAACCCTTTTATAAGCGACCCGAATAAAGAGCATTCATATTTGCACGTTACGTTTTTATCTTCAAAACCTGACTATTACGGGAGAGCGACTTTTGAGAGCAAAAAGCAGAACGAAGAAGAAGTCAGTTTTTCAGAAAATGCTATTTATCTCTATTGTCCAAATGGTTATGGAAGAACAAAACTGACCAATAATTTTTTTGAATCTAAACTTAAAGTAGTTGCAACGACAAGAAATTGGAAAACAACGAATGAAATTTTTAAGATTGCCAATCAAATAAATTAAAAAATATGAGGCAAGATTTATTCGTTTCAAAATCCATAGTTATCCATGCCTCCGCCTTTAAAGTTTGGACTGTATTGACTAATTCCGAACTAATAAAAGAGTTCTTATATGGTACTGAAACCGCAACGACTTGGGAACAAGGTAAGAATATTTATTTTTTGAATATCAGTCATATTTTAATGAGTAATAACCGTTAATACAAATATTTCTTTCTTTTGGTTCTGTTCTATGCCGTCCACCAGTTTACCTACCTTTAGTAGATAAACCCACGGATTTCCTACCGAAGGTACGGATTTCCTACCGAAGGTACGGATTTCCTACCGAAGGTACGGATTTCCTACCGAAGGTACGGATTTCCTACCGAAGGTACGGAGGCTGTAATGAGCATTTTAATTCCAGAGAGTAATCGGTGTGGGCAGAAAGATTTATCTTTCATACTTCGCCACAAACCATTTGCTTCCCGCTAATTATTATGTCATTTGTCCTGTTTTTTAGCCTTCTTGCCCATTTCCTAATCAGTTTACTTGTATATTTGCCTTTGCAGGTAATAAGTTCAGCTACTGGTATTAAATGATCCTTTTTCAGAGCAATAAATGGTTGAACCTAATAATAAGGAAGTTACACATTTTAAGATGGTTATACTAAATGATTAGCGAAATTGGAAAATACCTGATGGTTATCTTTCAGGCTTTTAAAAAGCCGGATAAAGGCAGTGTGTTTATAAAACAACTGGTTATCGACTTTCGGTACCTTGGGGTAAGCTCAATCGGACTGGTGGCGTTTATTTCCTTGTTTACCGGTGGCATTATCGCCCTGCAAACAGCCTACAACATCGACAATCCTTTGGTTCCAATGTGGCTGATTGGTTACACCACCAAACAAATGATGATCCTGGAGTTTTCGCCTACCATCATCAGTTTGATTTTGGTTGGTAAAGTAGGGTCGAGCATTGCTTCAGAAATAGGCACCATGCGTGTAACACAACAAATTGACGCTTTAGAAGTGATGGGCATCAACCCGGCCAATTACCTGATACTTCCCAAAATTACCGCCGCCATGATTTACAACCCCATCCTCATCGTCTTTTCGATGGGCGTTGGTTTGTTCGGAGGCTGGTTCGCCGTAGTCATCACCGGACAGGTTACTTCCGTGGCATTTGTCGATGGATTGCAGTCGTTTTGGGATCCGTTTTCCATTACTTACGCACTCATTAAAACGGTGGTTTTCGCCTTCATCCTGGCTTCTGTGGCCGGATACAAGGGTTTTACCGTCCAGGGTGGTTCGGTGGAGGTTGGAAAAGCCAGTACGCAGGCGGTGGTTATCAGTAGCGTTTTGATTATTATTTTTGATTTGTTGCTCACCCAGATGCTGCTCACATGATCGAAGTAAAAAATATTTCAAAATCTTTCGATGGCCAGGAAGTGCTTAAAAACATCAGCACTACGTTCGAAAAAGGCAAAACCAACCTGATTATCGGACAAAGTGGTTCCGGAAAAACCGTTCTGATGAAATGTTGTATCGGCTTGTTGGATACTGATGAAGGTGAAATAAAATTTGATGGCCGGAGGTTCTCCAACCTGAAAGGGATAAATCAAAAAAATGTACGCAAAGAAATGGGCGTTCTTTTTCAGGGTGGTGCTCTCTTCGATTCTTATACTGTGGAAGAAAATGTGATGTTCCCACTCAATATGTTCACCGACAATACATTGGAAGAAAAACGAGCACGTGTAAATGAAGTGCTGACTCATGTAAACCTTGAAAATGTGAACAGTAAATTCCCGGCCGAAATCAGTGGAGGGATGATTAAAAGAGTGGCCATTGCCCGGGCCATTGCGCTAAATCCAAAATATTTATTTTGCGATGAACCCAACTCGGGACTGGATCCGAAAACAGCGGAAGTGATTGATGAACTGATTTCCGAACTGACCGAGAAATTTCAGATGACTACAGTAATCAACACCCACGACATGAACTCTGTATTGCAGATTGGGCAAAAGATTGCTTATCTCTACAAAGGGCAACTTTGGTGGGAAGGTGACCATCAGGGCATTCTCGAAACCACCAACGAAGAACTAAACGATTTTGTTTTCTCCACCGAATTAACCCGAAGACTAAAACACAGGTAATAAACCGTTTATGAATATAAATTTTCTGGATATCATTTTAGTTATTCCGTTGTTGTTGTTTACCTACAGCGGATTTAAAAAAGGACTTATCATAGAAGTTGCTACTCTGGCGGCCTTAATCCTGGGATTGTATTTTGCCTTTTACTTTTCGGAGTTTGCCACCGAAATCCTGGACAATTGGTTTACCATCGACCCAGCTTATCTTGCTATCATTGCCTTCATTGTTACTTTCACCGTGGTGATGCTTTTGGTGATTGCTATAGGAAAAATAATTGAAAAATTTATGGATCTCCTGTTACTGGGCTTTTTTAATAAGCTTACTGGAGCTGTGTTTGGATTGATGAAAGGAGCGTTGGTAATAAGCATTGTAATCTTCACCATCAATTATTTTAATGAAAGCCGGACTGTACTAAAAAAGGAAACCTGCCAGCAATCAACTTTATACGGACCTCTTGAATCCATTGCCCCTACTTTGTATTCATGGGTACAGACGACCCATTTTCATTTCAAAATTCCGGAAAAGCAGGAGTTAATCGATCCGATGTACTAAGTTTAATTCTGTTATTTTAACGGAGATTTGAAAACAACCAGGCCATATAATGGGTTTCGTGGATTTCGATTTAAGAGATGCTATGACTTTACATTATCTTTTTATTAATTTTTCGACTAACTAATATTTAGAAATAATTTGCCACTAGTTTTACAACCTAATATCATAATTCACAACCATGAAAACCCTGATTTTAGTTCGGCATGCCAAATCATCCTGGGACAACCCCCTCATATCCGACCACGATCGACCACTGCTTGAGATAGGTAAAAAACGTACCAGGCTGATCATCGCAAAATTACAGGAAATGAAGGTTCATCCTGATTTAATCATCAGCAGTTCCGCCGTAAGGGCCATAGAAACAGCCAGGTACATTGCAAAAGGAGTAAATTATCCGGTGGAAATGATTAAAACATCACCTGTCTATTATACTGCCTCTGCCCGTGAACTCCTAAATGAATTCCTTGATATGCCCGATCGTTTTAATACCATCATGCTGGTGGGCCACAATCCAACAATGACCAACCTGACCAATAAATTTTTATCAAATCCTATCGACAACCTGCCTACAACTGGTATCGTTCAAATTTGTTTTAAAACCGATAAATGGGACCAAATACACCTATCAAAAATCGAAAGTCAGGAGGTGATCACACCCAAGAAGTTAAATAGCAACCATTAAACTCATCATTTAAGGAAACATTTGGTGATCCTTTTCTGTATTTTCGCCTTACGAAATTTGCTAAAATTAACCTGTCTCTAAATTGAACCATCGGACATGAGAAATAAACAGGCGCTGGTATTTTCTTTCCTCGGCATTCTTTGGATCCTTTATCTGGGTTTACGCGCTTTTTATGTCCCCTTTACATTCGATGAGTCAGCCACTTTTTTTCACTTTGTACATACCGGCGATTTCTGGTTTTTTACTTCACTCCCGGATGCTGGCAACCATTTTATAAATACCCTTTTAACCTACATAAGCTATTCATTATTTGGTTCGTCAAAATTTGCATTAAGGTTACCAAATTTATTGTCGGCCATTGTCTTTCTATACTATTTATTTCGCATTTCGCTATTTCTGAATAACAAGAGTATTCGATGGATCTTCATTCTGTCGCTCATGTTTTCACATTATTTCATCGAGTTTTTGGCTGTTTCACGTGGATATGGTTTGTCGATGGCCTTTTTGTTCGGGGCCTTTTATTATCTCATGAAATTTTCCTCGGATTTTTCAATAAAGCACCTGCTATTTCTTTCCTTGTTTTTACTATTGGCCCTTTTTTCAAATTTTTCAATCCTGGTATTGTCAATGGCAATCATTGTGTACCTGATTATCTTACTGATCTTTAATAAAAAAAACAGTGTTAAGTATGGTATTTACCGATTGTTTGTCATCATACTACTTCAGGTATTGCCATTGGCATTTGCAGCTTATTACATGTTTTATTTACAGGGAAAGGGTTCGTTGTATTATGGTAACACGGATGGGTTTTGGGTTTTAACAACCATGTCGCTTATCTTATTCCTGACAGGCACAAAAATGATGGTGTTTCAGGTGGCCGTATTTGTATATGTTCTGGGGATGTTATGTGGCACCTCATTGTTAATTTGGAGAGAAAAACCAACAGTGCTTTTACAGCCAAAACTTGTGTTTCCTGTGCTATTATTTTCAACGATCATTGGCTTACTGTTACTTACTGCGCTGTTTTCTGTTAACAATCCCGAGGACCGGGTGGCCATGTACCTGATACCCTTGTTCATTGGATCCATTTCCATGATAACAGACACCTTGGTGGTAAGCACCGGGAAAAAGTGGTTGACTTTATTATTGATCCCGCTTTTGTTTTTACCTGTTCATTTTTTATCAGTTATCAACCTACACTATGTAAATGGTTACATCACCGAGGTAATCCCCGAAAGGTTTTATGAAACAATCGCGAATGATAACGACAACCAAGGGGCATATCCTGCCACCATAGGCGGATATAGGATGCGTATGTTTTGTTGGACCTACATGAATTTTCGCAACGGTGGCAACCAAAATTTAATCGATTATAAGGCTTACCCGGATATGCAGTCGGATTACCAAATTGTTGACGTGGATGAATACCCCGGGTGGCTTATCAATTACGATGTAATTGCTACTGAGGACATTATGGGTAGAAAATTGTTGAAACGCAAACAGCAGATTGAATATGAATTGGTTATCAAAAACACCATCAATCCAATCTCTGAAATGAATAAAGAATTTTATTCGTTGGCCAATTGGGATGCCGATACCCTGAAGGGACATTCGTACTTAGTGGGCATTAACATGGCTATTCATTCGCCTGAAATTCCATTTCACGCCTGGGTAGTGATGCAAATTAATGACAAAAACGGGAAGACTCTACAATACAAAAACATTCCGTTCGATTGGCTGAAAACCAGGTGGTATAAGGATGGAAACCGTTTCAAAAACAGTTTATTAACAGGTACCCTGCCTCCTGAAACGGGATTAATAAAGGTCTACATTTGGAATATTAACAAAGGAATTTTTACCATTGAAGAGGGTGAAATTGACTTGTCACGGGTGAAAGAGAGCCGTTTGGAGTAAAGGCAAGAATTTTTCCAACTTACGGCTTCCCAATCCCATCCACTACTCTTGAATTATTAACAGTTTTTCCAGATTTTTCGGGATATCCGTATTATCAATCATTCCATTAAACATCTCGCTTCCGGGGCCAATGGCATAAACCGGCACATTGATTCCTGTGTGAGAATAGGTTGTCCATCCCAACCCGGCCTTGTTGCTCATTAATTTAATCAGAAAAGAGGTGATGTGCTCATAACTGCTGCCGGATGCATCCAACTTCTCACCCGCTCCAATATACATGTTTTGATTAAAAACCTGCTGAAGTTGTGTTAATTCACTTGAAGTTAAAGATATTTTAGTGGAGTCGCCCAAACCAAATTCCCGGCTGATGAGTACCAACATGTTTGCAAAATCCTTGCCTTTGTCACCGCTCAATTGCCTGCTGAATTCGGCTAATTTAATATCAAACCTTTCCGATGAAATATGTTGGTTAGCCAGAACAGCCATATTCGACTCATATTGCATCCCGCCATTTCCAAGTGCCAGGCCTCCGGTTTCGTGATCGGCTGTTACTACAATGATCGTCTCATCGGGATGTTGATCGTAAAAAGCTTTGGCTACCGCGATGGCCTCATCAAAAGCAAGCGTTTCCATTATATTGGTAGCGGCATCGTTTCCGTGTCCGGCCCAGTCGATTTTTCCTCCTTCGACCATCATAAAAAAACCAGATCCGTCTTGTAATAAATCGATGGCTTTTTGGGTGAAGTCGGCCAGGGAAGGGTTCCCTTCATTTCCATCAATCATGTAAGGCATGGCTGCGTCAGCTGCCAACCTTGGTGCAATGGCTAATACCTTGCCTGTTCCCGGTTTTAACGCTTTAAAATCTTCAAGCGTATTCACGAAAGTAAAACCATTTTCTATGGCTCGTTTTATGATCCGAATGGTGTCGCCATTAATTACCTTCATTGGAATAACAAAACCGCCACCACCAAAAAAGTCAATATCACTTGCGGCCAAATCCAATCCAATTTCGAAATAATTTCCACGTGAGGGCTGATGGGCATAAAATACAGCCGGTGTGGCATGATCTATGGAAACACTGCTGATGATTCCGGTTTTAAGTCCTTGTTTTTTAGCCCATTCTGCAATGGATTCAAAAGGTTCGGTGCCATCAGGATTCATCGAAATTCGTCCGATATTGGTTTTATAACCCGTAGCCAGTGCCGTTCCTGCGGCAGCAGATCCGGTAATAAACCGGTTATTGGCATAAGTAGTTACCCATCCCATTGATGGAAATTGGGTAAAGGTTAGTGGTTTAAACCCAATTTTTTGATTAATTGCCATTTCGTAAGCTTGCGCTGTATTGATCTGTGCCTGACCCATCCCATCGCCTATAAATAGAAAAGCATATTTAATTTTGGTTTCCTTTGGCTTGTTTTGACAGGAATTCAGAAAAATCGCGGAAAAGCCAATAAACAGTATAGCAAGAAAAACTCTTTTCATTGATTAATTTTTTTAGCAAAAATATTGAAAACATCACGTCAAATTATGAAAAATAATAAAGTAACGATTTGTTAATGATGCACAACACATCAGACAAGAAAAACCAGTTGGGATGAAGCGCGACCAAAATGATTACTTTTGCAGCCTGAAAAAACTGCTCATGACCGCATCTGATATTGAAATTATGGCTCCCGTAGGGTCGTACGAATCGCTGCAAGCTGCCATCCAGGGAGGAGCCAATTCGGTCTATTTTGGAATCGGCAGCCTGAATATGCGCTCTAAATCATCACAAAATTTTACCCTCGACGACCTGGCCCGGATTACAGCTTTGAGCCAACAAGCCAACATACGCACTTACCTTACCCTGAATGCAGTTATTTACGATCATGAGCTGGAACAAATGCGCCAACTCGTGGACGCGGCCAAAAGCAATGGCGTTACGGCCATTATCGCTTCTGACCAATCGGTAATTCAATATGCCCGACAAATTGGAATGGAAATCCACATGAGCACACAGACCAATATCACCAACCTGGAAGCGGTAAAATATTATGCTCAGTTTGCCGATGTGATGGTCACCGCGCGCGAATTGCAGATCGAACAGGTGAAAGCCATCACGCAAGCCATCGAAAAACAACAAATCAAAGGACCTTCGGGAAATCTCGTGCAAATTGAGGTATTCGCTCATGGGGCACTCTGTATGGCCGTCAGTGGCAAATGCTACCTCAGCCTCGACAACCTCAACTCATCGGCCAACCGCGGAGCCTGCCTGCAACAGTGCCGGCGTAAATACATCGTAAAAGACAAGGAGAGCGATTTGGAATTAGAGATTGACAATGAATATATCATGTCGCCCAAAGATTTAAAAACGGTCGCTTTTCTGGACAAAATTTTGGATGCCGGAGTTCGGGTACTGAAATTGGAAGGCAGGGGTCGTTCGCCGGAATATGTAAAAACGGTGACGCGCGTTTACCGGGAAGCTGTGGATGCCTGGTTTGCCGATGAATATACGCTGGAAAATATCGGTCGGTGGAATGAAGAACTGGCCACCGTTTATAACCGCGGATTCTGGGAGGGCTATTACATGGGCAAAAAATTAGGGGAATGGACAGAAAATTATGGAAATCAGGCTACTACACGAAAGTTATATATCGGACTGGTAACCAATTATTTTTCCAAAATCGGGGTGGCCGAAATCAAGATTGAAACCCATGATTTAAAGGTTGGAGATGAAATTATGATCATTGGTCCCACAACAGGGGTGGTTAATGTAAACGCAATTCATGAATTGCGTTTACATTTAACCCCTGTGGAAAAGGTGACAAAGGGGAATCTTTGTTCTATGCCGGTAGACGACCTGGTACGGCGTGGAGATAAACTATACAAGATTGTACCTGCCAATAACCCTGACAGGGTTTGAAACCCTGTCAGAGTTATTGGCAGAATTATTCCACAACGATTTTACCCCCTGTAGAATGTGCTGCAAACTCAGGTGCATACATGCTCTGGATGGTGGCCATTCCATCAACAAATGCTCCCTTTTGCGTTACATAAAGTCTATATTCAAGCACATAGGTTCCCTTTTGCATATACCGGATAAAAAAGTCAGAACCCACATCGGTGATCTGGTGATAGTAGCCCAATCCCCCCGAATACATGTATCCGCTTAGGTTGGAAACCGGTTCCAGTCCCGTGGCACGCGTATCCGACAAATGGACAAATTCCAGGTTACGGTCGGTTTTCATCACCAAACGCACCACCAGCTTATCACCGGTTTTAATTATCTGGTTTTTTTCTACAGGCATCAATACCAGTCCGCTATCGGTACTCATTTCCAGAAATAGTTTTTTATCTACCGAGAGGGAAGTTTGCTGTTTTATCACCTTGTCGATTTGCTCAAAATATTGCCAATAAGCCGCCCCCCAGGCCAGGTGGTTATTGGGGTTTTTTACTGTAATTTCTCCCAAATCTGAACTTACTTCTTCTTGCGCCCAGGACTTGCGAAAATACCCGGTTCCCGCATCAGGAGCTTGTCCCTGATCGGATTTGCTATCGAGTACCTGGCCGGCCACCGTGATCTCAACCTGAACATTTTCGTCCAGCATTTTCCCGTCGGTCATCAACAAAGCATAAACTGCCTCCGCGGTGGCAGAAGAAGTACTCCATTTGCTGGTTTGCTTTTGCTTCAGCAACCACATCTTCATCTGATCGATGATGGTGAGGTTTTTCTGCAGTTTGCTAAAGGCTTCAATCAACATGGACTGTGTTTCTACCGGGGCTTCGTACCAGTTCCAGCCTGATGGCTGATGCCAGTACATCCCCATTTCGTCGCTTACCAAAGCACGTTCCATTAATGAACGCAGGATGGCTTCCGAGTCGCTCCGGTAACCAAATTCAGGCAAAGCCAATGCCAGCATCCCTTGCAAGTAATTGCTTTGTTTGAGCCAATATTTCCGGGCCTGTTCTACGAAATAATCCACCGCCTTTTGACTTTTTTGTGGGATGGGATAGTATTTTATCAGCAGCGATCGGGTATACAAATATTGTATGGCATTTCCCGACAGGTGGTTGTCGTTAATGGATTTGGGGAAATTCCGTTTAATTTCATCGTAGTCGTCCGCCATCTCCTGATCGAGCCATTTCACCGCTTTTTCAATCATCTGTAGGCGATTGGCATCGGAAGAGAGTTCAAGCACTCCTTTGCTATCAAGCTTAGCCATTCCCAATACGATGGCCTGTGTAGTATAGCGGTCGTCGCGCATGCCATCAAACCAGGGCCAGGCACCTGTCGAAAGTTGTTTTTCCTGCAATAGCGCCATGGTTTTTTCCTTTTCGCGGACCAGTTGGTTTAAATCGAATAATGAGGCAATTCGCTGTTTTTGGGTGGCTTCATCCTCAGCTTCCAGAACCCATGGAGTAGCGCTTAAAACGGCATACTTCAAGTCCTCGTTTTTTTGGAGATTCGAAAAAAAGGCTTCTGGCGAATGTTGCTTCCAGCTATCGAACACCTGTTTGATTATCGGGTTGCTGTTTACGATATATGATGACATCGCGTTGGCCATGTACCGGTTGAAAACCGAAAGTGTGCTTTTGTCGACAGATTCGGCAATGGAGGGCAAAGCCTGAATGGCATACCAGGCAGGATTGGAAGTAAATTCCAATGTAAACCGATAGTTCTGTGCGGAGGTAGGCCGTTTCATGCGACCAGTATTCACCAGATTCAAAAATTCAAATTCTTTCTCTTCATTGGCTTTCACATTCATGGGCATGGTTTCGGTCACCAACACCCTGTTTGTTAATACGGGGATGACGCGTTCTTCACCGTCCGTGTGTGTTCCATCTGTAGCAGTGGTTCTTATTCCCAACATTTGCAGATCACCGGGAATGAGTATCTTTTCGTTGAAAGCAGTACCTTGGCCGGGAGAAATTGACAGCTCTTGTTTTTGTGACGATTCATCCGACGAAAGATCAAGCTTGTTTCCTGTTATAGGATCGAAGAACTCAATAGTGACCAGTGCTCTCATATTTACATCTGTCATATTAACCACCTTGGCGGTAAAATCCAGCTCATCATTCTGTCGGACAAAACGCGGGACATTGGGCATTACCATCAACGATTTTTTGGCTTTGAACTCCTTTTGCGACGTTCCCACTTTTAAATCCGGAGTATAGGCCAACATGAGGAGCTTCCAGGTAGTGAGGGCATCGGGTGTTTTGAAACTAAAGGTCACATTTCCCTCTTTGTCGGTAGACAAATCAGGATAAAAGAAAGCGGTTTCGTTGAAGTTGGTACGAAGAGGAATGTTGGGCTCCTGTTTTGTATCTGGAGGTGTGTCTTTATCGTCAGCCAATGTGGGTACTTTCTCCATTACAATCAGCTCATCTACTTTACTGTCACTGTCTTCCATCTCCATCATCAAACCACTGCGACCTGGTGTTGATTTTAGATACATGATCTCCGAATCTTCATAAAAATATCCAAACCAGTTGATATTGGGGTATTGGTTACTAAAACCTGTTAAAAACGGAATCTTTTGTGCATACAGGTTGCCGGAGTGTTCTGTTTGAAACTGTATTCCTTCCCACCCATGGCCTGTTGCAGTTGAATGATAAAGCGACATGTTCCATGTATGGTCGGTGAACTGATCCAGTGAAGCATCGTACATTCCGGCCATCAGCCTTGAAGCCAGCGCTTTTCCATCTGCACCTTTGATGTGAACTTTCCAGGTTTCCTTTTCTCCGGGAGTAAGAAAATCACGCCGGGTTTCCAAAACGATGTCCAGCTTTTTGTTGGTAAAAGGTACGTCGATAATATATTTTTCTGTAAAAAGGCGGTTGTTGATTACCATACATGTGTTGACCAAAATGCCTCCCCGATGTGCTTCCTTTACGGGAATTTCAAAGGTCTTTAGGCCACCGCTCAGGCTCACCCATTGGCTGAATAGAGTCTCCGTTCCATGAGAAACTTCAACCAACATATTGGCTTTTCGGACTGCGGAGCCAACTGTAATAGTTACCGTTTGGCCGGGTTCAGCCTTTTGGGAGGATAAAGCGGCCCAATATGGAGGCTTGCCGGGAATGGTTTTCTCATTTGAAGAATAAAGCGAAAAATAATGCTCCGCCTTTACCGGTTTCCCATATTGATCGTTTCCTTCGATAACCATCACATATTCGCCCACAGGCCATGCGCTTAATTCACCCAACGATATCGTGGCTTTCCCATTTATAGATAATTCTTTGTTTGATATTTCATTTCTTGTCCACTTTTCGGGCTTGTTTTCCTCTTTCCAGGCCAGATCGGGAAACTGATCACGGTAGGATTGCTCGCTCATCACTTCCTGATCGGGAAGACCAAAA
>PCUL01000201.1:0-5536 GCA_002771745.1 Bacteroidetes bacterium CG18_big_fil_WC_8_21_14_2_50_41_14
TATGGGGGCTTTTGATATTTGAATTCTTCCAGAAAATTTCTCATGGCGGTATTTACCTTGTCTTCACCAATATAATCCTGTAAAGCATAAAGGATTACACTTCCTTTTCCGTAGTGGATATACATTTGGTTTTCAACCTTGTACAAAGGCATCTCCTTGTCCACCTCGCCGCTCCTGCCCCTTAAATACCGGTCATGATCGTATTTAAGGAACTCACGCATTTTCATGGGGTTGTTAGTCAGGTGCTTCATGGTCATCAGCGAAGAATATTCGGCGAAACTTTCACTTAACATGGTTCCTCCTTGCATTTTAGCACCCATCACCTGGTGAGCCCACCACTGATGCGCCATCTCATGTGCAATCACCGCATCGACGATATTGTTTTCTTCGGCATCTTCTAAATTGATCACAAAACCAATGGATTCCGAATAGGGCATCGTTCCGGGAAAAGCCTGGGCAAACGTTTCATAGCGGGGAAACTCAATAATCCGGCACTGTTTGTGGTAGTACGGGCCAAAGTTTTCGGTGTAGTAGGTCAACGAACGTTCTACTGCATCCAGCATTCGTTCCACATTCACTTCATGTTTTTTATCGTAATACACTTCAATATCCACATCGTTCCATTTACGGATGGCTACTTCATATTTGGCCGAAATAAACGCGTAAAAATTTTGCGATGGATGGTCCACTTTGTAGTGATAATAGTTTCTTCCGTTTTCTTCCCATTTCCTGACCAACGAGCCGGGAGCAATGGCCATCTGGTCGGCTGAGGTAGAAATAACAGTTTCCACATTGATGAAGTCAGAACGTCCATCGGTGAGGTAGTTGGCCATGCAGTGTTCGGTGCAGTTCTCTTCCAGTTCAGGCATTCGGTCCTTCGGTTTGAGACCATATTTTTTCCGGGTATTTTTATCACTTAACTCCCTGCTTTCGTTGTATCCAAGTGCCGGAAGGATTTCGAAATTGTTCAGAAATGTGCCGTTGTGTATGATGCCGGTATTTCCAGCCGAATTCTCAAATCCTTGCGAAACAGACTTCGTTTCAATTTCAAGTTCCAACGAATCACCCGGCTGTAAGGGTGTTCTAAGCTGAAAAATCAAATACCCAAGCTCTTTGTCTTCGTATACCAAATCGGAGTTTGGAATAAAGAACTCCGGATTCCAATCTTTGTCAATATTGTAATGCAGCGTGTCGATGGGTGAGTTGGTTTCGTTGGTATATTGCAACACGGCCCTTACCTTTACATCTCGTTTGTATGGGAAAAGATCGATAAAGTATTTGGCATCGGTAATTTTAGGAAGGTTTACCTTTTCATACTTCTTGTATTTCTTTTCAAAACTGGCCGAATGCTGTTCCAGTTCATCGGAGGTTTTGTAGGTGTTGAGCAACTGGGTATTGTAATATACAAATCCGGCCACTCCCATCCAGGCGATCAATGTGATGAGCATAACCAATCGGTATTGCTGAGGAACCTGCTTCCGGGCCATCTTAAGTCGCTGCATCAACGAACTGATGCTACCCCGGTTCCACAAAGCCCCGGCAATTAGCAGACACAACAACGAAAACAAAAACCAGTAAGTGTTGAACCACATGGCTCCGGTCAATCCAGGGCCAAATCCGTTCATATCGGAATACTCCAGGGAAGGCCGTCCGCCAATAGCCAGCATATTGCTTTGAACATCAACGATATTCAGGACAATGCTCCACACAAAAATCACCGCAATGGAGATGAAATAGCCAATGTATTTGTTGTTTACCAACACCTGAATCATGATCATCACCCCGCTCCAGATGACGTACAGCAACAGGCTGGTATAGACAAAATCCAACAGGTATACATTGAGTTCGATGCGTGTGTAGCCATTGATAAGCTGATAGGTAACCCCCACCAGGATAAAGAAAAAATGGATGAGTGTGGTGATCACCACCAGCGAAAGGGCTTTGGCAGCCATCGAAATAAAGGAAGTGTGCGGTGTGGCATCCACCACCTCGTTGATTTTGCTGTCACGGTCGCGCCAGATCAGCTCTCCGCTGAAAAAGACCAGAATAATCACCACAAAAATGCCGGAAGCATTGGTGATGAGATCGATCATTTTATAGGTAAGCGGATACGACTGAAGTCCAAAATATTCAAAACCTCCAAACAAATTGGCAATGAGGATAATGGCACTGAACAAAAAGAGAATCTTAAAGGTAACACTCTTTACAATGCTCAAAAAGTTGGTAAAAAAGAAGCTTTTAAACTGCAACCAGTCTGTATTGAGGTTAAACTGCGTGTGTAGTTTTGGCAAAGTTATTATCCTGTACTTCGGCGTTTCCTCTTCTTTGGCAACCTTTATTTTCTTGTTTTTTTCCTTGAACGAAAAGGTCAGGTATGAGGTAATCAGGATAACCAAACCCGCTGCAATCCAAATGATCCTGTTTAACAGAAGCAAACCCGTAAATCCCGGACTCAGGGTGTTTTTTTCGATGGGAGTAAAATACTTGGCATAAACCGAATAGGCCCTGATGCCAAACGTATCGGTGAGAGCCGCAAGGCTTTCGTTGTCGATATCCGACATCAACGTGCCGGCAATAATGTAACCAATGATAATTACCAGCGAACCAACAAAGGAAATGACGGTATTCTTCCACTTATTGGCCATGGCAAAAATAATGGTGCCGGCAAAAAACATGTTAGGGAGAACAAACAGAAAATAGGTGTTTATGAACGTTTCCGGGTAAAAAGATCCAAACCGGTCGGCATCTACCCAACCAAAGGCCGGTCCCAGAATGGAACCGAGAATCATCCCGATATAAACACCCAGCATGGGAATGGTCGACAACAACAAGGCACCACAAAAGCGGCCAAAGAAATAGCCGAACTTGCTGATGGGAGCGCTAAAAAGGATTTCATTAAAATCGTTGTCAAGGTCTTTGAGGGCAGCATTATTAAAAAAGGCGGTGGCCATCAGCAACCCGAAAATGGTCATGATGGTGGTATAAATGGTGATCACATGAGGAGCATTGCGGTACACATTTCCTACCGTACCACCAATTTGTACATTATCGCTCACAGTGGCTGCAAACACCAGCAAGCCAATCAGTACCAGGAAGATATACACCATGGGTTGCCGGAGCGAGAATTTTATTTCTGATAAAAAGAAGGTCTTAAACATAGTCGGGGTTTTGGTATTAAACAAGTACGTTGGAGGTGTTGATTTTCGAGAAGAACACGTCTTCGAGGTTTGGATTTACCTGTTCAAAACCTGCACCGGTATCCGTTTCGCTATAAACATGAATCAGTGGTCGTCCGCCCACCATTTTGTTGGAGATAATGGAATAATGGCGGGCATAATCGGGCAATTCTTCACGCGTAACAACCTTTTGATACACTTTCCCATTCAGCGCATCGATGGCCTTTTGAGGGGTGCCATGGTACACAATCCGGCCCAGGTTCATGATGGCCATTTTAGTACACAACTCCCTGATATCATCCACAATGTGGGTCGACAGGATGACGATCACCTCTTTGCCCACATCGGCCAGCAGGTTATAAAACCGGTTTCGTTCACCCGGATCCAGGCCGGCAGTCGGCTCATCCACGATGATGAGTTTTGGATTTCCAATGAGTGCTTGTGCAATTCCAACACGTTGTTTCATCCCACCCGAAAAACCCTTCACACTTTTATTCCGTTTGTCGTACAGGTTTACCTTGTCCAACAGATAACGAACCAGTTCTTTTCGCTCCCTTGAATTGGTGATGCCCTTTAAAATCGACAGATGGTCGAGCAGTTGCAATGCTGTAATTTTGGGATAAACACCAAATTCCTGCGGGAGATAACCCAACACTTTGCGTACCTCACCGGGTTGATTTAACACATCAATATCGTCCAGCATGGCACTGCCGCTATCGGCTTCCTGCAGGGTTGCCAGTGTCCGCATCAGCGACGATTTTCCGGCACCATTGGGCCCCAGCAGACCGAACATACCATTTTCTATTTCTAAACTCACCTGGTCGAGGGCTACTACACCGTTTGAATACGTTTTTGAGAGGTTGTGGATGATTAATTTATTCATGTTGGATGATTTTGATTTGTATATAAGATGATTTGACGATTGAAAAACAGGTTTGTTACAAAGGTGTATTTTTTTTGAATTGTATGTCAGCTTTGAGGGTTCGTTTCCTTGTTAAGTTCTATTTTGCCTAAAACAACGAAAGCCACTTTTTGGGGTGACTTTGCCGGCTATAGGAGCTATATTGAGTATTGCGTTTATTGTTTTGCATACAGTTCGGTTGAAAACGGGATGTCGTTGATGTAGGATTCTTCTTCCAGATCGAAGGAGGTGGCATCCAGGTTTTCAGAAGCAATTTCTGCTGTGTTGAATGGGATGTCCTGAATATAGACTTCTTCTGATAAATCATAGGTGTCGGTGAGGCTGAGGTCCAGAATGCTGTCGAAAACATGTTGGGTACTAAAAGGAATATCATCGATATAGGCTTCTTCGGCGAGTAAGGGTGAGATTACCGGGGCGATGGCATTTGCATTGAAAGTGAAGGTGAGCAGTACGAGAGCGAAGGTGTATTTAAGTATAGTTTTCATGACGTTTAACTTTTATAGTTTCTGTGTTTATGAAGCAAAACTACCTCGAAAACGGGCCTGTGTAAATTGGATTTAGGCCAATGGAGGTGCTTGTTCGGTGAATGGAGAAATGGAATCGGTTAACGGGAGATTGAATCTGAAATATGCACTGTGTAATTCTATTTTTTTTCACCGCAGAGGCGCAGAGGCGTTACACTTTTTATTAATCCCCCCAGTAAAATTTCTTTAGGTCTCCCATCAAAATATAAATCTATAATCAGCATGTTTATACTTAACATACTTACTGCCAATGATTAACATTTGGCGAGGTGATAACAATTATAGTTCAAAATCTTATTTATCCAGACCCATATCCCTAATCTTTTTCTCATAGTTTTCTTTTGAAAGAGGACAGTTCGCTAAATCAAGGAAGTCTTTTTTAGAAAGCTTGCATTGCTTAGACATCTGCGCAATAAGAAAATTATCAAGATCATGATTTGCTCCTTGGCTTATTTTGGTATGTAATATTGGTTTACCGTCAAGATAGTATTCCATAAACTTGTGATGACTATCAACAATTTTAAACCCTTTTTTTGATAATGATTGTATTACTTTCTCAGACTTTAGCAGCATACTATTTTGTTATTTCTTTTACTATTAAGTTCATAAAATTCCGGGCTAATAAGGTCTTGGTCGTCAGTTCCTTATCAGTTAATTTGTTGTATCTTGAATAGATGAAATCAAATTCTTCGGCAAAACTTAATTTCGCATATTCTATAGTTTTACCGGTACCAACAATATCCAGCAAACTATTTTCTATTACATAGTAATCATCCTCTTTTTCAAGTTTACAATTTAAATAGGCATTTAACCTATACACACGACCCATAAACTGAATTTCATTTGTTGAATATGACAATGCTGCATCATGATCTTTAAAATCAGCTACAATATCTTTTTTGATACGTCCTGAC
>PCUL01000201.1:5544-6490 GCA_002771745.1 Bacteroidetes bacterium CG18_big_fil_WC_8_21_14_2_50_41_14
CTACTCCAAATTCTTCCTCCATTATTTCTTTTTTTAAATACCAACAATAAGTTCATTAAGCACATAGGTAATGTATTAAACTTACCTACCTCTCCTCCGATTTGAAGATTAATTCCTTTAGTTAAACTTAGCTTCATTTTTGATGGGTTAATGATGCAATTATACTAAAAATTACAGCTAATGTTACGACTTTATAAATATTTATCGGCATTTCAGTTGCTTAATATGGCCAACTGTAAATTAAAGATAATCTAAAACCAGATGTGTCCCGTTTTTAGAATATGTTTATTTTATATTCATTATCAACCCTTTATACCCATTAATTGTTCCATTAAACACCCTTTCTTTGCGCAGAACGCGCTGGGTTTCTACGGGTAGCTGAATAAACTGCTGACATTCAACACTACAACAACGGTCATATTTTTCTGCACACACAGCGCATTGAATAAACAGTAAATGACAGGCATCGTTGGCGCAATTAACGTGCGTATCGGCCGGAGCACCACACTGGTGGCATTTTCCCACCACCCGGTGATCAATGCTTTCACACATGCGGTTGTCGAACACAAAGTTTTTGCCAATATAACGCGACTGCAATCCAGCTTTTTTTATTTGTTGTGCATATTCAATTACACCTCCGTGCAACTGGTTCACATCCCTGAAACCCAAATGTTTGAAATAAGCACTGGCTTTTTCGCACCGGATTCCTCCCGTACAATAAAGCAGGATTTTCCGGTCTTTCTGGTCTTTAAACTCCTCCGTAACCATCTGTATCTCTTCGCGGAAAGTATCGGCCTCCGGGCAAACGGCATTTTCGAAATGACCAATTTCACTCTCATAGCGGTTGCGCATATCGATGACCAGGGTTTCTTCTTTGGCGGCCAGTTCATGAAATTCCAAAGCCGTCAGGTGCTTGCCCACATGGGTTACATCGTAGGCATTGTCA
>PCUL01000201.1:6535-6875 GCA_002771745.1 Bacteroidetes bacterium CG18_big_fil_WC_8_21_14_2_50_41_14
TAGGCATTGTCATCAAGCCCATCAGCCAGAATCCTGTTTTTCAACCTGACAATAAGCTTGTAAAAGGACTTTCCATCATCTTCAATAGCATATTTGATGGGCATGTTTTTCAGGTACACATTTTTCTCCAGAAGCTCCAGAAACGCCTTTAGATTTTCCGATGGCACACTCATCTGGGCGTTGATGCCTTCGCGGGCCACGTATATCCTGCCAAAGCAGTTCAACTCATTTAGTTGGGTGTAAAACTCATCGCGGAAAGATTGTAGCTGATCGATGATCACATACCGATAAAAAGAGAGTGTGGTGCGGTTAAATGGTTCGTCTGCCAGGCGTTGTTTCA
>PCUL01000201.1:6898-7143 GCA_002771745.1 Bacteroidetes bacterium CG18_big_fil_WC_8_21_14_2_50_41_14
TTTCCTTGTTAACGCGGTTATGTAGAGATGTCATAGCAATATTAGTAGGGACGGCAAAAATAGGGATTTATAAAACAGGAGTTGTTATTCATCCAAATCTCTTGCATCATATCATAAATAAGCACTAATTTTAAAGTTTAAAAAACGACCACCTGAAAATGAAACAAATTACACTCATTTCCCTGATTGTCCTTATGATTGGTTTCCAAGGTTGGAGTCAATCAGATCCCTGGTTACGAATTACG
>PCUL01000201.1:7156-7366 GCA_002771745.1 Bacteroidetes bacterium CG18_big_fil_WC_8_21_14_2_50_41_14
AAAGCGACCTTTTTGATCTGGTTACCATTCCCGGAACCAGTCGAATGATGGCTGTGGGTTCAGGGGCAACGCTCATAAGTTAAAATGATTGGGGTGTCCACTGGGAAGTTCAGTACCAACCCGCAGGTATCGCCAGAGATATTACCTTGAATTCGCTTTGTTTTGTTAACTCAATGCTTGGATTCGCAACCGGAACCAGCTCTACCCTGA
>PCUL01000201.1:7388-11194 GCA_002771745.1 Bacteroidetes bacterium CG18_big_fil_WC_8_21_14_2_50_41_14
TCACAATAAACAATGCCATCCTGCACACATCGAATGGAGGAACCACCTGGGACACCACAGATTTATTCTTCAGTGCCTATACTTTTACACCCAAATTTCTGCATTTCATCAACAATTCAACCGGGTTTATTGGAAACACACGTAGCACCTTCTACTATCGGACCGATAACAACGGCCAATCCTGGGAGCAGGTAACAATCAATCCGGTAATTGAGCATTTTGAAATTACCTCAATCTTGTTTCTGGATGAAAATACTGGAATTATTGCCGGGGATGTTTCTACTATGAGTAACAACCGTTACCAATTACTAAAAACAGAAGATGGAGGGAACACCTGGATTGAGGTTTATTCTGATCCTTTTAATTATGTGCATCAGCTTTATTTTTTTAATGAAGACATTGGTTTCGCGGTTGGGCCACGCGTGATGTACGACAACATGATGCTACGAACCATGGATGGAGGAACTACCTGGCAGGAATGCTCCATGCCTCAAAATACACGCAGTTTAAACAGCACACTATTTTTAGATGAGAATACAGGGTTCTGTGTCGGGACTCATGGACAAATACTTTCCAGTTTGGATGGAGGAGAAAACTGGGAAATCCAATATCAGTCGGCATGTAGGGCAGATAAAATAAATGATGCACAAATTATTGGCGACAGCGTTGTGTTTCTGGCCACAACCGGGTACGGTGGTGGGGTAACTAGTGGAAGTATCTATAAATCAACCGACTTTGGAAATTCGTGGCAAAATGTAGTGTCTTCAGGATCTTTTTATTCGATTTGTTTTCTCTCCCCCCAATTGGGGTTCGCGTTGAGTTCGTATGGCAATGCTGTAATTTCTAAAACCTCGGATGGTGGAGCCACCTGGACAGATTATGATATTGAAAATTATGATTTTGAACCCAGTTGTATTTATTTTATAAATGACCAGGTTGGCTTTGTTGGTGGTGTAACCAACAAAGGAACAATCTATAAAACCACCGATGGTGGTGAAACCTGGAGTTTAAATTATACCGCACCATTGAACAGTCCCCTTGTCGATATAGTGTTTACAGATGATACCACTGGTTTTGCAGTTGGCCTGGAAAGTAATGTTGGTGTTTTTCTCAAAACCACCAATCAGGGTGCAACCTGGACTCCCGTTTCACTTGATTTTTACTTTCTAGCGAGCAAAATTTGTTTTGTTAACAGCGATACGGGGTTTATCATCGGTCAGGGGAATATGATCTTAAAAACTACGGATGGAGGCAGCACCTGGCAACAAAAAACGACTCCGATCTCAGGGTATGCTGAGTTTTTGGATATCGATTTTCCCACAAATCAAGTCGGCTATGTTACCCTGGGTGAAAATGAAGTGATGCTGCTGAAGACCATTGACGGTGGCGAAACCTGGGATCCAATTGAGTTTCCATGTACCTCAACACCCACAAGAGTTGATTTTTTCAACGCAGAGGAGGGTTTGGTGATGGGCAACAAGGGGATCATTTTTAAAACTTATTCAGGAGGTTTGGTGGGCATTCCCGAATTTCCGGATGACATCGGCGACAAACCTCAGTTGTTAAGCTATCCGAATCCTGCAAAAGAAATCCTTCATATCGAACTCCCCTCATCTCAATCCCCCATTAGGATGGTAGTTTTTTATGATAGCCAGGGTAAAATGATCAGGAAAGTGTCAACTCACGGGAATAAAAATATCCTGGCTGTGGATGTTTCCCGATGGCAAAACGGAGTTTACTTTTTTGTTTCAACGGAACATGGTGAGATACATGGAAGCGGCAGGTTTGTTAAGTTGGATTAAGAAAAAGGTTCCTGTTTTCCTGGCATCCTGTGTATTAGGTGGGGCGGTGAAGCGGGATATTTTCAGGGCGTTGATTTTTGGGGTGATGGTCCCCGTACAACAGTCGGGGTCGTAGACAGAGCGAAACAAATAGGAAGGCCATTCATGGGGGATAAGTCCCCTTTGCAACCGGAATTGTGGAGGAGGATTTTTTAAAGCAACTTCTCAATTTCCCCAACTATTTCAGTATTGCTGGGTCTTTTGGCGGCTGCTTCCACCACATTTCCCATTTTGTCGATCAATACATATCTGGGGATAAACTGCACATCAAACAAGTCGTTGGTTACTTTTCTTACCGACTTACTTAATCGATAATGATCACCTGAAATTTGCAGGATTCTGACCATGTTTTTCCAGGCTACGCTGTCGGCGTCCGACGAAAAATAAACAAACGCCACCTCTTTATCATTGAATTTTTTTTGAAGACCAAGCGAAAAGGGCATTTCGGCTTTACAAGGCCCGCACCAGCTGGCCCAAAAATCAAGGTAAATTACTTTGCCTTTGTAGTGGTCGATAATGTCCTGATAGGTAAGGTGATTGTATTTTTCATTTTCCAGATTAATGAGTCGGGCATCGGCGGGCATATTGGATTCCAGCGCTTTTACAGCTTTTTCATAAGAAGAAAGAACCCTTTCTCTAAAGAGTTCCATTGTAACAAACTTATCGAAAACAGCCTTGTTTTGATTAAAATATTCGAGGTTGTAATCTGCAAGTTTGTTCTCAAATTGTTCTGCAATTAATTTATTCCGGGCATAACCTTGAGACTGAGAAATAATTAGATCCAGTAAAATGGAATCGTGGTTGTTGCTGTTTAGAAATAAATCGGAATAGATATAGGTTAAATATTTCGGAAAAAGGATGAGGTAGGAATTAAATTCTGGCGACAGAGAATACAATGGTTTCATCGTTATGAAAAAGCCGAAAATATGGAGGATCGTATCAAGTGTGGAGTCAACTTTACGGTTGAAAGTATATTGAAAAAGCAGGGTTGGAAGCTCGAACTCAATGTTGGTTTTTTCCCAATTGATAAATTCTGGACTAAGATCTTTGTGTGTTTCAATATAGTCGTTTAAAAACTGAAACCTCCTTTTCTTAAGATTCTCAACATACTTAATTCCTCCATCAACCCCCAGGCTGTCACGCATGTTATATACATAAAACACTCCCTTATCATTAAACTCCAGCACTTTTTTGGCGAGATAAGTATTTTCTTCCCGGCCCATACCCGAAAAATTTATGGTCTCATCAAATTGGTTGGCATCCAGTGTCAGCTGAATCTGGTCGCCCGGCTTAACAAATAGACTAGCCCCTTCGTTCCCTTCTATCAAAGTTACACTTGTAGGCTCATCAAGTTTGAATTGTAGTTTAAAATGACCACTACTGTCCAGTGTTGTTCCGGATACCTTGTATTCATATCCAAATCGCGTCTCAAGACAATACCAAACAGAATCACCCGCCGGACTGGTGATCTCTCCGATAATGGTAACAAAAGGTTCGGGATTTTTATCTTGTTTAGCTGAATCGCAGGAAGGAGGTAATAGAACAGAACCTAAAAGAAGCAGTATAAAAAAGGGTGTTTTCATTCGTTTGTTTTTAACAAGATAGATAATGAATAAACTAACTATTTTACTTACAAATCTAGCGCAACTTTATTTAAAAACCAATTATAAGTTAATTTCTTGAAGTTCGAACCTCCAATCCCCCATTTACATATAGTTTACTCTATAGATAGCTTCGGGGAATTTGCCTGATTTTTCACGTCTCAAATCCGTTAAATGTTATTTTATTGATCTTATAACCGAGCATAAAAATGATAGCGAATATCTTTGCCACTATTGGAAAAGTTGTTGCCAAACAGGCGCGATAACCACCTTCAAAACCCTCCTCACTCAACAGAGCTACTCTTAGTAAGATTAACTCTTCAGTATTGAGTTCCATTTAATCTAAAATTTGAACAATCAGGGT
>PCUL01000024.1:0-1126 GCA_002771745.1 Bacteroidetes bacterium CG18_big_fil_WC_8_21_14_2_50_41_14
CATTAGTTGGAAACTTCGTTCATGCGCCCTAAAATCAGGATAGCTTAACATGCTGTCGGCACTTAATATCCCGACAACGTGAACATGATCAAAATCAAGACCCTTGGTTACCATTTGAGTGCCCGTGAGCACATCGGTTTGACGATCCTCAAATTTTTGAAGGATTCGCTGAAATGCATTTTTCGACCGGGTTGTATCAAAATCCATCCGGTCAATTTTGGCAGTAGGCAACAGGATGGCCAATTCTTCTTCTACTTTTTCGGTACCAAATCCCTTCATTTTTAAATTAGTCCCCCGGCAATCAGGACAAATTGGTGGTACTGAAGTAGAATATCCACAATAGTGACACTTGAGCAACTCGCTTTTTTTATGGTAAGTAAGGGTTACATCACAATGCTTGCATTCAGGAACCCAATGACAGGTATCGCATTCCAGGCGCAAAGAAAAACCCCTGCGGTTTTGAAACAAAATGGATTGTTTTTTTTCTTTGATGGCCTCTGTAATTTCATTTAATAAGACGGATGAGAAATGTGACTTGATCAGTCTTCGGCGCTGTTGATCACCCATATCCACCACGAGAATTTCAGGCATTTTTATTCCACTATAACGCTCGGTCAGGGTTGCAAATCCATATTTGCCCATGCTGGAATTGTAAAATGTTTCGATAGAGGGTGTAGCAGAACCAAGAAGCACTTTCGCACCATGAAGTGATGCCAGATAAATGGCGGCATCCCGGGCGTTATAACGCGGTCCGGGATCGAATTGTTTATAGCTGGCATCATGTTCCTCGTCCACAATAATCAACCCGAGGTTGTCGAATGGTAAAAAGACAGCTGACCGGGGGCCCAGAATAATACCTGGCTGGTAACCGGCCTTATTTGAGTTAAGCCCAAGCCAAACCTCTGCCTGTTCGTTTTTCCCAAAACGAGAATGGTAAATGCCCACCCGATCGCCAAAATATTTTTGTAATCGATGAATGATTTGGGTTGTCAGTGCAATTTCGGGCAATAAATAAAGCACTTGCTTTCCTTCGGCCAAAACACGCTCCATCAACCGGATATACACTTCTGTTTTCCCTCCGGAGGTAACTCCGTGCAAAAGAACTACGCGTTGTTCAAGCATTTCT
>PCUL01000024.1:1138-23483 GCA_002771745.1 Bacteroidetes bacterium CG18_big_fil_WC_8_21_14_2_50_41_14
TCGTACGCTTCCTGTTGATGCGGACTTAACTGAACCATGTCATCAGGTACTGAAGCAACTTTTTCAATCCGGCTTACCTCCTTCTCCTCCACCACCAGGATTGTTTTTTCAACCAGCGTTTTTAAAATGACCGATGAAACACCTGCTTTGGATAAAAGGACTTGTTGATTTATTTGGCTGTTAACACTTAAGGGAAATCCTGCCAAACCAATAAAGGCCATCAACAATTCCAATTGCTTGTGGGCACGTTTTCCCAAATCGTCCATCACCTGACGAAGGCTGTCTTCTTCCAAAGCCCAATCAGCCAAACGGACCAATTTCTCGATTTTAGGTTTATAAGCCTCCGACAATTCTTCCTCCATCACGATGAGGTGATGCTCGATCATACTTTTAAGTATTGGGAGAATCTTGGCTATGCCGACCAGGTCGGTCAGCTCTTCGATGGTTAATCTGTTCTTCTGAAGCAATGCTTCGGTAATATGATACTCTGTTGTTCCAAGTATTTCACGATCAGGTACAAAACCAGGATGTAAAACGACTCGCGACTCACTGGACAATTTAAATACTGAAGGCAGGGCAGCAGCCATCACTTCTCCTTCGGTGCACATATAATATTCAGAAATCCATTGCCAGAATGTAAACTGGACAGGCAACACAAGCGGTTCTTTATCCAGTATCGACAGGATATATTTGGGAAGGTGGCCTGTGGGCACATTTTCATGAATTTTTTTTATCAAACCGGCAACCACCCTGCGCCGGCCAAACTGGATCGCAACACGCTGACCAATAGAAATCTGGTCATTCAAATCGAAGGGAACCCTGTAGGTGAATGTGCCAGCTACGGGAATCGGCAATAATACCTCTGCAAAAAGTGTTACACGTTCCATCAGGGCAAAGATAGCAATCCTAAGCTCGTTACCGGATAGGATGAGCATGAAATTCCTGGTCATCAAATAGAATGAAAGCAATGATTTCTACCTAATCACTTCTTTCCGCGACGCTTCTAAAATTTCTTACTGCTGAGAGTCTCATTTTTTTTTGATTCATTTCTCCAACGGAATTTTTCCTATCAGGCAAGGCGAACGATGTCGTAAATAAAGCCTGAAATTTCCCAATAAACGCTTTCAAATATCCAATCAGAAATCACTTTGTTATCGTGTAATCAACCCTATACCAGATCAAATCTACCAATGTGTTAGACGCAACTATAGTGTGAGTTATTAACATTTTTAAGAAAGGTTTGTTGTTGATAAGTTTAAACCACCGCCTATATTGAATTTTATATTGCTGTTTATTAACTTTTTACGAATTAATTAAGAATTATTTCCTGTTAAAAACGCAACTTTTTTTTAACAATGTGGTAAAAGGTGGTAAATAATGTCTAATTGTGGTAAATACTTAGTACATTTACGCCATAATTCTTAGTTTTTAATGATCAATATATTAGGGACATACGAGTGTAAACTGGATTTAAAAGGGAGATTGATGTTTCCCGTACAGTTTAAAACGCAGATGGGAGAATCCGTTTCGAAGGGTTTTGTCATAAAGCGCAGCATTTTTAAGAAGTGCCTCGAAGTATTCCCTGTGAGCCATTGGCAGGAAGAAACGGCCCTGGTGAGTAAACTCAATATGTTTAAAAAGAAAAACGCAGAATTTATAACCAAGTTTATGGCTGGTGTAAAACCCCTTGAGTTGGACGGAACGGGCAGAATGCTCATCCCGAAAGACTTAATGAAGTATGGAGGAATTACCAAAGAAGTTGTACTTACATCAGTTGTAAACCGCATTGAGATCTGGGACAAGGACGCCTATGAAAAGGCCGTAGACTTCGACCCGGATGATTTTGCCGATTTGGCAGAAGAGGTGATGGGTGAGTTAGAAACTGAATAAAGATTACATGTACCACAATCCAGTATTATTAAACGAGAGTATCGAAGGTCTGCGTATAGTGCCGGAGGGAACCTATGTAGATGTAACTTTTGGCGGCGGAGGACATTCGCGTGAAATTCTTTCGATGCTTACCACGGGGAAGTTAATCGCATTTGATCAGGATCCAGATGCCAAAAACAACCTCATCCATGATGAACGATTTCTGTTCGTGAACAACAACTTCAGTTACCTCACCAACTTTCTAAAACTATATCATGATGAACCGGTAGATGGCATTTTAGCCGATTTAGGCGTTTCTTCTCATCAATTTGATGTGGGTGAGCGTGGTTTTTCAACCCGATTCGATGCTCCCTTGGATATGCGGATGAACCAAAGTTCTTCTGTCACGGCAGAAGAAATTGTGAATGGATATTCTGAATCGCAATTGAACACCATTTTAAAAGAATATGGTGAACTCAAAAACAGCTATTATATCACCCGTGGTATATTGAAAGCACGCGAACAAAAGAGAATCACAACAACCACAGAACTCACAGAAGTAGTAAAACAATATTTCCCGGCACATAAACTCAATAAATACCTGGCGATGGTTTTTCAGGCATTGCGCATTGAAGTAAACGATGAGTTGGGAGCATTAAAAACGCTTTTGGAGGATGGATTTAAATCGCTGAAACCAGGAGGCCGATTTGTGGTTATTTCATACCATTCACTCGAAGACAGGCTGGTAAAGAATTTCTTTAAATCAGGCAATTTTGAAGGCAAGCTGGAAAAAGATTTTTTTGGAAATGTGCTGGTCGACATGATCAACATTACCGGAAGGCCATTAATTCCTTCAACGGAAGAAATGGAGAAGAATCCTCGTGCCAGAAGTGCCAAGTTACGCATTGCCGAAAAAAAATAGCCATGGCAAAATCAAATACCATAAAAATACAGGAGCCCGTTGTTGAGGTCACGCCAAGACCTTCGACAGGAAAACGACGCTTTGGCAAGACGACCAAAGATATTCTGGGTGGGGATTTTCTTTCAGCGAGCGACTTCAGTATGATGCCCTTTTTATTGTTCGTGGCCTTTTTGGCGTTCATTTATATAGCCAACAATTATCTGGCAGAAAATAAAACCCGCGAAATAAACCGCCTTCGCAGGGAGGTGAAAGAGTTGCGTTACGAATACATCAGCGCTAAATCGAAGCTTACTCAAATTGAAAAACAGTCACACATCTCAAAACGCCTCGAAAAAACCGGTATCAAAGAAAATACGGAGCCCATTAAAACCATCATCATCAAAAAAGATTGATTAAAATACATGGATATTAATAAAGACATATTGTGGCGGGTTTATCTGGTTTACTTCGGAGTGCTGCTATTTGGACTGGCCATTATCGGCAAAATTGTATATATCCAGTTAAAAGAAGGTGAAGAGTTAGCTGAGAAAGCCATTACACAAGAACTCCAGGTATTTAATATTGAGGCCAACCGGGGCAATATTCTCGCCTCCGATGGAAGTCTGCTGGCTACCTCAGTACCTATTTTTGAAGTACGGTTTGATGCTTCCAATCCGGCCATTTCGTCTGCTACTTTCAATTCCAAGGTAGATTCCATGGCGCAAGGTCTTTCAAAAATCCTGAACAAACCGGCCAGGGACATTAAATCCGACCTCATCAAAGCGCGCAAAAAAGGCAACCGCTATTTGTTGATCAGCAGAAAAACAACATACGATCAATTGAAACAAATTCGGAAACTGCCTGTCTTCAGGGAGGGTAAATACCGGGGAGGACTGATCACCATTCAGAAAACGCAAAGAGCTCATCCATTTAATGAGCTGGCAGCCAGAACTATTGGATATGTCATTAAAGAGGAAAATCTGTTTGTAGGCCTTGAGGGATCCTTTACAGAAATACTAAACGGAAGCGATGGAAAGCAAGTGATGCGCAGAATAAACCAGGGGGATTGGATACCGATTCATGATGAAAATGAAGTTGAACCGATTGATGGATTGGATCTGGTAACCACATTAGATGTCCGCTTGCAGGATGTAGCTGAAAATGCCTTACTTAAAACGCTCCTCGAAAACAGGGCCTTTCAGGGATGTGCCGTGGTGATGGAAGTGAAAACCGGAAAAATCCGCGCCAACGCCAACCTGCGTTACGACAGTATTGACGGTACCTACAAGGAGATTTACAACTACAGTATTGGCGAAAGCATTGAGCCCGGGTCGACGTTTAAACTGGCCTCCATCCTGGCAGCACTCGAAGACAACAAAGTAAAACTTACCGACAGCCTGGTTACAGGAGAAGGATACACCAGCTATTATAACCGGGGCATGCAAGACGTTCATAAAATTGGGAATGGAAGAATCACTGTCCGTGATGCATTTGAATTTTCATCTAACGTAGGAATCTCGAAAATTATCAACAATGCCTACAAGGATGAGCCCTCAAAATTCATCAACAGGCTTTATTCATTTAATCTGAACACACCACTCGATCTTGAAATACAAGGTGAAGGAAAACCAAATATTAAAAATCCTTCCAATAAGAAAACATGGTATGGCACCTCATTGCCCTGGATGTCCATTGGATATGAACTGACAGTAACACCCATGATTACGCTTACTTTATACAACTCCATCGCCAATGATGGGGTGATGGTAAAGCCCTATTTTGTAACCGACATTATGGAAGGTGGAGTTTCGAAACAGCATTTTGAAACCCAAGTCCTGAATCCAAAAGTGGTTTCTGAATCGACACTCCTGTCTGCTCGCTCCTTACTCGAAGGAGTAGTTGAACGTGGAACAGGAAAAAGCATTTTTAAAGATTGCCCTTATAAAGTCGCCGGGAAAACGGGCACTGCCCAAATCGCGGTCCAGGGCAAATACAACAAAAAAAATTACAATGCCACATTTGTTGGCTATTTCCCGGCCGATGACCCAATATATTCATGCATTGTTGTGGTCAACAACCCTTCTGCCGGGAAATACTACGGAGGAAGTGTTGCCGCTCCCATATTTAAAGAAATTGCCGACAACATCTTCGCCACCTCCATTTCGTTGGAATTAGCCAACACGCAACCAATAGACAGTATCACCAATGCATTTGTGAGAAGGCCCTTGCATTTTAAAGACCTTTCCATGATTTACAACAGTCTGAACATCCCGTTTTTGGACAGCATGGGTGACGAAGAGTGGGTTGTTACCATGCAAAAAAAAGGGTTGACCGAGTTTAACGCGGTGAGATTTTCAGGGAAAACGGTACCGAATGTAAAAGGCATGAAAGCTAAAGACGCGGTGTATCTGCTCGAAAATATGGGTATTGGTATAACCCTTTCGGGTAGGGGTGTTGTCAGGTCGCAATCAATAAATTCCGGCAGTTCCATCACACCCAACATGCGTATTAATCTTGAATTATCAAATATCTAACTAAATGAGCGAGTTACAAGACATAATCTACGCATGCGGGGTGATGGAAACCAAAGGCTTCCTGAATGTCCAAATTGGCAGCATTGCTTTCGACTCGAGAAAAATAATGCCCGGTGCTGCGTTTGTCGCTGTTGCAGGAACTCATGTAGATGGTCATCAGTTTATTGAGAAAGCCATTTTATCCGGTGCAAAAGCCATTGTATGTGGTTACTTCCCCGAAAATATCCATCCTGACATTACCTACATTCGTGTTCAGAAGCCTTCCTTTGCCTTAGGCATGATGTCCTCCAATTTCTTCAACAATCCATCAAAAAGACTGCACCTGGTTGGCATCACAGGTACCAATGGCAAAACCACGATTGCCACCTTATTGTATCATCTTTTCACCCTGCTAGGTTTTAAATCAGGATTGATGTCGACCATAGCCAACAAAATTGGCGACCGTGAACTATCCTCCACGCATACAACGCCCGATGCAGTTAAAATAAATGAATTGCTTAACGAAATGGTGGATGCAGGTTGTGAATACGTGTTTATGGAGGTAAGTTCGCACGCCATCGACCAGGATAGAATAGCAGGGCTGAACTTTGCAGGAGGTGTTTTTACCAACCTCACACACGATCATTTGGATTATCATCTAACCTTTAAAGCCTATCTGGAGGCCAAAAAACAATTTTTCGATCAATTGCCATCGTCCTCATTTGCTTTATCAAACGCCGACGATAAAAACGGAAAAATCATGCTCCAGAATACCAAAGCCAAAAAAATGTTCTACGGCATTAAAACCCCGGCTGATTTTAAAGGCAGGGCAATGGAAAATCACATGGATGGCATGCTCCTCAAAATTGATGGAAATGAAGTGTATTCACTCTTATCGGGAGATTTTAATTGTTACAACCTATTGGCCATTTATGGAACAGCCCTATTGTTGAATCAATCAAAGGAGGAAGTACTGATAGAATTAAGTAAGCTGAAGAGTGCAGAAGGCAGGTTTGAAGTGCTGAAATCAGCTAACAACATCACCATTATTATTGACTATGCACACACGCCGGACGCATTGGAAAATGTGCTGAACACCATCAATGCTATGCGCACACGCAACGAGCAGCTCATTACTGTTACGGGCGCAGGTGGTGACCGCGATAAAACCAAACGTCCCATCATGGCGGGCATTGCCTCCAGATTAAGCACCAAAGTCATCCTTACCAGCGACAATCCGCGCACCGAAGACCCAAACCAAATCCTAAATGAGATGCTGGCAGGCATCGATGCTTCAAAAAAGCAAAAAACCATGGTGATCGTCAACAGAAAGGAAGCCATTAAAACTGCCTGGAATTTGGCACAACCGGGAGATTTGATTTTAGTAGCCGGTAAAGGTCATGAAAAATATCAGGAGATAAATGGGATTCGCCACCATTTTGATGATAAAGAAATTATAGAAGAACTAATGAAGGGAAACTAACTATGTTATATTCATTATTTCAATATTTAGATAACACCTTTAATATCCCCGGAGCGGGAGTATTTGCTTATTTATCGTTTAGAGGCGCCATGGCATTGATCACTTCATTGGTTATCAGCTTGCTGTTTGGAAATCGCTGGATCTCGTTTCTCAACCGGAAACAGGTTGGCGAAACCATCCGTGATTTGGGACTTGAAGGACAGTTGGAGAAACAAGGAACACCCACCATGGGAGGACTGATTATCCTGGCTTCCATATTGGTACCTGCTTTATTATTTGCCGATCTTTCAAACATTTACATCCTTCTGATGTTGTTTACAACAGTTTGGCTCGGAGCCATTGGCTTTACTGATGACTACATCAAGGTATTTAAAAAGGACAAAACAGGATTAAAAGGTATTTACAAAATTTTTGGACAGGTAGTGCTTGGGCTCATTGTGGGATTGGTGATGTATTTTAACCCACAGGTTATTGTACGCGAAAAAACAAAACCTGCTTCAGAAATATACATTACGCTTGAGCAGACCGGACCCGCCTCCAAGTTTACTTATGAGCAACTCCAGAGTACTAAAACGACCATTCCCTTTGTTAAAAATAATGAATTCGACTATGCCGATTTGCTTAGTTGGTTGGGAACAGGTTACGAAAAATGGGCTTTTCTAATTTTTATTCCATTGGTCATATTCATCATTGTGTCGGTTTCAAATGGAGCCAACCTGACTGATGGAATGGATGGTCTGGCAGCGGGCACATCGGCTGTAATTGGGTTAACACTTGGCTTGCTGGCCTGGGTATCGGGTAACATCATTTTCGCGGATTACCTGAACATCATGTACTTGCCCAATGTGGGCGAACTCACTATTTACATCGCTGCTTTTGTAGGAGCTACGGTAGGTTTTCTTTGGTTTAACACCTATCCTGCGCAGGTATTTATGGGCGATACGGGCAGTTTATCCATTGGTGGCATTATCGCTGTGTTTGCCATCATCATTCGTAAAGAATTACTTATCCCCATTCTTTGCGGGATTTTTGTTGCCGAAAGCCTTTCGGTCATTCTTCAGGTAAGCTATTTCAAACACACGAAGAAGAAATATGGTGAAGGCCGACGGATTTTCAAGATGTCGCCTTTGCATCATCATTTTCAAAAATTAGGATACCCTGAACCTAAAATTGTTCAACGGTTTTTAATCATTGGAATTTTTTTGGCAGTACTCACGATTATCACATTAAAACTCAGATAGCAATCAACCACGAATGCAGAACGATCAAAAAATAGTAATTCTGGGCGCCGGCGAAAGCGGGGTGGGTGCTGCCATACTTGCTAAAAAACAGGGTCTTGATGTATTGGTGAGCGACAACCGGATCGTTAGTGAGAAATACCGTCAGGTTTTGCTAAAATATCAAATTGAATTTGAAGAAAACGGACACCAGCTTCATAGGATACTCCAGGCTACAGAGGTGATTAAGAGCCCCGGCATTCCGGATAATATACCGATAATCAAAGTCATTCACGAGAAAAAGATACCCATCATTTCTGAAATCGAGTTTGCTTCACGATATACCAATGCCAAACTCATTTGTATAACCGGCAGCAATGGAAAAACAACCACCACGCTCTTGTTGTATCACATCTTAAAAAATGGCGGACTCAACGTAGGTTTGGCAGGCAATATCGGACAAAGTTTTGCCTGGCAAGTGGCCGAAAACCAGTTTGATGTGTATGTGCTTGAAATAAGCAGCTTTCAGTTGGACGGCATGGTAAAGTTCAGAGCAAACATTGCCATTATCACCAACATCACACCCGATCATCTCGACAGGTATGAAAATAACTTCGCGTTATACACTGCCTCCAAACTAAGGATTCTACAAAACCAACAACCGGACGATGCCATTATTTACTGTGCTGACGATCCTGTATTAAACCGGGAACTAAGCAACAGAAAATGTGTGGCTCAATTAATTCCTTACACGCTTAAAACCAATCCGTTAAAAAACGGTGCCTTTATTAAAGAAAATAAAATAATCATCAAATATCATAAAACCCAAGTGAGTATGACACTAGAACAATTGGCATTACAGGGAAAACACAATATCTACAACTCAATGGCAGCAGGAGTTGCCTCCAAGCTGATGGACATCAGGAATGAAACCCTGAAACTTAGCCTGTCTGATTTTCACAACATTGCCCATCGACTTGAATATGTTTCAAGTGTTCATGGCATTTCGTTTATCAACGACTCGAAGGCTACCAATGTGAATTCTACTTGGTATGCACTGGAATATGTCGACCGACCCACAGTTTGGATCGTAGGGGGTATTGATAAAGGCAACGATTACAGTGCACTCCTGAATCTTGTAAAAGAGAAAGTGAAAGCCATCATTTGTCTTGGACTTGACAACCGGGCCATTCATGCCGCCTTTGGAGATATCGTACCCTACATTGTGGATACTGAATCGTCCGAAGAAGCCGTTGCTGAAGCATATCAAATTGCTTCAAAAGGAGACATTGTCTTGCTATCGCCCGCTTGCGCGAGTTACGACCTTTTTGAAAGTTATGAAGCCCGGGGTAACCAGTTTAAACAGGCGGTGAATAAATTATAACATGAGATCGAAATTTGGAAAAATAAAAGGGGATCGTGTAATCTGGGTAATCGTTTTTTTACTCAGTTTACTGTCGTTTTTGGCTGTGTACAGCTCAACCGGCACACTGGCCTATAAATACCAGGGTGGCAATACCGAATACTACATGTTTAAACATGCCCTGATATTGTTATTCGGTCTGCTCTTCATGTACCTGGCGCATCGGTTAAAATACACTTATTATTCCCGGATTTTCCAAGTGGCCTTGTATGTAGCCATACCGCTGCTACTTCTCACGCTGCTCTTTGGCCTCAATTTAAATGATGCCAAAAGGGTTTTGCCCTTGCCCTTTGGTCTCACGTTTCAGACCTCCGACCTGGCAAAGATTACCTTGATTGTTTACCTGGCACGTATGCTGAGTAAGAAACAAGAAGATATCAAAGACTTTAAATCTGCTTTCCTACCTTTGATGCTTCCGGTAATCCTTGTTACAGGGCTCATCTTTGTGGCTAATTTTTCGACCGCGGCTTTGCTGTTTGTCACAAGTCTGGTTCTGATATTTATAGGAGGCGTTAAAATAAAGTACATACTGGGTATGATCGGGATTGGCCTGGTGGTGATGTCCATTGGAATAGCCATCCTATTCGCCCTTCCCGAAGGACAACAGGGACGAGTTGGCACCTGGAAAAATCGCATTACCTCCTATATTGATGGCAGCAGCGGCGAAAACTACCAACTCAATCAAGCCAAGATAGCCATTGCCACCGGTGGAATTTTTGGCAAGATGCCGGGCAACAGTACCCAACGAAATTTTTTGCCCCACCCCTATTCCGACTTTATATTTGCCATCATTGTGGAAGAATATGGTTTGGTAGGTGGCAGCTTTGTTGTATTACTCTACTTGATTTTATTTTTCAGGTCCGTAAAAATTGTCACCAAAGCGCCCGGTACTTTTGGAGCGTTTCTCACCATCGGTGTAGGATTTTCTTTGGTCTTCCAGGCCATGATCAACATGGGAGTGGCCGTGGGGCTGCTTCCTACCACCGGACAACCTTTACCCTTGATCAGTATGGGAGGAACTTCCATCTGGTTCACCAGTTTAGCCATTGGCATCATACTAAGCGTGAGCAAAGAAAATGACCAAATAGCTACAGACGCACTTGTTCAACCTGTCAATCAAACAGTTAATGGATAAAAAGAAATATCATATCATGCTAAGTGGCGGAGGAACGGGAGGTCATATTTTTCCTGCTATTGCCATCGCTGACGCGCTAAAAAGGAGATTGCCGGAAGCTGAATTTCTTTTTGTTGGTGCTTCAGGACGCATGGAAATGGAAAAAGTCCCAAATGCCGGGTATCCCATTATTGGCTTATGGATAAGCGGATTGCAACGAAAATTGACTTTCAGCAACCTCCTGTTTCCATTAAAACTGATGATAAGCACATTAAAAATTGGAGGCATAATCAAACGGTTTAATCCTGACGTGGTGATAGGTACGGGGGGATATGCCAGCGGTGTCCTGCTGCGTGCGGCTTCCAAGAAAAATATACCTACCCTCATTCTGGAACAGAACTCATATCCCGGACTAACCAACAAGATACTTTCACGAACTGTAGACTCTATCTGTGTGGCCTATCCTGATATGGAACGATACTTTCCGAAAAATAAAATTACGATCACAGGCAGCCCCATCCGTAAGGAAATCATGCTACTGAAGGCTGGCAGGGATGAGGCCTGTTTGCATTTCGGACTTAAACCGGAAATTCCGGTAGTACTTATTATTGGCGGAAGCCAGGGAGCACAGAAAATCAACATGGCCATCGCTCATAACTTGCCATTATTACTTAAAAATGACATTCAAATTCTTTGGCAAACAGGGAAAAGCGGTTATAAAGAAGCACTCGATACAGCTACAGATGTTGACAGTCAGAAACGCGTGGTCGTAAAAGAATTTATTAAACGCATGGATCTGGCCTATGCCAGCTGCGATTTGATTGTTTCCCGTGCAGGTGCCATTGCCATTGCAGAGATTGTCGCCGTTAAGAAACCTGCCATTTTCATTCCGTTGCCCAGTGCAGCGGAGGATCACCAAACACGAAATGCACAGACATTGGTGGATCAAAATGCCGGCATACTGGTGAAAGAATCAGCTGCTAAAGAATTGATTGCTACTGAAATAATCAGGCTAATGAAGCATGTGGATGAGCGGATGAAAATGACCAAAAATCTTGCCCATTTTGATCATACCAATGCCACACAATCAATAGTAGACCAAGTGATTTCACTTATTCAAAAAAGGGAAAGATGACCAGAGTAGTACGACATATCTATTTTCTGGGCATTGGCGGCATCGGCATGAGCGCACTGGCAAGGTATTTCAAACATTTAGGCTACTTGGTTTCGGGCTATGACCTGACCCCGTCGATGCTTACGAAACAACTGGAAGCCGAAGGGTTGGAAATTCATTACCAGGAAGATATCAACAGAATTCCTTCGAACCCGGAAATGGTGGTTTACACTCCCGCCATACCCCCCGATAACGCCGAATTGGTTTTCTGCCTTAAATCAGGAATCCCTCTGATTAAAAGGGCCGCACTATTGGGTAAAATAAGTCAGGAGTATACCACCATTGCCATCGCCGGTACACATGGAAAAACCAGCATCACCGCATTGGTAGCTCATTTATTGCATCATGCCGGGAGAAATACAACCGCTTTTATAGGTGGCATTGCCAAAAATTATCAAACAAATCTGATACTATCCGACAAAACCGAATTCTTTGTTGTTGAAGCCGATGAATTCGACCATTCGTTTTTAATGCTTCACCCGACTATTGCAGTCATCAGTTCAATGGATGCCGACCACCTGGATATCTATGAAAACCACGCAGCCCTGATTTTGGCATTTTTGCAATTTTCACGGCAAATAAGCCCCGATGGAACGCTTATACTTCAATCAAGGCTTAAATCACATTTTGCTCACTTCAACAAGTGCCTGAGTTATGGAATTGATAATCAAGCCGACCTACAGGCCATCCATGTTCGTATCCGTGACCATCGATTTGTTTTTGATATCAAACATGCTGATATAAAAATCAAAGACATTTGTTTGCAGGTTCCGGGTGCCCATTTCATTGAAAACGCGCTGGCCGCGGTGGGTGTAACTTTGCAACTTGGCTTAAATGCAGAAGAAATTAAAAACGGATTGAATACTTTCATGGGAGTTGAACGCAGGTTCGATATTCGGATCAATACCGATGGGCTGGTATATATTGATGACTACGCCCATCATCCCGAAGAAATCAGGTCGACCATCGCCGCCATTAAGACCCTGTATGCCAATAAAAAGATCCTGGGGATTTTCCAACCCCACCTTTTCAGTCGAACGCGGGATTTTGCCAAAGAGTTTGCCAAATCGCTTGAACCACTTGATACGGTTGTGCTTCTGGACATCTATCCTGCAAGGGAAAAGCCCATCGCAGGAATCACTTCAAATAGTATTCTAAAGGAGATGAATCACAAGGATAAAAGCCTGGTTGCAAAAGACGATCTCTTTGATTTTATTAAAACCCATGATTTCGATGTCTTGCTAACCATGGGGGCCGGTGATATAGGACAGTTGGTTACACCCATCGAACAAATATTGAAGTCATGTTAAAAAAACTACTTTCCATATCGGTAGTTGTGCTCCTTATTGGCGGGTTGTTGGCTTTAGTCGGGGCAAGCTACATGAAGCGTTCGAATCAAAAAGTCAACAAGCTGGTTGTAAGGGTATGCGGAAACGATGGTACGGGGTTTCTAAAGAAAGAGGATTTGGAAAAGACAATCAATACCGAAGGCACTTTACTGAATGATCGCCTGGCAGATTTTAGTGAAAAATCCATCGAAAAGAAGTTGAATTCGAACCCATATATTGATCGTGTTGATTGTTATTTGGGATTAGAAGGGGAAGTGTTTGTGAATGTGAAAGAAAGAATCCCCGTAGTTCGAGTTTACGAGAAAAGCAACCGGAGTTACTATTTGGACGAAAACGGCACTCTTTTCCCAATCGGCAAGCATTACGCCCCGCGTGTGATCATCGCGAATGGTTATTTTGGCAATCTCAAACAGAAACAATTGAACACTGTGTACGACAGTGCTTATTTCAATACTCCGCTTTACGACTTGTTTACTTTGGTCAGCTACATCCGTAAAGATACATTTTTAAATGCTCAAATCGCGCAGTTATATTACAACAGCATAGGTGAATGGGAACTGGTTCCTGAACTTGGCGATCACATCATCAAATTTGGTAGCATGGCCAACATGGATCAAAAATTTGAGAACCTGAGGGCTTTCTATCAGGAACTAAGCCTGCGAAGCGGATGGAATGACTACCAGATTATAAATTTAACATTTAACAACCAGATAGTTTGCACAAAAAAATAATCATATGGAATCTGAAATTATCGTCGGTCTCGACATAGGAACTACCAAAATCGCCTGTATTGTAGGGCGGAGAAACGAATACGGGAAAATTGAGATTCTCGGTTATGGGAAAGCCGAATCCATCGGGGTAAAACGAGGGGTTGTTGCCAATATCGAAAATACGGTACAGTCCATTCGTAAGGCTGTGGAGGCGGCAGAAGAGAAATCGGGCGTTTCGATAAAATATGTGAACGTAGGCATAGCAGGTCAACACATTAAGAGTTACCAGCACCGAGGCAACATCATGCGCGAAGATCCTGAAAAGGAAATCAACACCAATGAAATTGATCGGCTGAATCAAAACATGTATAAACTGAACATGTCGCCCGGTGAAGAAATCATTGATGTCATCGCGCAGGAATATATCATCGACAACGAAGGAGGCGTAAGACAACCTGTTGGCATGTTGGGAAGTACGTTAGAAGCCAATTTCCATATCATTATCGGGCAGACTGCGGCAGCCAAAAATATTTATAAATGCATTAAGAAGGCAGGGCTCGAAATGGTTAATTTGATTCTGGAACCAATTGCTTCGGCAGAAGCGGTGTTGAGTGAAGAAGAAAAGGAGGCTGGCGTAGTGTTGGTTGATATTGGCGGCGGAACCACCGATCTGGCTATTTTTCAGGACAATATCATCAGGCACACCGCCGTGATCCCCTTTGGTGGTGATATAGTGACCGAGGATGTAAAAGAAGGATGTACGATTATTAAAAAACATGCCGAAGAGCTAAAAGTAAAATTTGGATCGGCTCTGGCCAGCGAAAACAGGGATGATGAAGTAGTGGCCATTCCAGGATTACGTGGCAGATCGCCAAAAGAAATTACGCTTAAAAACCTGGCTTTTATCATCCAGGCGCGCATGGAAGAAATCATTGAACATGTTTATTTTGAAATCAAGAACTCCGGTTTTGAAAAAAAACTGATTGCGGGTATCGTACTCACCGGAGGAGGCGCACAACTTAAACACATCGACCAGCTAACGGAATTTACCACCGGAATGGATACACGTATAGGCTATCCAAATGAGCATCTGGCCAACGATGTAGCAGATGAAATGGCCATCCCCATGTACGCCACCGGAATTGGATTGGTTATTGAAGGAATCAGGCGCTACGACTATGAAAAAAGAAAAGAAAGCGACCTGATTACACCTGAGGAGGTGCCCGATGAAAAGAAGGGTAAAAAAAAGGAAAAACCCAAAATGCCCAAAACAGACTCAGGGACTTCCCGCTTTTTGAACACGATTAAAGATTGGTTTGAAAATGATACATCGGCCTAAGCAATTAACTTTCGTTTGTTAAAAACTACTGAACGATACATTACTCGCCAATTTTGAATAAACTATTTTTATAACACTATTAATTCTAACCTTATATGATTACTTTTCAGCCAAAGCAACATCCCTCCATCATTAAAGTCCTGGGTGTAGGCGGTGGTGGATCAAATGCTGTAAACCACATGTTTAGACAAGGTATTACAGGAGTTGAGTTCGCAATCTGCAACACCGATGTACAGGCACTGGAGTCGAGTCCCGTGCCTATAAAAATTGAAATTGGTAACAAGAACGGACTGGGCGCTGGAGCCAATCCGGAAGTAGGCAAATTGGCAGCAGAAGGCTCGCTTGATAAAATAAAGGAGTTGCTATCGGATGAAACCACACAAATGCTGTTTATTACAGCAGGAATGGGCGGTGGTACCGGTACAGGAGCGGCGCCGGTAATTGCCAAACTGGCACGCGAAATGGGGATTCTAACGGTAGGTATTGTGACCTTACCTTTTAATTTCGAGGGCCGCAAACGCCGCAAACAGGCCGAACTGGGTATTGCCGAAATTAAGAAATACGTGGATTCGTTGTTAGTTATCAGCAATGATAAGCTTCGACAACAATTCGGCGATCTCATTCTTTCGGATGCCTTTGCCAAAGCCGACAATGTATTAACAACTGCCGCCAAAGGCATTGCGGAACTCATCACGGTTACCGGTTATGTAAATGTTGACTTTGAAGATGTGAAAACAGTAATTAAAGATAGCGGTAAGGCCATCATGGGCTCGGCCAGAGCTGAAGGCGAGGATCGTGCCATCAGGGCTATTGAACAAGCCATGAATTCACCATTGCTCAACGACAATGAGGTGAAGGGCGCCACAGACATCTTACTGTACATTATGACCGGCACCAAAGACATCCGCATGGATGAGATAACCGAAATCACCGAATACGTACAAAAAGAAAGCGGTGAAGATGCCGACATTATTTGGGGTACCGGTTCAGATGAAACGCTGGGTGAAGCCATTGGTATCACCATTATAGCCACCGGTTTTGAAAACACCAAACCTCAGGTGGAAGCAGAACACACGGTAATTGGGACCATTGGACAAAATCAACTGTCGCTCAACATGAAAACACCACAACCACTACAACAAACAATATTTACTGAAGACTATACAGAGGTTGAATCGGAGATCAAACTGGTAAAAAAAATCAATCCATTAGCCGAAACCAAAACTGACCCCCCCGCTGAGGCACCCATCCAAAAAGTTGTTCATAACATGGATCTTTCAACTTCAGCTGAAAAAGCTCCGGAGACCACCATGTCCACTTCAACTAAAAATCCCATCAATTTAATCCGTCAGAGTCCGAATCCATATTTAAGCGTAGGCCATACCATTTCTTCATTACCAGAAAAAGAAGCTGAGAAAATCATCGAGTACGCTCCCTCACCAAATGAAGATGAAGAAAATATTTCAAAAAATGCGAATGAGCGAATTAACAAACTTAAGAACTTAAGTATCAATTTACGCTCACCTGAAAAATTAGCCGAATTGGAAAACCAACCAGCCTATCTGCGTAAAAAAATTGAACTGGGAGAAACTATCCATTCATCAGAATCCAATGTATCAAGGTACACACTCGGTGAAGACGGGAAAAACCAACCCGTTATCAAATCCGACAACTCGTTTCTGCACGACAACGTTGATTAACACTTTTAAGGCACTAAAATGAATCTTGAAATACTCATAAACAATGACATCAAAGTGGCCATGTTTGCTAAAGACAAGCGCAAATTGGATGCGCTACGTTCCATCAAAGCCGAATTGCTTCTGTTAAAAACAGGGAAAGATGTGACCAGCGGTGAAATCCCGGAAACGCTGGAAATAAAACTTCTACAAAAGTTGGTAAAACAACGTAAGGAGGCTGCTATCATATATCATGAGCAGAACCGCCCTGATTTGGAAGAAGATGAATTGTATCAAACCACCATTATTGAAGCCTACCTGCCGGCGCAATTAACCACACAGGAAGTGGAAGAACTCGTTGCACTCATCATAAAAGAAACCGGAGCCAGCTCGATAAAAGACATGGGCAAAGTAATGGGCGTTGCCTCGGCCAGGCTTGAAGGAAAGGCCGACAACAAAACCATCTCTGGAATTGTAAAGAAACTGCTGAGTTAAAAATCTGCATTGCATAAAAAAAGCCCGGTTGAAGCCGGGCTTTTTTTATCATTGGTAAGTCTACGCTCCCAAAGCAAATCTTTTGAAATCGGTTACAGTTAAACCTTTTTCGGTATCAGTTAGATATTCGGCAACACTTTTCTTGGCATCCTTGATAAAAGTCTGATTGACTAATGTGTTTTCCTTGTAAAACTTATTCAGTTTACCCAAGGCAATTTTTTCAAGCATTTCCTCAGCTTTACCTTCCTGACGGGCCTGGTCTTTTCCAATCTCAATTTCACGGTCGATTACATCCTGGGTTATATCACCTTTGTCGAGTGCAATAGGCGACATAGCCGCTGCCTGCATGGCCACATCTTTTCCGGCCTGTGCAAGTTGCTGACCGGCTTTGTTAAAAGCGACGATGGTAGCAATTCTGTTTCCGGGATGAATGTACGCGTAGGTACTTTCGCCAGTAACGAAGGCATATTTGCCAATTTCGATTTTTTCTCCAATAACGCCGGTCTTGTCCACAATGGTCTCGCCAACGGTACGACCGTTTAACGACATGGCTGACAATTCCTCAGCATTTTTGGCTTTGTTTTCAACAGCTACATCCAATACAGATTGTACGTATTCAACGAAATCGGCATTCTTTGCAACAAAGTCCGTTTCGCAATTGATCATCACGATTCCGGTGAATTTACCATCAGCAGAGGTTTTCGCCAGTACAACACCTTCAGAGGCACTACGGTCGGCACGATTTGCGGCCACTTTTTGTCCTTTTTTACGCAACACGTCGATGGCGTTTTCCATATTGCCTTCAGCTTCAATCAAAGCTTTCTTGCAATCCATCATACCTGCACCCGTCACTTTTCTTAATTCATTTACCTGTTGGGCAGTAATATTCATGATTAATTATTTTCAGAAGATTTTTATTTCTAATTCTTTGTAATTTCTTTGCGCTTCCGTTTTGGTTTGGCGACTTCTTTTACTCCTAACTTGGCTTTCCTTTCAGCATTCTTATCTGCTTCTTCTTCAGCTACTTTTAGGTTATCAGATTTTGATTTCAAGTCATCATCCTGCATATCATCCAATTCATTATCAGCTTCATCCTGTTTGTCTCTGATCAACCGTCTTTCGTTCAATCCTTCAATGATGGACTGGATGACGGCATCTAAAATAATATAGATTGATTTTGAAGCATCATCGTTTGCAGGAATGGGGAAATCCACCAGGTTTGGATCGGTATTGGTATCCACCAAGGCAAATACAGGGATGTTTAATTTGCGAGCCTCGGCTACAGCAATTTTCTCTTTGTTAATATCTACAACAAAGATGGCAGCCGGAAGTCTGCTCATATCCGCTATGCTTCCTAAGTTTTTCTCAAGTTTGGCACGTTCGCGGGTAATTTGCAGGCGTTCCCGTTTCGATAAGTTTCCCCACGAACTGGTTGTAACCATTTTGTCGATATTCGACATTTTACGTACTGCTTTGCGGATGGTAGCAAAGTTGGTTAACATACCACCAGGCCAACGTTCAGTAACGTAGGGCATGTTGATGTTTTTAACCATTTCAGACACTATCACTTTGGCTTGTTTTTTTGTGGCCACAAAAAGTATTCTGCGTCCTGAAATAGCCATTTGTTTGAGGGCGTTCTGAGCTTCCTCAAGTTTTGCCTGTGTTTTGTACAGGTCAATAATATGAATTCCATTGCGCTCCATAAAAATATAAGGAGCCATTGCCGGATTCCATTTTCTTTTCAGGTGACCAAAATGTACACCTGCATCGAGTAATTCGTCGAAACTAACTTTTGCCATGTTGATTATTTTTGTTTACATTCTCTAAACTCAACTGCTGAATAGTCCTGTATTATGACAAGGAATTTCAACAATTTGGATACTAAACACATTCCGTGGTAATTGAAATCTATCGTTTACTAAACTGGAATTTCTTACGTGCTTTAGGCTGGCCGGGTTTTTTGCGTTCAACCATACGTGGGTCTCTCTTCATCAATCCGTTTTTCTTCAAAATCGGACGATACTCAGGATTAAGTTTGACAAGTGCCCGGGCAATACCTAAACGCAAGGCTTCGGCCTGACCGGTAATACCACCGCCATCCAGATTTGCTTTGATGTCGAACTTACCTAAATTTTCGGTCAGTTGAAAAGGTTGTTCAACAACATAATGCAAAATAGCTGTAGGGAAAAATTCTTTATAATCACGCTTGTTAATGGTGATTTTCCCGGTACCTTCCTGAAGATAAACCCTGGCTACTGCAGTTTTTCTCCTGCCTAATGAATTAATGACTTCCATAGGTTTTTTATCTGATTGTATTAATATTTATTTTCTTTGGTTTCTGGGCTTCCTGCTTGTGCTCGCTTCCGACATAAACATACAGGTTGCCATAAAGTTGCGCTCCCAACTTATTTTTTGGCAACATCCCTTTGATGGCCTTTTCCACGATCATTTGAGGCTTTGAGGCCAGGATTTCACGTGCGGTTTTCGACCGTTGGCCACCAGGATATCCACTGTGGCGAATATATTCTTTGGCGTTGAGTTTATTACCGGTTAACCTGATTTTCTCAGCGTTAATAATTACCACATTGTCGCCACAATCCACATGAGGAGTAAAATTTGGTTTGAGCTTCCCTCGTAGCAGTTTGGCAACATTACTGGCCAAGCGACCCAGTACTTCATTCTCAGCATCAATCAACACCCACTCCTTGGTGACGGTGTTTGCATTGGCACTAACTGTTTTATAACTTAATGTATCCATCTAATTAATTGTTTCTTAAGCCGTTTAATCAAAAGCCTTGAAAATTGGGGTGCAAAAATAGAAACTATTTCACTAACTACCAAATTTGTAAACATTTATTTGTGAATAAAGTTTACAAACTAACTTCGAGCTGAAGTTTGGCAGGCTGCCTCGAAATTCGGTGCAAAACTACATAATTAGCAGGTATGAAAATCATTCACAAAAAAATAATAACTTCGTCACATTAGATTATCGCGAAATAAAGTGTTAATTTTGCAGCCTTTGTTGTTAAGGCAACTAATTGATTCAAATCACATACTAATAAAGGAATGGATTATAACACAACCCGCGAACACATGATAATCCCCGAATACGGCCGGAATATCCAAAAAATGATTGAATACACCGTTGGCATTGAAGATCGTGAAAAACGCAATAAGTCGGCTCAATTTGTAGTGCGTGTGATGGGTCAAATGAATCCGGACATCAAAGAATCGAGTGATTATATTCAAACCCTGTGGGATCACATGCACATGATTGCCGATTTCAAACTTGATGTCGACAGCCCTTATCCAAAGCCTGTGAAAGAAAACCTGATGCGCAAACCGGACAGGATTGAATACAGCGACAAAAAAATAAGCCTGAGGCATTATGGGAAAACCATCGAAAATATTATTGCCAAAAGCAACGAATTTGAAGACGGCGAAGAAAAAGAAGCGTTGATACTATCAATCGCCAATTACTTAAAACGTTCGTACCTTACCTGGAACAGGGAATCGGTAAGCGATGCCACCATTGCCAAACACCTGGAAGAAATGTCAGATGGTAAACTGATTTTTAATCAGCAGACCCCATTGATTAGTGTGAGTGAAGTGGTAGTAAAAAATAAACCTGTCAACAAAATGAAGAAGAAACCACAAAAAGGTTTTGGAAGCAACAACAAAAAAAAATACACCAAATAGGTTTCCCTCGAACCAATCGTTCCGGCATTTACCCGAATAAATAAATAATTGAAAAAAACAGCCACTATGTGGCTGTTTTTTTGTTATTTTACAACCTGTCGATTAAGCCGGCACAGCTTTCTTGTCATCCAAAAACCAGTTTGCAGCTTGAGTTGACATCTTTACTTTAGGTCGTTTTAGATTTGTGAACTATGACATCATTTAAAATAACAGGCGGAAAAAGACTTTCCGGAGAAATCATTCCCCAGGGAGCGAAAAACGAAGCTTTACAGATCCTATGTGCGGTTTTACTAACCGATGAGGAAGTCCATCTGCACAACGTGCCCGATATCAGTGATGTGAACAGACTGATAGAATTGCTCGCAGGCCTTGGTGTAGATGTAACAAAAACCGATGCTTCCTCCTGGTTGTTTAAGGCTGCCCATATTAACATGTATTACCTCGAAACAGAAGACTTTTATAAAAAAGCCACTTCAATCCGTGGAAGCGTCATGCTTCTGGGACCCCTGCTGGCCCGGTTCGGAAAAGGAACCTTGCCTCAACCCGGCGGCGATAAAATCGGCAGAAGGCGGCTTGACACCCATTTTGTTGGCCTGCAAAAGCTGGGAACAACCTTTTTATACCATCCTGACAAAAAAAGCTATGAGGTAACAGCCAAACAACTTGTAGGAGATTACATGTTACTCGAGGAAGCCTCTGTTACCGGAACAGCCAATATCCTGATGGCAGCCGTAAGGGCTCAAGGGACAACCACCATTTTTAATGCGGCATGCGAACCCTACCTGGTTCAGTTGTGCAAGATGCTGAACAACATGGGGGCTGACATCGCAGGAATCGGCAGCAATTTACTTACCATCCATGGTGTAAACAAGCTTCATGGCACCAACCACACCATGCTGGCCGACATGATCGAGGTGGGTAGTTTTATTGGCCTGGCCGCCATGACCAGGTCGGAAATCACCATTAAAAATGTACAACTTGAGAACCTGGGTCTTATCCCGACTACCTTTCGGAGATTAGGTATCACCATTGAACAAAAAGGCAACGACATCCTGGTGCCCAAACACGAACATTATGCCATCGAGACATTTATCGATGGATCGATCATGAATATTGCAGATGCACCCTGGCCCGGGTTCACCCCCGATTTAATCAGCATTGTACTGGTAATTGCCATCCAGGCAGAAGGCAGCGTGTTGATTCATCAAAAGATGTTCGAAAGCCGCTTGTTTTTTGTTGATAAACTAATCGACATGGGAGCCCGGATTATCCTCTGCGACCCGCACCGTGCCACGGTAATCGGCTTAAATCATTCCACCCCCTTACGCGGCATCCGAATGAGTTCGCCCGACATCAGGGCAGGAGTAGCCTTGCTTATTGCCG
>PCUL01000148.1 GCA_002771745.1 Bacteroidetes bacterium CG18_big_fil_WC_8_21_14_2_50_41_14
CCAGTCCGCGTGCTCTGGTAATCAGGGATGGAGAAACCATCCGAATTGCCGGAAGGGAAGTCGTTGTTGGCGATTTGGTGATTCTTCAGGAAGGCGACCGTGTTCCGGCCGATGCCATGGTGCTGAACAGTGTTAATTTGCTTGCCGATGAGTCGTTGCTGACCGGCGAATCGGTACCAGTACGCAAAAGAGAATGGAAGAACGGTGACGCCGGTATTGTTCCCGGTGGTGACGAACTTCCTGTGGTCTATTCAGGTTCGATGATTGTTCAGGGAACCGGAGTGATAAAGGTAACGGCCACTGCCATGAAAACTGAAATCGGGAAAATAGGTAAAGCACTGGAATCCGTGGTAGAAGAGCCCACCAAGCTGAAAAGTGAAATGGGTACATTGGTGAAACGACTGGCGATTATCGGCATTACCCTATGCATTCTGGTCATTATCATTTACACGATTACGAGAGGTGATTTGCTGAAAGGGTTTCTTGCCGGAATTACCCTGGCCATGGCCATGCTGCCCGAAGAATTCCCGGTGGTATTAACCATTTTTCTTGCTCTGGGTGCCTGGCGCATGTCAAAGAAAAATGTCCTCACACGCAAACCTGCCGCCGTTGAAACCCTTGGCTCGGCCACGGTGCTATGCACCGACAAAACAGGCACCTTAACTCAAAACAAGATGACCGTTACCCGGCTTTATAATGGAGAGGATTTTCATGAGGTAGTCTCAGGTGACAATTTTCCCGAACCCTACCATGAAATCGTTGAATATGGAATTCTTTCCAGCCAGGTGAACCCTTTCGACCCCATGGAAAAAGCCATCACCAATATTGGCGATCATTTTCTCAAAAATACAGAACATCTTCATTCTGACTGGGCAATGGAAAAAGAATATCCCTTGTCGAAAGAATTAATGGCTATGTCAAGGGTGTTTTCGCCAACCGGTTCAGCAGAAAGGGTGATCGCGGCTAAGGGTGCTCCTGAGGCCATTTTCGATTTGTGTCACCTAAATAAGGAAATTGTTTTGAAATTTGAAAAAGCGGTTGCCGAAATGGCTTCTTCCGGACTAAGGGTGTTGGGCGTAGCCAGGGCAAAATTGACCCCGGGCAAATTGCCTTCGATTCAACATGATTTTGATTTCGAATTTCTGGGCCTCATCGGATTGTCTGATCCAATCCGGGAA
>PCUL01000162.1:0-557 GCA_002771745.1 Bacteroidetes bacterium CG18_big_fil_WC_8_21_14_2_50_41_14
AGCACATGATTTCCACATCCTTTTGGAGTGCAGAGGGCAAACCCATTTCGGCAGAAGAATTTTTGAATAACCTGTTTGGTGAATTACCCAATTTCTTCAAGAGTGAAGCAGAATTGCGAAAAATATGGAGCAATCCCATCACCCGCAAAACATTACTCGAAAAGCTGGATGAGGCAGGTTTTGGAAAAGAGGAACTATCCATGCTTCAAAAGCTCATAGATGCAGAGAAAAGCGATTTGTTTGACGTGTTGGAATATGTTTTCAACAGCAATTTTAAACCCATGACAAGAGAAGCCAGGGTAGCGGCCACACAAGCCACCATATTTACCTTCCTCAACGACAAACAAAAGGAATTCATCGAGTTTGTATTGAGCAAATACATCGAAACCGGAGTGGAAGAGCTCGACCAGGAGAAACTGCCCATTCTGTTAACTAATAAATATCAGTCACTAGAAGATGCCAAAACTGCTTTGGGCAATGTTTCAAGTATAAGCACACTGTTTATTGAGTTTCAGAAGTATTTGTATGAGATGAGGGTAGCGTAGGGGGTTACTAAA
>PCUL01000162.1:580-885 GCA_002771745.1 Bacteroidetes bacterium CG18_big_fil_WC_8_21_14_2_50_41_14
TTCTGTCAACGCCAATTTTTATTTGAAACAAAAAAGGTCAGCTTCAAACCGTAATCTGCTCTAAACCAGATGAACAATCATGCAATAATAAAATTTATACAAATGCAACGTTTTTGGTTTTCCTTTAGCCGTAAAGGCATATTTTAGTCCGTAAATCGACCATCATCAAAAAACCCGCTGTTTATCAAAAGGATAAGCAGCGGGTTTATCATTTTATCAGAGGTACCGGACGGATTCGAACCGCCGTGTAAGGTTTTGCAGACCTCCGCCTAGCCACTCGGCCACGGTACCTTTTTGGTTGGGGA
>PCUL01000162.1:904-24238 GCA_002771745.1 Bacteroidetes bacterium CG18_big_fil_WC_8_21_14_2_50_41_14
TGTTTTAAGCAAATATTTCCAGTACTTTTATCATGCAAAAAATATTCGGGTAATACCTGGATGGCAGCCATCATTTCCATCCCACAAACCCAGTTGTAAACCAACCATATGAAGGTTCTGCTCATTTCTGTCATTTGTCTGGCATTCATTATTTCGCCGGCTCAGGTTATTCCTGATACATTAATTGAAAATCAGCAAATTACGGTGTTCACCAAATACCTGAAGGCATCAAAAGATGAGCAATTTACCCTGCAAGAACGCAAGGTTTTTTCGCTGAAAGCACTCAAAATTGCTCAACAATTAAATCAACCACAGGCCACCATGGAGGCCCTGTCGAGTCATGGATACATTGTTGGACAAGAAGGTCATTACGCCAGGGCCTATGAGATTTTCAACCGTTTTGCCGAACTGTCCGACTCCGTCGGTTATCACAGCCTGACCGACTTTCGCCGAAAGGCTTATTTGGCCAATGTGTTTGGACTGTTGCACAAAGAACTTGGTGAATACGACAAGGCCCTGGATCAATACTATACCTCATTGTCCATTTGCGATTCGGTGGGTTGGACAGAAGGAACCACCGCAGCCCTCAACAACATCAGTCTTTTGTATTATCTTCATGGAAATACTACCCAGGCCATCTCCATTTTGGATGAATCTAGACAAATAGCAGAAACCAACGGCAATAAAAGCCTGCTTTTCGACATTTACATCAACCTCATGGACATGTATCTGGAAATGAAAAGCTTCGACTCCGCCAGGATCAGCGGGAACAAAGCCCTTGAATTATCCATCAATCTCAACACCCCATACAACCAGTCGTTTGTGGAAATTGGCTTTGGAAAACTGTTTCTGAAAGAAGACAGCCTTAAAAGAGCAGAAAAATCGCTTGTAAGCGCCGAAAATCTGGCTTACGAAAACGCGTTCGCCGAACTTCAGTTGGAAGCATTGCTACATTTGGCCACCACCTACAGGCGCATGAAACAGTTGCAAAAAGCAGACTCGGTGTTGTACAAGGCAGACACCATCGATCAGGCCATTAAAATTCCCCGCTTACACATTCAATGGTTGACGGAAAAAGCCGCTTTACACAAACAACTTGGCGATTACCAATCTGCCTACAATTTTCAATCAAAGGCTGCCTTTTTAAAGGATAGCCTCAACAGCAGCTGGGAAAAAGTAAAATACGCTGAGATAAGCACTTTGTATCAAATGAAGCTGCAAGAACAACGCAATGTGGTTCTGGAAAAAACTTTGTCAATAAATGAATTACAAATCAGGCAACAGCGGTTTGTCATCATGATTTCCATTGGATTTTTATTTGTTTTAAGTGTTGTGGCCGTCCTTTTTTATCGTAAGCGAAAGTTTGAGCTAAAAACAAATCAAATGCTTCGAATCCAAAACGAGAAAATCAACCAACAGGAAAAAATTATTCGTGTAAAAAACGAAGAAAATTTCGAACAGGAACTGAACTACAAAAACCGACAACTTACCTCCTTTTCGCTTTCGGCACTCAAACAGAGCAAATCGCTGGAAGTGGTTTCGCAACAAATCAACGAATTGCTTCATCAACACAATATCAAGCCCACCACACGCAAAAAGCTGGAACAAGTGATGCAGCACTTGCGGCCATTGAGCTCGTCAAAAGAATGGGACGAATTTCGGTCGTACTTCGAGGCCGTTCACCCTTCTTTTTACACCAGTTTAAAACAAGTGGCTCCCGACCTTACCCTACATGAGCAAAAAATATGTGCCTATTTGCGTCTGGGCATGAACACCAAAGAGATTGCCTCCATCACCTTCCGGCAGGTGAGAACGGTTGAATCTACCCGTTTTCGGATCAGAAAAAAGGTTGGCCTTACTGCAACCGACAATTTATTTGAGTTTCTGGAGAAGCTTTAAATAGCAGTTTTACTTGATGTTAACCAGCATTGCAGTAGTATTATAGGGGTGAAACAATACTTCACAGTAGGTTATCAGTAGGCCATTCAAAACAAATTAATGTATTCATGCATATCTTTGAACTTTATAATCATTTCCAATAAAGACAAAAACAATGAAGAAAACCATTTACCTTTTGCTGATAAGTTTCATTATGGTGTTTTCCGCTACCGCCCAGTGGTCAACCGACCCGCTGACAAATACCGTTGTAAATAATATGCCGGGCTCACAGGCAACCCCTCTTATTGCTTATGATGCCAATGGAAATTTTTATATCGGTTTTTTTTCCTACGAGGCAGGAAACTACAATGTCCGACTTCAATACTACAATTTTGATGGGGTGGCTCAGTGGGCCGCTGGTGGAATATTGGTGAGCAACCACACTCAAAACAGTTCGCTCACCATCTGGGATTTAATCACCGATAACACGGGAAACTGTATCCTGGCTTTTCAGGATTACCGTAACGGTATCGGCAATATTTATGCTTATTCCATTTCACCATCAGGAGCATTTTTATGGGGAGCTGATGGAATAGCCCTTTCCAATGGCACTGACGCAACCTATCTACCCAGCCTTGCGGTGACCTCGGCAAACAATGTTATAGCTGCCTGGCAAAATCAAGGTGCTACCTACAGAGAGGTCGTAATGCAAAAAATTACACCTGCAGGAACGGTTCTTTGGGGAAGTGGGATCACTTATCAGAGTGGATCACAAAGTTATACAGCTCCCCGGCTGTTAGGTGTTGAAAACGATCAATACCTGATGGTTTTTTACAAAGAAACAGGAAATTTTCCGGCACTGACAAGACATATTTATACACAAAAATTCAGCGCTGCCGGTGCACCCGTATGGGGGACTGATGTCTTGGTAACCAATTCAAACGGCATTTCAGCTTTCGCTTATTATCCAACAACAGCTTCAGATGGTTCCAATGGGGTAATCGTTGCCTGGACGGATGACCGAAATAGCGATAACAACATCAATGCAGCGGTAAACCGTATATTAAGCAATGGAACTTCCACCTGGCCGGCCAATGGCACCGAAGTATCCAACATCAATACCAATAGTGATCAAAACCCACAAATTATAGGCGTAAACAGCAGTGATGAAGTATTGGTTACCTGGAGCAAGAAAAACGGAAGCCAATCGCAAACGGCTATTGCCGGACAAAAATTTTCATCTACAGGTATTCCGCAATGGACCAATGCCGGGATTGAATTTATCCCCATGAGTGCTGATGTTTCAGGTACAACAGGGGGTGTTGTTTTCGATGGTACCAACGCCATGATTGTTTATGAAGAATATGTTACATCATCCGCTTATTCGCATATTAAAGCTTTGGCTATTGACAATGCCGGAAGTATGGTTTGGAGTCCGACCACTACCCTGATGGCTGGAAGAACCACAAGTAAGGTTCACAATGTCATTAGCGGACTTTATAACGATCAGCTAATTGCTGTTTGGGAAGAAGGTGCTGCAACAGACGACATCTACATGCAAAATATTTTTACCGACGGATCGCTGGGCATTCCTCCCATCAGCGATGATGCCACCCTGAGCGACCTCACTGTAAATGGAACTACCGTGGACGGATTTAACCCTACTGTCTATAGTTATAATGTACCTATCCCAACAGGAGATCCTTTGCCAATAACCGGTGCCACAGCCAGTTTCCCTTTAGCAACGGTGGCTATTACCCAAACACCAGCTGTTCCGGGGACATCTTCTGTACTCGTTACCGCCGAAGATGGTACCACCCAACTTACCTATACCATCAATTTCTACGTGGCAAGTGCAGATGCCTTGTTGAGCGATCTCACCGTTGATGGGATCACCATCCCGGGATTCGATCCCAATGTGTTTACTTACGACTATCCGGTTCCTACGGGCGATCCCATTCCGATGGTTGGTGCCACTCCCTCCGATCCCCAGGCAGAAGTGATTATTACGCAAGCCATCGACCTGCCCGGTTCGGCAACCGTTTTGGTTACAGCAGAAGATGGCACTACCAACAACACCTATACCGTTAACTATCTTTATACACCCGGAACAGATGCCACCTTAGCCGATTTGCTGGTTGGAGGCGTTACCGTTCAGGGTTTCGACCCGATGGTATTCGAATATTCATACGCGGTAATATATAATAATCCGGCACCTTATGTTCAGGGTATTCCAAACGACCCATTGGCCACTGTGGACGATACGCAATGTCTGAATATTCCTGGAGATGCCATTTTAGTAGTTACAGCCGAAGACGGAATTACGGTTTTAACCTACACGGTTCATTTTTATTATCTGGGATACAACGCTACCCTGTCGGATCTTACTGTAGATGGAGTGACCATACCCGGATTTGATCCCAACATCACGGTTTACCAGTATATGGTTGATAATGCTGCACCCGTCCCCGTAGTTGATGGAACCACGACCGATCCGTTGGCAGAAATAACTATTACCCAGGCTCCTATGGTTCCAGGCATAGCTACCTTGCATGTGGTAGCCGAAGATGGTGTAAATGAGTTAACTTATACCGTTACTTTCTTTGTTGTTGGAACCGATGCTACTTTGGCTGATTTAACTACTGATGGCGTAACTGTAGCTGGCTTTGATCCATTGGTTGACTATTACGAAGTGGATGTTTACGAAGGTGAACCAATTCCTGTAATTGATGGAACTACCTCCGATCCATTGGCTACCAAGGCCGTTACACAAGCCACGGCAGTTCCCGGTGAGGGAACCGTATTGGTTACTGCACAGGATGGAACAACTCAGAAGACCTATACCGTTCATTTTAATCTGATTACCGGAATTTACGATGAAGCTGAATCACAGATTTCGATTTATCCAAATCCGGTTACTGAAAGGCTTATGGTTTCCGGGTTAACCGGGACAGCTCACTTACGTATTGTGAATCTGGTGGGTGATCAAGTATTTTTTGGGGAAGTGGCTAACAACCAGGAAATCATATTGAATTCCTTGAAGGAAGGCCTCTATTTTGGCAAGATTCAACAACAGAACGGAACCAATACCACCGTGAAATTTATTAAGAAATAGTGGCAGGGTAGTCTTTGGGCAAACCCACCGGGTTTGTCCAAAGACTACATTATTTGCTTTGGATTTTCACTCAGCGATTTTAAACATTCGGGGCACAAACAGGTGTCATATTTTTCGTTGATGGCTTCCTGGGTTTCGGCAGAAACACTCACCTCATAGCACCAGCATTTTCCTGATTTACCACAGTAAAACTCACTCCCGCATCGGGGACAAGTATCTTTTGCTATCAGCACTTGTTTCTTCTCCATCAGATCAGGCCCTCCAATTCAACACTTACAAATTCCATTTTCCCACCCAATGGAGGGTTGAGCTTGCGGATTTTTAACCGGGAATCCACCACCGTTGGAAATTCCGTTTTAATGCGGTCGAGTATTCTTCGGCCTACGTGTTCAAGCAACTTTGAACTGACCTGCATTTCTTCTTTTACAAACTGATAAACCGCTTGATAATTTACGGTGTCGTGGAGGTGGTCGGTTTGCTCGGCCAGGGTGGTATCTACTTTTAAAAATACATCCACACGGAATTTAGTACCTATCACCTGTTCTTCTTTAAAACAACCATGGTAAGCGAAAAACTCCATGCCTTCTATAGAAATGATTGACATTTTCTTCTTTCTAAGTTGCTAATTTGTAATAATATTTACCTTTTAATCAGCCATTTACATTAATTGTTCAGTCTCCTTTTTCACCCAGTTCGTGCAGTCCGCGTGCCAGCCGGTTGAGGGTTTCTTCCTGCCCTATCAGGGCGATAATATCAAATAAATGAGGGCCTTTTAGCTCGCCCACAACAATGATCCTGAAAGCATTCATCACAGTGCCCATGCCATACTGTTTTTCTTCAAGCCATGCCTTGGTGATGTCTTCCAGGTGTGAGGCACTAAAGTCATCTACTTTTGCCAACAATGTTTTTAACTCTGTCATTTGCTGATACGAATCGGCTTTCCATCTTTTTTTAACAGCCTGTGGATCGTACGAATCCGGTGTGACAAAGAAAAAATTCACCTGATCCCAGATTTCACTTACAAAGTTAACCCGCTCTTTTACCAACCCAATTACCCTGGCCACAAAGTCTGTTTCTGCCAGATAGCCCTTTTGTTGCAGAATGGGCATAAAAAGTCCGGCCAGTTCCTCGTTGCTTTTTTGTATCAGATATTGGTGATTGAACCAGGCAGCTTTGCCCGGATCAAATTTAGAACCAGATTTTCCAACCCGGTCGATCGAAAAGGCTTCGGTTAGTTCTTGTAAGTTGAACAATTCCTGTTCGGTGCCCGGATTCCAACCCAACAACGCCAGCATATTGATGAAGGCTTCGGGGAAATAGCCGTCCTCGCGGTATCCCCTGGAAATTTCACCCGATTTGGGATCATTCCATGCCAATGGAAATACAGGAAATCCAAGTCTGTCGCCATCGCGTTTGCTCAATTTCCCATTGCCTTCAGGTTTTAACAACAAGGGAAGGTGGGCAAATTCAGGCGCTTCCCAGCCAAAAGCTTCATATAGCAAAACATGTAAAGGAAGCGATGGAAGCCATTCTTCGCCACGGATTACATGGCTGATTTCCATCAAATGATCATCAACAATGTTCGCCAGGTGATAGGTGGGCATGCCATCCGATTTGAAGAGCACTTTATCGTCAAGAACCTTTGTGTTCACTTCAACTTGTCCGCGAATGAGGTCGTTCATCAATACAATCCTGTCTTCGGGCATGGCAAAACGTACCACGTAAGGAACATCTTTTTTTAATAAGTCAACTACTTCCTCTCCGCTCATATTGAGCGAGTTGTGAAGTTTTCCGCGTACTTCGGCATTGTAAGTAAAGGTCTTTTTTTCTGCTTCAAACTCTTTCCTCAGGCTGTCGAGTGCTTCGGGCGTATCGAAAGCATAGTAAGCATGACCCGAATTGAGAAGCTGTTCGCTGTACTGCTGATATATTTCCTGACGTTCCGATTGGATATATGGACCAAACGGACCACCTTTGGTAACGCCTTCGTCGAATTCAATTCCGCACCAGCGAAACGAATCAACAATATATTCTTGTGCGCCGGGAACAAACCTGGTTTGATCGGTATCTTCAATCCGAAGGATGAATTTGCCACCCAGGTGTTTGGCAAACAAATAATTATATAATGCGGTTCGCACACCTCCAATGTGTAGTGGTCCTGTAGGACTGGGTGCAAAACGTACCCGGATATTTTTCTGGCTCATACCTTCAATTTTCGGTGCAAAGATAGGGAATAAGGCAGTTTAATAATGAATGATGTTTAGTTAAGCATGTGGAAGAGTTAACCTGTGCTTGCAATTAAACTTCTTTTGTTGAATATCAGAATGAATCTCGTTCCTAAAGTGAGTTCCGATTTTCAACAGTTTGCTCCCTTTAGGGTTAGGGGTAAACAAACTGTTGAAAATCAAATTTGTGGGTTATTCTCACAAACACCAACTAATTCAGGTATTTTTTCTGATTGTAATGGGTGGCAATGGCTTTGCGATCGTCTGATGACATTGATTTCATATAGGCTTTCCAACCTGGACAAAAATTGATGTGCCACCTCCAAAACCTTCCGACAAACGATTTTGGATTGGCATCGTATTTTGCTTTAATTGGACAAATGTCGCATTTAATGTCGGGTTTCTCCTTGTTCATTCTACAAAAGTATTGTTGGTTATTTGCAGCCAAATTAGTTCTTTTATTGGCTATTGGCAATATTTAGGCGAACTTTTTTTTGCAAAAACAACTTTATTATTAAACGGAGTGTCATGAGTGGTAGCCTTTGGTTGGAAGTATGAATTGCCCTTGTCTTCAAATTCTTCCTGCAAGAGGAATGGTATAATTCGAAAATTAGTGAAATACACTTATGAGAAAATTCCGATCAACCCTGCTTCTGTTTTGTTTTTTGCTTGCAGCTTCTTTCATGGCCCAATCTCAAAATATATTGGTAAAGTATGAATTGCTAAGTAATGGTAAGATTATTGAAAATCAGCAATTAAACCTATTATTCCAGGATAGCATCTCCTCCGTATATTACAACGATGAAACACCAGATCGGTTTATCGATTTCCGAAATAGTACCATCATCCGGACACTGACGACCAAAACTGATACAGCAAAACAAAGTACATCGTGGTCAGAGCTTGAAAATCCGGAGGAAGTTCCAGGTTTGGATACCATCCTTGGTTTTGTTTGCAAACGCGCCAGGCTTAGTCTGTATTCCAACCAAATCGAAGTTTGGTATACCGATAGTCTGGGAAAGATTGGTTCGCCGTACACTTCTGTGATGCCCAACTGTGGCATGGTGCTGAAAGTGGTTCGTAATGGGAATTTTGAAATCAGGGCCATTTCGGTTACCAAACCGGAAGAGAAACAACCAGCCTTTCCATTGGACAAAATCCATGAGGTAAATGAGGCGGAATTTAATGTACTGCAAATCCGAAACCGATATACCTCCATCCCGTTTTTCAGGGATGAACTCATCAACTTTGGTGATTCCATTGTGAATCCAGAAGGCAGTATTTTAAATAAAACCTATCGTTATTCGAAAGGAACCGTGATTTTAAAGAAAATCGTTTTGCCACATTTCAAAGGCGGACAGGTGTTTATGAATGTGAGTACCCATTCCAACGGGGATGCGTACGACCGTACCGGTTCGGTATTCATATTGACTGATACATCGGGAATGCTGAAAGCCATGCAAAAGGGATTGGATCAACTGCCGGTTTATGTAGTAAACGACAGCACCAAATACCAGGGAATTGTAGCAGAAAAGGGCTATGTTCCTCCATTGGAACTCATGCGATTTTTCACTTCGTTCGGGGTGGGATATTTTAACGATAAAACCAAAATTAGCGGATATCATTGGGCTGATTCATGCATATACAAGGAGGAAGTCACCGAATTGATGGGCGATCTGCCCAAAGAAGTCTGGATTGGCGTATTTATCGGTAATTATGACAAAGGCGGGCATCGGGTGAGTTTGTCGCTTGATGTTTATCCCGGTGAAGAGATTTCTGAAAACAAATCCTGGGTTTTTTCCGCCTTCAACACCTTGAATATCATGGAAATGTCAGATCAGAACTATGCCACGCTATTCTTATACGATTCGCTCAGGGTAACGGTTGATATTCCTGAAAAAGTGGTTAACCTCAAACTAATTTATACCACCACCGGACATGGTGGATGGGAGCATGGTGACGAATTTGTACCCAAAGTCAACGAAATTTTTCTGGACGATTCCCTGATTTTTCATCAGGTTCCCTGGAGGACTGATTGTGGAACTTACCGTTTGTTAAATCCGGCCTCCGGCAATTTTGGCAACGGGCTTTCATCCAGCGATCTGAGCCGCTCCAACTGGTGTCCCGGAACCCTGACCCAACCGTATGTAATTCACCTGGGCAACCTTACCCCCGGCAAGCATACCATAAAGGTTGCCATTCCGATGGGAAGCCCCGAAGGCGGCAGTTTCAGTGCCTGGAATGTGTCGGGGATTTTGGTTGGAGTTATAAGAAACGATTGAGATATCTGAATGATCCATGCAACAAATTTGTCAATTTAAAATAAAATACTCAGGATTTTGTACAAGGCTTATAAAACATTCTGATTACTTCATGGTAATAAATTCAAATACAGGCAATACCCTGATATTTAAACCCTCAATTTCGAGGGAGTCCTTTTGATCAATGGTTAGGATATAGCCTTCGGTCATCTTAAAATACTTCATGGCTTCTTGCAATCCCTCCACTTCGCGCTTAAGGGTATCCTGATCAAGGACTTCACATACCTGAATCAGCTGTATGCATTTTTTTTGCCCGAACACAACAAAATCACATTCACGGTTTTCCCTGAAATAATACAAATCAAAACCCCGACGTCGTAAATGCTGATACACGACATTTTCGAGCATCCGGCCACGATCAGCACTAAAACTCAGGGTGTTTGCATTCACCAGACCATTGTCGATGGCATATACTTTTCGTGGATTAGCTGCAATGCTTCTGACCGACCAGCTAAATCGGGGTAGGAAAAACATCAGATAGGCATCAGCAAGCCATGAAAGATAATCAGAAACAGTATTTGTTGAACCCACAGAAAAAGTTTTGCGAAGGTTGTTGAATGAAATTTCTTTACCAATATTTGACAAAAGATAAAGGCATATGTCCATCAGGCTTGAGGTGTTTCTAATGTTATACCTTATCGCGATATCACGAAAAACAACGTCTCTCAACAAATTTTGAAGTACCTCAGGCTGAGGAGTTTTCAGATATTCAGGAAATCCACCCTGCAAAAGGAACAGGTTAAATGAATCAATTGTATTTCCGATTTGCTTATAAGTTAAAAATTCTTCAAACGAAAAAGGGAACAGCTCATGACGGATATGCCGGCCGGTAAGTCGTGTTCCCAAGTCTTTACTCAATAAAGTCGCATTTGATCCGGTGAGAAATACCTTTTCTCCACGGTCGTGTAACTGCCTGATGAATATTTCCCAATCAGGAACATTTTGTATTTCATCAAAAAAATAAGCTTCTATGTCTTTGTCTATTACCTCATCAAGTTTTGGGAAATCGTTTATTTCAAAACCATATACCCTGGCATCTTCAAAATTGAAATAAGCAATTTTTTGATAGCGGGTATGTATGAGTTGTTTCATCAGGGTGCTTTTTCCACATCTTCGTATTCCCGAAATAACCTCAATATGTTTTCCAGTAGGAGTGAATTGACGCATAAATTGCCTTTCGATTAAACCATGTCTTATTTCAACTTGTTCATGTTGGGCTTGATAAGCCAATTCTATGTCCCTCTTCAGTAGCATTTTATAATTTATTTAAGTTTGCATTACAAATATACAATAGTTTGCATTACTAATGCAAAGTTATTTTTCTGTTTAGGGAACTATGATTAATTTATACGTTGAACTTTGCTTGTTACAATTAATCGGATTATTTTGGCAGCAATTAAAAGGCACTATTTTTGCCGATCAATATAATATTTGATGATCAATTTCAATTTTCACCAGCACTCTTTGTTTTCGGATGGAAAAATGCCACCTGAGAATTACGTTAAACAAGCCATCGAACTTGGTTTTGTGGCCTTGGGATTTACAGAACATTCTCCACTTCCGTTCGAAACCTATTATGCGCTTCCGCAACTGCGGGCGCAGGAATACATAGACGAAACAAAACGGTTAACAAGGAAGTATGCCCATCAAATAAAACTTTACCGGGCATTGGAACAGGATTTTATTCCAGGTGTAACGGAAGATTTTTCCTCTGTATCTAAAAGGCTCCAACTGGCTTACAGTATTGGTTCTGTTCATCTTGTGAAACCAGAAAGTTCGGACGATTTATGGTTTATCGATGGCCCTGAGCGGCAAAAATATGACGATGGCCTGGATCAGTTTTTTGGTGGCGATATCCGAAAAGGGGTTTCACAATATTATCGTCAGATGAACCAAATGATAGAAAGCCAGGTATTTGACGTGGTAGGTCATTTGGATAAGATAAAAATGCACAACGCGGGCAGGTTTTTCAATCCGGAAGATAGCTGGGTTCAGGAATTGGTCGACGAAACACTTGATCTGATCAAAGAAAAAGAACTAATTGTTGAAGTAAATACCAGGGGAATTTATAAAAAGCGTTCTGACAGCTATTTCCCCGACCACCGTACGCTAGAAAAAGTGCAACAGTTGAAGATTCCGGTAATCATCAGTTCCGATGCGCATTTGCCCGAAGAGTTAAATCTGGGTTTTGCCGAAGCCCGTCAACATTTACTGGAGTTTGGATTTATAAACACTTTGTTTTTTGATGGCCGCCATTGGAATGAAATTCCGTTATAATGGATAGATAATAGGTTTAGCGGATAGAACGCTGATTGTTATGCTGATTTCATCAGCATAAGTTTCCTGGCGGCTCCGCATCCAGTAGACGAATAAACTCAACAACATCAAGATCAAAGAAATCAGTATAACCAGATACTTACCTTCTTGCTAAACATTGCCTTTGCGGTTAAAGTTCAAAGTTAGGCTTATTTGCTAAAAACTCAATGTTTCGGCGCAAGCCTTTATAACCGGCTCTTTGAACTGCCGAATGTTTAAATAATTGATTAAAAAGTGGCTTTTTCAACTTATTCCAATCCTCTTTTCTTAAACCAGTCAGGAGCGGTGATGGGTTAAATTCAGGTTCCTGATGCGGTGAGCTAAAGCGGTTCCACGGACACACATCCTGACAAGTATCGCAGCCATAAATTCGATCGCCAAAACGATCTTTAAGCGACTCATCCAGTTCGCCCCTGTATTCGATGGTCAGGTATGAAATGCATTTACGGGCATCCACTTTAAAAGGCTCGATGGCTCCTGTAGGACAAGCGTCTATACACCGGGTACAACTTCCACAGTAATTTTTAGGATCGATCTCTCCTTCATACTGTAATTCCAAATCCAACAACAAATGACCGATAAAAAAGAACGATCCACCTTTTTTATTGATGAGGCAGGTGTTTTTGCCAATAAAACCCAATCTGCTTTTGTGCGCCCAGGCCCGGTCGAGCATGGGTGCCGAATCCACAAACGCCCTCGCTTTCCGTTCACCGGTTTGTTCTTCAACAAAGGCCAGCAACTCATTGAGTTTGTTTTTCATCACAAAATGGTAATCGTTGCCATAGGCGTATTTCGATATCACATAATTGTCCTCCGATGGAAGGGTGATTTCAGGATAATAATCATAGAGTACCGTAATTACTGACCTGGCTTCTTCCAGCAAGAGTGCCGGATGATACCTTTTTCCCCGGTTCTTCTCCAGATAAGTCATCTCCCCATGACATCCTTCTTCGAGCCATTGCTCCATATGTCGCGCATCGTCTTCTAAAAATACCGCCTCAGAAATTCCACAACCATAAAAACCAAGCTCCAGTGCTTTTGATTTGATTGAATCACTTAACGATGCTTTTGTAAGTCCGGCAATGAGCATGATAGAACAACAGATTAAAAAAGTTTTCCCTGATCGGGATGTTTAATTCTTCCCAGATGTTTGTATGCCAACTCGGTAGCTTCGCGGCCACGTGGAGTTCGCATGATATATCCTTCCTGAATCAGGTACGGCTCATACACCTCTTCGATGGTTCCGCTCTCTTCTCCAACGGAAGTTGACAAGGTGGTAATCCCCACCGGTCCTCCTTTAAACTTGTCGATGATGGTGGTCAGGATTCGGTTGTCCATTTCATCGAGACCATGTTTATCCACATTGAGTGCAGTAAGTGCCACCTGTGAAATAGCCAGATCGATGGTACCGTTTCCGAGAATTTGGGCAAAATCGCGCACCCGGCGCAACAACAAGTTGGCAATTCGAGGCGTTCCCCGGCTTCGTCCGGCAATTTCGAGTGCGGCCACTTCATCAATTCCAACGTTTAATATATTTGCCGATCGTTTAACGATTTTCGTTAGGGTGTTGACATCGTAATACGACAGGCGCGAGTTGATCCCAAAGCGGGAGCGCAATGGTGCTGTGAGTAATCCTGATCGGGTAGTGGCACCCACGAGGGTAAAAGGATTTAAAACGATTTGTACAGAACGTGCATTGGGGCCGGTCTCGATCATAATATCGATTTTATAATCTTCCATGGCCGAATACAAATACTCCTCCACCACCGGACTCAGGCGATGGATTTCGTCAATAAAGAGCACATCATTTTTTTCCAGGTTGGTAAGCAAACCTGCCAAATCGCCGGCTTTATCCAACACCGGACCTGAGGTGGTAATCAAATTGACACCCAGTTCGTTTGCTATAATGTGCGACAGCGTCGTTTTGCCTAATCCGGGGGGACCATGTAGCAACACATGGTCAAGCGCTTCACCACGTAAACGGGCAGCCTGGACGAATATTTTCAGGTTGTCGACTACATTGGGTTGTCCCGAAAAATGCTCAAAATGCCCGGGACGAAGGGTTCTCTCTATCTCAATGTCGCCTCCGCTAAGGCTCGATGCGGAAGCATCCAGGTTTTTGTTCATCAGGTGATTCTTTTTCACAAAAGTAACGCAAAAAATGAAAAATCGACCAGGGAAGTTGATGGTATGAATTTTTTCAATAACTTAGCAGCATTGCAAAGAGTTAGTCTTGGGTAATTACAGATCATTAAAAATTTGAGTTATGAAAACGCTTTTAGTTGCAATCGATTTCTCTAAAAACTCGATTCATGCCCTTGAATATGCAATAGTTTATGCCCATAAGTTAGATGCTTCAATACACCTTGTTTGGGTTGATAACTCACAAATCGTCGAAGGCATGGCCGATACTATTGCAGGCGAATTACGCATTGAATCGAAGAACCTTTTAGATTCACTGGCTAAAGAATATCAGGGAAAAACCCCTCAAGGTAAAATTCATATCATCTTGCGCAGGGGAAAGGTTTATCAGGAGGTAGCCAAAGCAGCGCGCAGCATCGAGGCAGATTTCATCTTTTCAGGTACGCACGGTGTTTCAGGTTACGAGCAATTCTGGATCGGTAGTAACGCCTACCGAATTGTTGTTCAGGCACCATGCCCCATCTTCACTATCAGGAGTCAATACCAGATTCATCCCAATATTAAAAACATCCTGCTCCCGCTTGACAGCACCCTCGAAACAAAGGAAAAACTTCCCATGGTAGCAGAACTGGCACGTCGATTTGATGCCACCATCCATTTGCTCGAAGTTTACAATACACCTGTAAACCTCATCAGGAAACGGATTGCTAAATTCAGCGAAGAAGCTACAAAATGTTTGAATGACAAAAATGTATCCTTCAAAGTTGAGAAAACAGAAGCCGATAATGTAGCGGTTTCCATTTTAAAATATGCCGAAAACAACCAGATTGATTTGATCTCGATCATGACCGATCAGGGAACCACTTCTGCAAATAAATTTTTAGGCGCCTATTCACAACAGTTGATCAATAATTCAGTTATTCCTATATTAAGTGTCAGGTCAAAAGAAAGTCATTATTAACTTTGTTTTAAAAATGAAACTATTTCTACTACCCGGTTTGATATTTTGTTTGTTTGCCTCATCCTTAGCAGAAGCGCAAACATTGTATGAAACAGATAACGCCCTCATTACCGAGCCGAAGGTTGATGATATTGTAGCATTACATATCGCGTATAACAAGGCTTTTCCGGTTTTTCCGGGATATAGAATACAATTATTAATGGAATCGGGCAACCAGGCATTACAAGAAGCTAAGGAGCTTACGGTTGATTTTTCGGAGAAATATCCTGAAATCAATTCCTATATTACCTTTCGGGAACCCTATTACCGGGTTCGTGTTGGTGACTTTCGTACACGCCTGGAGGCCGAAAATTTTCTTTTGCAAATTTCGCTGAATTACCCGAGTGCATGGGTCATTCAGGATGATATAAGTTTCCCGAGTTTATCATTACACCCAAACACACACGATCATGAGTAAAACCATTTTAGTCGGCATCGATTTTTCCGACTGCTCCATCAATGCTTTAGAACATGCTATCACCATTGCCCACAACGCAAAAGCCGGAATCAGGATGGTTTGGATAAACCATCTGGACTATTCAAAAGAAATTTTTTCAGTAGAACCTGACAACATTACAAAAGAGGTAACCAACAGATTTAAAGAATTGGTAAAAACTTACCGATACCATATTGGTGATCAAACCATGACTTATGAAATCCGTAAAGGGAAAGTGTATAAAGAGATTTGCGATGCGGCAGAAGAAGCGCATGCTTTTTTAATTGTAATTGGAACACATGGTTCTACAGGATTTGAAGAATTCTGGATCGGAAGCAATGCCAACCGCATTGTAAGCAGCAGCAAGATACCTATTATCACCATCCGGGGAGGTACCGATATAAACACAGACCTGAAACGGATTGTTTGCCCCATGGACAGCACCATTTGCACGCGCGAAAAGCTTCCATTGACGGCGCTTCTGGCTAAGTATTTTAATTCAGAGATCCACTTATTGGGGTTGTATACCACCCAATCGGACGACATCAGGTACCGGATTAAAAATTACATAGCACAGGCAGAAGAATACCTGAAAGAAAACGAAGTGAGGTTCAAATCAGTTTTTCTTGAAGCAGATAATATTACCGATGCAACATTGGAATACGCTGATAGCATCAAAGCAAATCTAATTTCAATTATGACCGAACAGGAAACTACCACCAGCAATTTGGTGCTGGGTCCCTTTGCTTCTCAAATGGTAAACCACGCGCAAATACCCGTGTTGAGCATTCATCCTGAGAAACAATAGAGAAATTTAGAACCGGGTTGATATCAGCCTGGTTGAGCATGAAACTAAAAAAGCTGAATCCATGGATTCAGCTTTTTTAGTTTTGGTACTGAGCTTAATGTTTAATAATCTCTTTATTTCGATCGTAAAATTGATATTCCATAAAATGAAAGTCGTGTAAACCATGGATAATCACCCACTGTTTATACTTCAAAAACCACCTTACCTGATATTTCCACAGGCCTTTTTTCAAATAGGCTTCAATGAAAGGGTGGACACCAATGGTCAGGTGTTTCTGATTTTGGTCCTGAATCAAATAATTCAGGTTGTTTTCAATTTCATCGACAATCATCATACTTGACTTGATCTCGCCACTGCCAGCGCAAACCGGACACTTTTCAAGTACAGGAACGGTAGTTTCCGGCCGCACCCGCTGACGGGTAATTTGTATCAATCCAAACTTAGTAGGAGGAAGGATGGTGTGTTTAGCCCTGTCTTTGGCCATTTCATCCTTTAGTTTTTGATACAAGGCACGGCGGTTTTTCGCATCATGCAGGTCGATAAAATCTACCACGATAATGCCTCCCATATCGCGTAAACGCAACTGGCGAGCCACTTCGATTGCAGATTCCAGGTTCACGGCAAGTGCGTTTTGCTCCTGCGAATTATCTTTATTTACGCGATGACCACTGTTAATATCAATTACATGCAACGCTTCGGTATGCTCAATAATGAGGTACACGCCGCTTTTAATAGTGACCGTTTTACCAAAGGAACTACGGAGTTGTTTATCAATTCCGAAATGCTCAAAAATGGGTAAGCGGCTCTTATAATGTTTTACGATGTCTTTTTTTTCGGGGGCAATGGTTCCGAGATAAGCCCTGGTTTCTTCATATAGAATTGGATCGTTTACGTAAACTGAGTTAAACGATTCGTTTAACACATCACGCAGTATTTGGGAGGTTCGATCCAATTCACTCAGTACCTTATGCGGTGCCTGAAGATGAGGTAGTTTACCAATAATACTTTCCCATTTTCCAACCAAGTCGCGCATGTCGGTATCTAGTTCGGCCACTTTTTTGTTTTCGGCAACCGTCCGGATAATAACACCGTAATTGTTTGGTTTTATACTCATTATCAGTCGTTTGAGCCTATTACGCTCGTCTTTGCTCCTGATTTTTTGAGAGATGGAAATTTTATTGGAAAATGGTAGCAGTACAATAAATCGGCCGGGGAATGAAATTTCAGTGGTGATACGCGGTCCTTTGGTAGAGATGGGCTCTTTGGCAATCTGCACCAATATTTGCTGACCGCTGATCAACACCTGGTTAATTTTTCCGGTTTTTTCGATATCTTTCTCGGGCACCATTTCTTCGTGAGAAGTCAGATGGGCTTTTTGCAGCAACCCGAGTTTGACGTATTTATTAAAGGTGCGAATTTGTGGTCCCAAATCGAGATAATGCAAAAAAGCATCCTTTTCATAACCAACGTCAACAAAAGCAGCGTTCAGGCCAGGCATAATGCGCTTCACCTTTCCCAAAAACACATCGCCAACGGCGAATTTGTTGTTGGTCTGCTCTTTATTTAATTCTACCAGATTTTTGTCCTCAAGTAACGCAATATTAACCTCCGACAGATTTGAATCGATAATTAATTCTCTATTCACATGTAAGATTTAAGAAGTTAATACAATAGCACAAAGCTATTACAATTAAGATGATGTTTGGGACAAACAATATTGTAAGGAAGTATAATAATGCAATAACACAGGCACTAAGTAAGAACCTGTGTTATCGCTCAAAAGAAACACTTATTTCTTCTTATGCCTGTTCTTCCTCAAACGTTTTTTACGTTTGTGGGTCGACATTTTATGTCTTTTCCTCTTTTTTCCGTTTGGCATAATGCAAATTTATTAAATGAAAATTATTTTCCTTTTACTTCGCTAACAAAAGTTTTAGCGGGTTTAAATGCAGGAATATTGTGAGCCGGAATAATGATGGTCGTGTTTTTTGAAATATTACGACCGGTTTTTTCTGCTCTTCTTTTAATAATAAAGCTACCAAAACCTCTGAGATACACATTTTCACCTACTACCATTGTCTGTTTAACGGTTTCCATGAAGGATTCAACAACTGCCTGTACAGCTATTTTCTCGATTCCGGTTTTGTTGGCGATTTCGGTTACAATTTCTGCCTTTGTCATATCAAAATTATTTTAAATGATTAAATATTAGTTTTTTAGTTCGGTTGGCAAAAGTAGTACTTTTTTAATAAAAAAAAGAATTATTGAGTTTTTTTTTATTCTAATCTGTTCTTTTATAAGTAATTTCGGCGCCCCATGAACAATTCTATCAAAAAACTCCTGGTGTGGTACCAAAAAAACGAGAGGCAATTGCCCTGGCGGCAAACATCAAATCCATACTATATCTGGCTTTCAGAGGTCATTTTGCAACAAACACGTGTAGATCAGGGCTTACCCTATTATATCAGGTTTACCCAAAAATATCCCGATATTGTATCGCTTGCTTCTGCTAACGAGCAGGATGTTTTTAAGTTGTGGCAGGGATTGGGGTATTACAGCCGCGCTACCAACATGTTAAAAGCGGCCAGAGAAATTGTCAGCACCTACCATGGCGAGTTTCCAAAAAACATGAATTTGCTGATAAAATTACCTGGAATTGGGTCGTATACGGCAGCAGCCATTGCATCAATGGCCTTTAATATGCCCCATGGTGTTGTTGACGGAAATGTGTACCGGGTTCTTTCAAGGCTCTATGGCATCGACACCCCTATCAATTCATCCAGGGCGCATACACAATTTTTAGTGCTGACCGAAGAGTTGATGTCAAAACACTCCCCTGCCCTTTTCAACCAAGCCATGATGGAACTTGGTGCCCTGGTATGCAAGCCACAAAACCCCGATTGTTTGGCATGTCCGCTTCAAAGCATCTGTTTCGCTTTTGCCCATAATCAACAAGGCGATTTTCCGGTAAAAGCGCCCAAGGCAAAACAAAAAACCAGATACCTTACTTATTATGTGATTTCGGTCACCACAAATGAGCACACTCATTTTTTTTTAAATCAACGAAAAAGTACGGGGATATGGGCCAATCTGTTCGATTTTCCATCCTTCGAAACACATCAGCCACTGCCCTTCGATCAGGCCATCCATCAGGCCATTGACAATGGTTGGCTACCCAATAATTCATTTAACATTACGCAAGTTTCAAACGAATACAAACACCTGCTCACACACCGCATCCTCCGGGCCAGGTTTATTTCTATTCAAATTTCAGGTGTCATCCCCGCTAACTTAATAAAATCATTACTTTTGATAAATCAAACTTCACTATCGGAATATCCTGTACCCGTGCTCGTAGAGAGGTATTTACGTGATGTTAATTTAATAGAATAGTAACTCGAACAACCAAATAATCAGAAGTAACATGGCAGGATTAAACAAAGTGATATTAATTGGAAGGATCGGTAAAGACCCTGAAACTTTCATCTTTGATGATGGAACAAAAAAAATAAGTTTTTCGCTGGCCACCACCGAAAGCTACCGCGACAGGACTACCAACGAATGGAAAGACCAAACCGAATGGCACAACATCGTGGGATACCGGTACCTGGCAGAAAAAGCCATTGCCAAAGGGGATTTGGTGTATATTGAAGGAAAAATAAAAAATCGCAAATACAGCGACAAAGACGGTAACGAAAAATATATCACCGAAATTCTTTCTGAAAAAATTCACATGCTGGCCAAACCACACGGCAACGATCCCTCAACACCATCAGCAGAGCCGAGAAACAATCAGGAAGAAAATGAACCAATGCCTGATACCCGATCAACGCCCTCACCATCTTCTATTGAAGATGACCTTCCATTCTAAATATCAGTTGATTGATAATGCAGCAATGATTTTAATTGTACATTTGCCACGTTTTTAAACTAAACCAATTAATTACTTTGGGAAGCGACGATCTTGACCCTTTAAGTATTATCAGTCTCATACAAGAACCGCTCATCACGGGATTTTCGGGTATGACAATTATTTCATTGTTATTTTTGGTCGCATTGCTCATCATCTCAGGACTTATTTCCGGTACTGAAACCGCTTTTTTTTCACTTAATCCTTCCGATTTGGAGCAGATGAGAAACCGGGGTGAAAAAAATGACCGGGCTATTTTGGCCTTGCTTACAAAACCAAAAAAATTGTTATCTACTATTCTGATAACCAACAACTTTGTAAATGTAAGTATCGTGATCCTGTCATCGTTTATCCTAAATAACCTGATTTCACCGGAGGTGAATTACATCACGGTTTTTATCATACAAGTAGTTTTGGTGACCTCTGTCATTCTTATCTTTGGTGAAATCATCCCAAAAATACTGGCCAATAAAGAGCCCATGATGTTTGCAAACCTTATGGTGGGGAATATGCGATTTTTAGTTTCTTTTTTTAGTCCTTTGAGCAGCATATTGGTCAATTCAACTAACCTCATCGATAAGAAAATCAAAAAGAAAGGCCATTATATCACCATGAGCGATCTTTCGGATGCCATCGACCTTACCGCGGGGGAAAACATCACGGACGATGAGAAGAAAATACTGAAAGGCATCGCTACTTTTGGCGAAACTGAGGCTACCGAAATCATGCAGTCGCGGGTCAATATTACGGCCATTGACAAATCGGCCCCCTACCAGGAAGTGGTTCAAACTGTACTGGAGTCGGGCTTTAGCCGCATTCCTGTGTACGAGGAATCACTTGATCAGGTGCTTGGGGTCCTTTACATCAAAGACCTGATTCCTTATTTGAATCAACCGGATTTTGAACATTGGGTTAGCCTGATCCGGCCTCCTTTTTTCGTTCCTGAAAACAAAAAAATTAACGACCTGTTACAGGAATTCCGTGAAAAGAAAAACCACCTGGCCATCGTGGTAGATGAATATGGAGGTACCTCGGGAATCATCACCATGGAAGACATCATCGAGGAAATCGTAGGCGATATCAGCGATGAGTTTGATAAAGAACCACATCAGTTTAAATATAAACTCCTGCCCAACAACCATTATTTGTTTGAAGCTAAAACCACGCTAAACGACTTTTATAAAATCCTGCATTTAAAGGATGATTATTTCGATAAGGTGGTAGGCGAAGCCGATTCGCTTGGAGGTCTTATTCTCGAATTACAAGGAAGGATTCCCAGCAAGGGCGATAAAATAAAATACCGGAAATTTGAGTTTATTATTCATGATGCCGATGAGCGTAAAATAAAAGAAATCGAAGTTTCTGTCATTCCTCCAGTCAACAAAAAACCAAATGGATAATCAAATCATTCGCCCGGGCTTGTTTTTTGTTTTGCTCATGATCGCTACCATGGCATGCGACTCCCATTACAGCCCTAAACCCAGGGGCTATTTCCGAATTGAGTTACCCGTTAAAAGCTTTATTTCCTCCGACAGCTCATTGCCTTATCTGTTTGAATATCCCGAGTATACCACCATTACACCCGACCCTCAGGCTCCCAATGAAAAATACTGGATCAACCTCAATTACCCGCAATATCATGCCACCTTGCATTTAAGTTATAAACAGGTTTCAGATAATCTCTTCACTTACCTGGAGGACGCATACACACTTGTATCCAAACACATACCAAAAGCAGACGCTATCAACGACAGTGTTATTTACGATCGGGAACGACAAGTGTTTGGATTGACTTACCGGATCGAAGGAAGCGGAGCCGCTTCGCCTTATCAGTTTTTTATTACCGACAGCACCAGCCATTTTTTACGTGGGGCACTTTACTTCAACACAACGCCAAACAATGATTCACTCGATCCTGTCATCCGGTTTATTATTGGAGATGTTCAGCACCTGATCAATACGGTTCATTGGAATAACCGGGTAATTGACAACCATTAACGTATGGCTTTTATGCTGTTCCTGATCACTGTGAGCCGGGATTGATGGGTGATTATTAATAACCGAAACCTGCCGGACAACCCTTCACAATTGAAAATCCACATATTCCGAAGGTTCTGGCAAACTGTGCGATGGCGTTGTTAAAGCAATCGGCTTCATCAGCCATTCCCGGATTTCCGGTTTAAAATGCCGTGCAAAATCAAGTTTATGTATGGCTCCTTTCATGCCTGCTTCCTGATGTAGAATCAGCGTTTTTATTAAAAGGGCACCCATCACATCTATTGGTTGAAGCATTTTATCATCCAAAACCAGTACATTATCGGTCATGCTGCCATCAGCAAATCTCACATTCACCGGAGGCGATTGCCCCAGGATGGGTCCGGAATCCAAATCGGTTGTCAGCTGATGAATGGTCACTTTGGAGGTATTGGCCTGACGGTCGATCAAATCCTGATAAGGTTGTGGCCCTGCACCATGGCCGGCGAGTAAATCTGCCGGGTGAAAGTTGTAGATCCCAAGATTAGGATAGTTGATAATGGGTTCATCGATGATTTGCCCGAAAACACAAACCAGAATCACATCCGGATTCCATGTAGTTAGCAAAGCCCTGAAATATTCAGTTTTAACCGCTCCAGTATAGACAGGCACACCGCTTTTTAATCCTGTCTCAATCATGGCCGTTTCGAGGTGGATGGTTTCCTGCTGGTCGTATTTTCGCCAGATGCGACGTTTTACAGATATTTTTGCCGCAGGACTTGCAGGATCATCGGTTACCAGCCCCACCATATTTAACCGTGAAGGATGTTGTCTTTCAAATTCATGGAGTGTCTCCGTCAACAAATATCCAAGCAGGTAACTTCCAAAAATCACCACACGTAAACCATCATTAGTTTTAGCCTGACGTTCTACGAGAGACGGGAAAATCAATTGCCCCCAGGTTGAATCGCCCAGATCAGTTTGAATTCTCCTGCCTCTTTCATCTGTTAGCAGATTTTGGTCAACAATCTCTTCGGGGTTTTCAATCATGGTATTTCTTTTAGTTTCCAATGACTATTTTGTGAATATAAACTGAATGATCCAGCTTTAATTGAACCAGGTACATGCCCGGGCTTAGGCCATCGGATTGCAACCCGAAAGAATGGGTTCCTTTTTGCTTTTGTCCTGAGAAAAGAGGCCTGATCATTC
>PCUL01000162.1:24258-24553 GCA_002771745.1 Bacteroidetes bacterium CG18_big_fil_WC_8_21_14_2_50_41_14
AAATGGGTTTGGAAAATTATTCAGTTTTACAACCTGATTGTCCTGAGATTCACCAACGGATGAAGAAGGAATGTAATTTGTGCTATAGATTCCGTTGCCTTGAGTGGCAACGGCAACAAACTCATCCGACTCACGTGCATCAATCATATCTACCATAATACTACCCATATTCTGAGAGCCCTCATGCTCCCACAAGGTTGTATCGCCTTGTAGAAAAGTGGTGGAATATAACCCCACACTTGTTCCTGCAAAATATACCGTGCCACCATCAAAATTAAGAGATTTTACCCACCTG
>PCUL01000162.1:24599-26985 GCA_002771745.1 Bacteroidetes bacterium CG18_big_fil_WC_8_21_14_2_50_41_14
CGCTAACGTGTGTCCAGTTTGTTCCGCCATTTTCGGTATAATAAACACTCTTTACACCATAATTTGAAAACACGGTAAACAGTTTGTTTGCGTTGGCAGGATCAACATCAATACAGGCCACATAAGCATTGAGCGGGAAATCGTCTCCGGTAATTTCAACCGGCACAGGATCACCCGTATGTGCATTTGCCATTTTGTACACATGACCGTTATTGGTTCCATAAAACAGCGTGTTGGCCGGATTTGTTGATAAAGAAAGTGCGGTAATTTCCACTGATTCACTCAGGTTAATGTTATTTAACCTGGTCCATCCAACGTTTCTCAGGGAGGTGTCCGAAGCGGCTGCTTTCATATCCTCTTTACGCCAGATGCTGTTAATTGTAGGCAGGTAAAATGTACTGTTGTTGTTTGGATCGAGTGCGAAATTGCAATAAAAAGGGAATGCCGGATTCGATCCGATGATGGGATTATAGAAACTCAAAAGCGTGTCAGGAGTTTGGTAAAAAATATCTTTTGTATGCATATCCTCATCAAACAGGGTAGTCCAGATATTGCCACTATAAGCAGCTACAATGGCATATTCATGATAATCAGCAAGCTTACACGAAAATCCATCGTAATACAAATCCACGCTAAACCACCACTGTCCGGGATCATCGGTTACCGAATAATACCAGTTATTGTCCTGCAATCCGCCAAGAACCCAATCATCGCCTTCACCGGCACGATCGATGGTAACAGAGTAAAATTGAGAAGTAATCAAATTCGTGTTTCTTCGTGTCCAGAAAACAGGATCACCCATGCAATCTTCCGTATACACAATCCCTCCATCGCATGCAGCATAATATACCTTGGGGTTTGACGGAAGAAAAGCCAACCCATGCTGATCGGGATGGAGCATGTGAATGGAATCCATATCGAACGGATCGCCACCCATCCAGGTAGTTTGGAGGCTGTCGGCAAAACCGTTATCCGATCTAAACAAACTCATACCCCCCATGAACACGACGTTTTCATCGTCGGGTTTAACTCCCAATACGAATGTATAACCGCCATAAGAAATCAGGGCATTTGGATAGCTCAGGAAGTCACCTTTCCCGTGACCGAACATGTTTTCGGTTCTGTCTTCCCAGGTTCCGGAACCGTTGGTCTCACTATAGGTGTATTTCCAAAAAGTGTTGTCAGAATTAAAAATTCCCGAGTAGGGAACATTGACTGCCGACGGTTTTTCCGTCATCAGATACAGTACATTTTCGTTGGATGGTGCCAGGGCAAGCTTCATCACACGTGTGACATCAGGAAGCCCTTCGGGAGTGATTTCAGTCCAGATAATACCATCTTCCGAGCGCCAAATACCTGCTTTTTGCGGCCGCATGATGGAGGTAGAATAAGAACTCAAGGCGGCATACAACACCCCTTCGGAGGTGATGGCAATATCTGTAGCGAAAGATTTGTTGGTTAAATCACCCAGTGTAATGTCCCAGGACTCTCCACCGTTCTCGCTGCGCATGATGGCTCCGTAACAGGCTGCATACACCATGTCTTTATCCGCTGAAGCGGGATCGGTAACAATTCGCCATATTCCTTGAAATACCTCTTCGAGTTCGCCCTGGTTGCCTCCAAGAGTAGAAGTTAGCGGTTGCCACGATGCCCCCTGATCGGTTGATTTGAAAATGCCATTTCCTACACCAATGGTTCGCACGTTTGTACTCACATTTCTTTCGGTGGTATTGAGAATCTCACCGGTACCATAATACCAGGTATTTGTTTTGCCCGGTCTGGTATCCTGAGCGATGCAGGTAGCACTTTGCTCACCATTGGCAGGGGTTACCTTTTCCCACGAAAGTCCCTTATCTGTTGATTGCCACATACCACCCGATGCACTTCCTGCCAGCATGTGATTTTCATCTTCGACATCAAATGCCACGCACAGCATCCTGCCTCCCATGTTTACGGGTCCACGGTGAATCCAATTCTGGCTTCTGCCGGCATTTTTTTTCTCAGGCAAAGTAGCGGCAAATGATAATTCTTTAGCCCTTATGCTGGCCGGAACAGCGTTGGTGTTAGGATCACGGGTTTTCAAATACTCAACTTCCGCGTTATAGAGGGCCTTTGATGCATGATTGAGTTCTTTTGATATTTTCTGCTTTTCAGCAGTGGATTTGTTGGTTGATGCAGGATTACTTTGTTTTACCAGAAAAACAAGACTTCCGACACATACTGCCACAACAATAAGTGATAAAATTGCTTTTGTGTATTTCATGACTTTATATGTTGATTAACAATTAAATTCATCCAGAATTAATTATCTAATTAAGGTTGCATTATCTCCATGCATGAGTTTCTGATCTAAAATACCTCGATAAATAACAAACTCACACTAAAT
>PCUL01000162.1:27022-34965 GCA_002771745.1 Bacteroidetes bacterium CG18_big_fil_WC_8_21_14_2_50_41_14
TCACCACAATTTCACGCATCATATCCGTGAAACGGGGGTCGTTGGTGAGCCAAACGGCCAGCAAAGGTTTTACAATCAGTTTTAACAAAACGGCCATTCCCAAAAACAAGTAAATGTTTTTAAACTGCTTAAATTCGATAATTAATCCGATGGTAATGGCTACCATCAGCAGGTTTGCATTGCCGATGAGCTCAAAAAAACGGATCATGGTAGTAAATACCTGGTTATTATGGTCGATGGGGATAAAAGAAACGGCAATTCCGGCTACCAGGGAAATAAAAATGGGTGACACGAAAAACTTTTGTACCGATTTCATGATGAACTTCCCCTCCACCTTCGATTCACCATAATACATGGCAATTAAAGGTCCCAGGATAAACAGCAACAGGCCAACCCCAAATTCGCTGGTTACCACAGCTTCTTCCATGGCCAACGGGTTGTTCGGAAAAACTTGTTGTATGATGGGATAACCGAGCATGGTGGTCATGCCGAATGCTGAAACCAAAATCAAGGCTCCTTTTTCACCCCGTTGAAACTTGAACAGGTTGGCCAACAGCCAGGCCAGGATGATCATTCCAATTTCAACAACCGCCATGATGGCCGCCATGATGACAAACCGATCGTCGAACACCTTTACTGCCAGCGAAGAAAAAATGAGGGCCGGCAGCGTGACTTGTAAAACAATTCGGCTGAACAACAAACTGTCGTCCTTCTTCAGGACGGTGAATTTTTTAAGTAAAACGACGAGCGATATAATGGCCACCATGACAATTACTCCCTCAAACAGGCTTTGCGTTGTATTCATTTAGATGAGCTTTTCTTTCAATTAATTAGGTTTCAGCAGTAAAGGTACAAACTTCTCTTTTGATTTGTCAAATAAAATTCATGTTAACTATATCAAGATTTCGTCATTGGTTATCCATTTGGGAAGATAGATTAATTGTAAGATTTATCCAACACCTAATATATTTTTTCCACCAACTCATTTGTTTAGAAATTTCAATTTCCTTTGCGGCATGAACAGATGCTTCATTTTAAGTAGTGAACCTGAAAGAGGACTATTTCGACAAGGTTGTGGGCGAACTCCGGCATTTAATCGATAAGGTTCATTGGAACAATCGGGTGACTGACAACCTTTGGCCATTGGCACTTGTCATTTTACATAGAATTCTGAACATGATGAAAAAATTTACCCTACTTTCTTTAATTTTACTTTTGACCTTGTTCAAAGGAAACACTTTTGCACAGGATCAATATTCCAAAGTGAGGATATACCTCGAAAAAGAAACCCTCAACCAGTTGGCCGCGCTTGGAATAGATATCACCGAAGGTACTTACAGAAAAAATGTATTTCTCGAAACCGACCTCAACACCAACTTGTTAGGTCGTTTTGATGAAGAAAATATCCGGTACGAAGTTCTGGTTGCGGATGTCACAAAGTTCTACGCAGAAAGGGCCGCCTCCGAAAGAAACCTGATTCCCGAACGGGACATCAACGATCTTTATCCGGTACCCGATCATTTTGAACTGGGGACCATGGCGGGATATTACACGCTCGATGAAGCCCTGGCTGAGTTAGATGAAATGGCCAGCCTGTATCCAGATTTGATCAGCTTCAGGTTACCCATTTCGACTGATACCCTAACCCACGATGGCCGCATGATCTATTGGGTAAAGATTTCCGACAATCCCGGCATCAACGAGGATGAACCTGAAATTCTGTATACCGGTTTGCATCATGCCCGTGAGCCCATGAGTATTCAATCGCTTGTTTATTATATGTGGTATTTACTCGAAAACTACGATAGCCATCCTGAGATAAGCTATCTTGTGGACCATACAGAAATGTATTTTGTGCCCGTGGTAAACCCCGATGGATATGAATTCAACCGGCTCAACAATCCCAACGGTGGGGGCATGTGGCGAAAAAACCGGAACATCAACGGTGACGGGAGCTATGGTGTAGATATCAACCGCAATTATTCCTACATGTGGGGTTATGACGACAATGGTTCCTCACCCATAGGCGAAGAGGAAACTTATCGTGGAAATGCACCCATGTCGGAGCCGGAAACCCGCAATATGCGGCAGTTTTGCGCCGAACATGAATTTCAAATAGCGCTCAATTACCATTCATACAGCAACCTGTTGTTATATCCATGGGGCTACAAGCCGGACGTTTCGCCTGATGAAGAAATAATGAATGATTTTGCCCGCATCATGACTCAGGAGAACAACTATGTATATGGCCCTGCCAGCACCACCATATACCCAACCAATGGCGATTCAAATGATTGGATGTATGGAGACGAATTGGTGAAAGAACAAATTTTTGCCTTTGTTCCCGAAATAGGTGGTCCGGGCGATGGGTTTTGGCCTACCATGAGCAGGATTATTCCACTTTGTCAGGAAAATGTATTTCAAAGCCTGACTGCCGCGCGGTTGTTGTTACACTATGCTGAAATTTCCAGCCTGTCGGCCATGGCCATAGAGGAGTTAAACGGGCACGAAACCTTTGAGTTGAAAAGGCTTGGATTGGCAGATGGCGGGGTATTTACTGTTTCCATAACCCCCCTCGATGAATATATTTTGTCAGTAGGAATTCCCGTCGTGTTTTCAGGCATGGACCTCCTTGAGGTGAAAACAGACTCTATTTCTTTTAATCTCAATCCGGATATAGAAATAGGGACTATCTTCAGGTATTTATTAACTGTAGACAATGGTCAATTTGTGTCAGACGATACCATTAGTCGGGTTTTTGGTACCGAAGTCGAGATATTTAATGAAGATTTTGAAGGCGAATCCTATTGGGTTTCCAATAAATGGGGGATTACGCAGGCGGAATCGCATTCACCCATACAATCCATTACAGATTCTCCCTTTGGCAATTACCAAAACAACGAAAATTCAGCTCTAATGCTTGATACGGTGATTGATTTACGGGAGGCAAAAGCTGCTTTTCTTAGGTTTTGGGCCAAATGGGAAATTGAAGCAGGTTACGATTATGTGCAGGTGATGGTTCGGGCCGAAACCTCCACCCACTGGACCGCACTTTCGGGGAAATACACGCGGACAGGGACAGAAAACCAGGCAGAAGGAGAACCTTTATTTGATGGGCTTCAAAGTACCTGGATCCAGGAAGAAATGCTTTTGGAAGACTGGCTTGAACAAGAGATTCGAATTCAGTTTTTATTGGTGAGCGATAACTATTTGCGACAAGATGGATTTTATTTTGATGATTTGAGTATATCGGTAGTTTCACCAACAACCGGAACCACGGAAATATCTAAAGAAGGCATTTCAAATGAGGTAGCTGCTTACCCAAATCCGGCCAGCGATCGTGTTACGGTAGTTTATCAAAGTACTGAATATGAAGCATTAAAACTGGCTATATATTCGGTAACAGGAAAGCTGATTTGGATAAAACCGCTTGAAGGGAACACGGGATCACCAACTTTCGCCATCAGTGAATTGACTCCGGGTTTTTATTATGTTGGCCTACAAGCTGGTAACCGGATGCTTTCGGCTACGAAGTTGGTGGTGCGGTAGCTTAACCAGATTAACTCTAAAAATAAACCCGGAGCGGGTTAAAAGAGTAATTAATTCCCGGCTGACCGGGGTGCGTTCATTCGGGAAAGTATTTGGGCGATAGCCTCCTTCAATGCTGCGATTTCCAAATTCTTCGCTTCGTTGGCCGCTTTAAGTTCCGTTAATTCTTTTTCTTTTTTTTCGATATTGTATTTCCCGAGCCTTTCCCCGGTATTATTTTCACGCTGGTTATATAAGGCTTTACTTCCCAAAGCGGTGTTGGAATACGCTGATGTATCATTATATTGATGAATCATCAACATATCACCCAAAACAGCCTCACCCCAGAAACATGGTAAAATGCACTGCAATCACATTTCCATCGTGAAACAGTTGAGTTCGTGGGTCAGCCGAAAGGATGAAGGATTTTTTAAGGGGTTTGTTGAGCAAGGATTCCAGACCCCGCAGGTGCCGTGCGTCTGAAATGTCAATTTTTTCACTTTGTTTAATTTCAAAAGCATAGAAGCCGTCTTCCTGCTCAATCAGTAGGTCTACTTCTTTGCCATCGTGTGTGCGTAAGTGAAACATTTCTGCACGAATTTGGTAGTTTTTGATTTGCTTATACATTTCAGTAACCAGGGCACTCTCAAACTCATTTCCGGTCATTCTGCCTCTTTTTTGGAGAACAGCTTGTAAAACGCCGTAATCCATAAAGTGTATTTTATTCATTTTCGACAGTCTCTTGTTCAGGTTTCCGGCCCAGGCAGGCAACATAAAAAGCTGATAACTCATCTCAAAATACTGTAGGTATCTTTGGGCAGTTTTGCTGTTTAGCCCGATACGTCTCGCTGATTCAGAGGCGTTAAACAAAGTGGATGTATTCGTGGCAAGCAACTTTTGTAACTTGATGAAAGGCTCCAAATCGCGAAAGTTGGCCAAATCGCGCACATCGCGCTCCAGATAGGTGTGAACGTAATTGTTTAACCAACTATGGCGTTCTTCCTCGGTCAGGTTGTCGTTGCAAAGTGCAGGATAACCGCCATATTTATTGTAGTGATCCCATGCACTTTGTTTTTTGGGCATTTCCTGATCCAGCAGCCATGAAGGCAATATCTCAGGCAAATCATCTTCTGTTAACAGTCTCGTAAAAAGTGATTTTTTTACTTCATCAGTCCAAGAATGTGTCGAGAGTTCAGGCAAGGTTAATGGAAATATTTCGTAAATGCTTACCCTGCCGGCGAGACTTTCCTTCACTTTTTGAAGCAAAAGTAGCTGACTTGAGCCCAAAAGTACATATCGTGGCTCTTCCCATTGATCGTAAACTGATTTGATGCTCTCGATTAATGAAGGCTCTTTCTGCACTTCATCAAGTATGGCTCTGGGATACAAACTTTTCCATTGACCGGCGTTCATGGCCGAATAAGTTGATCTCAAAACCGGGTCTTCAATTGAAATATACGTGTAGTCGCCAAAAACTTTTCTGGCGAGGGTTGTTTTACCAGTTTGTCTTGCCCCCGTCAATACAATGATTCGTCCGGTATCTTTTTCCGATCTGTCCTTGATTTGATCTTTAATAATCCTGTTGCGCATGACTAATAATTATTTGCCTACCGCTATATTTTCGCATAACGTGCCAACAAAATTACTAAAAATATTCGAAAAGTCGCCACCTAATTCCAAAATTTACGCCGAATATTGGAATTGTATTCCAATATTTACGCCGGATATCGGAATTGAATTCCATGATTTATGCCATCAGTTTGTCACCAACCTATTGATTAAAGCAAAACCCGTCCTTGCTCCAGAAGACGGGTTGCCGAAGCTAACTCTTGAAAAACAAAAAACACACTATCTGAATTTTCTATGGAAAAATGGCAGGTTATTTTCCCGCCTGATCCAAAGCATTCAGCCGAAATAGCATTTTTTCCATCATCTCTTTTAATTGAGAGATTTCCATGTCCTTGGCTGCATTGTCAGCCTTTAGTTTTGCGAGTTCATTTATAATATTCTCCACATTTGCATTGCGTTGGCTTTCCATTTTTTCATTCAACTCCTGCACGGCTTTCACCAAGGGCACCACAAACTCGGCATAGCGGAGGCCATAATAGTCTTCTGCATTTTTAGGTTTGTCAACTCCCGAAAAATCATAGCCTGACGACAAGGCCGCTTGTTCCACTTCCTGGGCTATAAAACCGGTTTGCAAAATTGCTTCTTTAGCCGCTTCTGAGATTCTGTTGCGGACACTGTCAGGGGTATGCATAAATTGAGCGATGGCATCCAGGTTTAAGTGATAGGTTACAGGACGTAGCTTTTTTATGAAATCCAGTCCTGGCACCTTGTTACTCACTTCTTTTTTAAATCTTTCATCTGACAATGTAGTCCATCCAACCTGTCCACCAATAGAAATAACACTAGCGTTTCCAATCCTGACCATATCGCTGCCAGTTACATTGGCTCCATTTCCTATGGAGGTGGAATTTGAATAACTATTGCCATTATAACCAGCCTGAAACCCAATGGCGGTATTATTGCTACCCGTGCTATTGTTATAAAGAGCGTCATAACCTATCCCGGTATTATCATTTCCGCTGGAATTTGAAAATACTGATCTATATCCATTTGCTGTATTTCGTATTCCTGTTGAGTTGAAATACATAGCCGAACTTCCGGTGGCCGTATTGCCCCCTCCTGTTGTATTGGATTGAAAGACCCGATAACCAATTCCGGTATTTGAAGTACCTGTAGTATTTGCATTAAGAGCATGGTTTCCAATGGCAATATTACCATATCCTGATGTATTCGAAAGCATCGTATTACCGCCAACAGCAGTATTACCCCATCCTGTTGTATTTGAAATCAGCGATTCGAAACCAAAAGATGAATTATAACTGCCAGTCGTATTAGCGGTTAAGGCTTTTGATCCTACCGCTGTATTTTCGATTCCTTCGTTGGCACCGGCCCCCAAGCCGTTTTTATACAAAGCCGAATCGCCGATGGCTACCAGGTTGCTATTTACCGTGTTATAGTGGAGAGCATCTTTACCCATGGCCACATTTGAATGACCTGTTGAATTAAAGTAAAGTGCATCAGATCCCATAGCAGTATTTCCATTTCCGCTGGTTTTAAAAAGTGCCTTATAGCCGACAGCAGCATTATCATCCCCTATTTGATTATAGGCGAGTGAATAATAGCCATTTGCAGTATTGCGCGATCCGGTAGTGTTGCCGAAAAGCGTGTACGATCCGGTACCCGTATTGTATGATCCGGTGGTATTATCGACAAGTGAAAGAGCACCCAATGCAGCATTGTTTGATCCGGTGGTATTTGAATGAAGAGAAGATGATCCGCTTGCCGTATTGTAACCTCCGGTAGTGTTTGAATATAAGGATTGTTTTCCGGTTGCAGTATTACCCTCTCCTAAAGTATTAGCATACAAAGCCTTTGATCCAACAGCTGTATTATCTCTTCCTTCGTAACTTTGAGTTGATCCGGCACCATTGTGGTATAATGCCGAATCGCCAACAGCCACCAGGTTGCTTTGTGTAGTATTAGAATATAGGGCACTGGTTCCTAAAGCTACATTTGAATGGGCAGTGGTATTTGTATAAAGCGCATGATTGCCGTTGGCAGTATTATTTGAACCGGTGGTGTTAAAAAAAAGAGCCAATGAACCTACTGCAATATTTTCATTTCCGGTAGTATTAAAAAAAAGTGAAGAAGCACCTACTGCTGCATTGTTGGTTCCGGAAGTATTTAAAAATAGAGAAGTATATCCTAAAGCAGTATTATATGATCCGATGGTATTGCTTTGTAGTGTCGATCCCCCAAAGGCTGCATTTTGAACTCCATTGGTATTTGAACTTCCGGAAAAATAGCCGATATAGCTATTATAGGAATTTGCCTGTACTGTTGCCGGCCCTGCACCTTCTCCCATATAAACACTTTTGCCATTGTTGTTCACCAACAGGCGGCCTTTATCCATCACAAAATATTCTGTTCCGGCCATATCAAACCTGATTTTGTCCTCGTTGGCTGATTCTTCTACCTGAATTTTGGTGTTACCATCGGCATCCTGAAGTTTGTTGGGAATGCCTGAACTTAAATCAGACCATGCACTGCCTGTATAAAACCAAAATCCCCCGGTGGTGGTATCAAAAACCAACAAACCTGTGGCGGGAGACGAAATGGCCATTCGCTGCGGGGTGGTCATTCGGGGAATCAACATGCCTTTTTCGGTGCTTTGAACATGGAGCATGGACGATGCAGCCGCTTCTGTCCCGTCGATGTTAATGGCTACCTGTGCAATGGAAGTACCTGTTACGAAAAGCATGGCCAGAAATAGTACAACAGTTTTAGTCATCGTTTATGGGTTTTTGATTTAGAAATGCTTTTATTTAAAGAAAATGAAAAAAACC
>PCUL01000162.1:34981-37031 GCA_002771745.1 Bacteroidetes bacterium CG18_big_fil_WC_8_21_14_2_50_41_14
CTCAAGTTTTTCCAACCTTTGTATGATTTCTGTATTCATTTTTTTAAGCAACAGGTTTTCCTCTTCCAGTTCAGCATTCTTGCTGCTCAATTCCTGTACTGCTTTTACCAGGGGTACTACAAACTCAGCATAGCGGAGGCCATAATGTGAGTTGTCGTTTTTAGGTTTGTCAACGCCATGAAAATCAAAGTTTAATGAATTGGCAGCTGCCTCAACTTCCTGGGCAATAAAACCAATTTGTATTTCTGCTGCCTTTAATTGTTCACTGTTTTTGAGACGCAACGAGTCGGGTGTTTTCGTGAAACCAGCGATGGCATCCATATCCAGACGATAGGTTACCGGGCGAAGTTTCATGATGAAATCGAGCCCGGCTACATTTTCTTTTACATCCGTTTTAAAACGGCCATCGCTCACATTGGTCCAGTTGGCGTAGCCACCAATAGAGGTAACGCTTGAGTGACCGATGCGTGCCTGATTACTAGCCGATATATTTGTATAAGCTCCCAATGCTGTAGAATTTACGAAACTGCTTCCATTGTAAAACGCCTGATACCCAAGTGCTGTATTATTATATCCATCAGTATTGTTGTAAAGCGAATTAGTCCCCATTGCTGTATTTTCCGTTCCTGTGGTATTTGCGCGGAGAGAAGAATATCCATAAGCGGAATTTAAGTATCCTGTGGTGTTTTGGAGGAGAGAACTAGTACCATTAGCGGTGTTCTGGTATCCATCTGTGTTGGAGTATAGAGATCTATTACCATTCGCGGTGTTAGAGTTTCCTGTAGTGTTATAGTAGAGCGATCGAAATCCATTAGCGGTGTTCTGGTATCCATCTGTGTTGGAATATAGAGATTGGAAACCATTAGCGGTGTTCCAGTTGCCCGTGGTGTTGGAGTAGAGGGATTCATAACCAATTGAGGTGTTGATAGACCCAGTAGTGTTAAACAATAGTGCTTTTGATCCGATAGCCGTGTTCTCAATTCCTGTGGTGTTATGATACAAAGCCGAATCGCCAATAGCCACCAAATGGCTTTTGGTGGTATTGTTATACAACGCACTCACCCCAATGGCTACGTTGGAAACTGCGGTGGAGTTTTGAGCCGCCGCATCACGACCAACGGCGGTATTATTGGCTCCGGTGGTATTCAGGGTAAGTGTCTGGTAGCCCATCGCCGTATTGTATCCTCCGGTGGTATTTGAAGCAAGCGAAGTGAAGCCGACGGCAGTATTGTGGGTTCCGGAAGTATTCGCCAATAATGTTCCTCTCCCCAGGGCGGTATTGAATGATCCTGTTAAATTGCTCTTCAGCGAATAATAGCCATAGGCCACATTGCTCGATCCGGTGGTATTTAAGGTAAGTGCATTTAACCCTGTTGCCGTATTTGAATTTCCTGTGGTATTGCTTTTTAGGGCTGCCCTGCCAAGGGAGGTATTTGAACTTCCGGTGGTGTTGGCTGTCAGTGTGTTGGCTCCGACAGCCGTGTTGTCAAAACCAGAGGTATTGGCACTTCCCGAAAGGTAACCAATAAAATTGTTGTAGTTGGTTCCCTGAACAGCGGATGGCCCGGCACTCTCTCCCATGTAAATGTTTTTTCCATTGTTGTTTACCTGTAGATTCCCCTTATCCATCACAAAATATTCCGTGCCGGCCATATCAAATCTTATCTTGTCTTCGTTGGTGCTTTCTTCTACCTGTATTTTGGTGTTGCCATCGGCATCCTGAATTATAGCAGGCGATCCGGTACTTAGATTCACCCAATCTGTTCCATCGAAAAACCAAAACCCGATGGTGTTGATATCAAAAACCAACAAACCTGTGGCGGGAGACGAAATGGCTATTCGCTGCGGGGTGGTCATTCGGGGAATCAACATGCCTTTGTCGGTACTTTGAACATGGAGCATGGACGATGCAGCCGCTTCTGTCCCGTCGCCATTGATGGCTACCTGCGCGATGGTAAGGCTTGTCACGAAAAGCATGGCCAGAAATAGTACAACAGTTTTAGTCATCGTTTATGGGTTTTTGATTTAGAAATGCTTTTATTTAAAGAAA
>PCUL01000162.1:37057-37768 GCA_002771745.1 Bacteroidetes bacterium CG18_big_fil_WC_8_21_14_2_50_41_14
TATGCGTATATTTCTGATTACCAGCAATAAAACATAGCGCAAATGTAAATGGGCTTTATCTCCTAAAAAAGCCATATTCTAAATTCGGTTGGTTTTGAAAAGGATTTGGCCGTTTTGGTTTTGTTTTCGGTTTTTATGTACTTTGCAACCTTCTATTTTATCGCTTTATATGTTCAAAACTGCTTGTAAATTGATGATGCTTGGTATCTGGATTGTTGCCGGACGGACAGCTTTTTCGCAAAGCGAGATAAACGATAGCCTGGTTACCTTGTTATCATCACGAAGCGGTTCGGAGAAGGCATTGCTTTTCAACCAACTAGCCGATGGGCTGACAAAAACGAATCCCCGGCAAGCCATCCTCTGGTCCGACTCCGGCTTAAGCCTGCTGTCGCAGTTTGAGTGGTCAAAAGAAAGAATACATGCTTATTCAAATAAGGCCTATGGCTATTTCTATTTGAAGAATTATGACTCCTCTCTGATCATGATGAAAGAAGGACTGAACTATGCCAAACAATTTAAGCAACGGAAAAGTGAAGCCACCATGCAGGGACAGATTGGTATGTTTTTCCTTCAAAAAGGGGAGTTCGACAGTTCATTGGTGTACAATGTTAAATCCATCGCCCTGCTCAAAAATGTTTTCGAATCGGCAGAAGATACCAGTCATCTACACTTGATGAATATCAGCAAAGCACTTGGCAATACAGGTCAGAT
>PCUL01000162.1:37815-44178 GCA_002771745.1 Bacteroidetes bacterium CG18_big_fil_WC_8_21_14_2_50_41_14
TTATTTTGTAGATGCATTGAAATACAGGGAACTGGCCAAAGCACCTCCCGAATCTATGGCCAAATTAACCACCAATATGGCCGGATTGTATGCTTATTTGAAAGACTATGAAAATTCGCAGAAATATTACCTGCAAACCCTGTTACTTTATGAGAAAATCAACGACAGGGCCATGATGGAAATCATATATGGCAATCTTGGAGTTGTAGAAAAAAACCTGGGAAACAACGACAAAGCCATTCAATATTACACACTGGCGTTGAAACTGGATGAAGAGCTGGGAAATGAGGAACAAAAGGTGAACAACCTGTGTAATCTGGCCAAACTGTATCTGGATGAAGGCGATTTGGATCGGGCAACTTTATCCTACCATCAGGCACTGGCTTTGGAAAAAATGATTTCAAGTAAATTTACATTGGCAGAGTTGCATTTGAACATGGGATTGATTTACCTGAAATCGAACCAAAATCAACTGGCCGGGAAACATTTGCTTAAAAGCCTTGAGGTAGCCGAAACAGAAGGCATGAACACGCTGATTTACAAGATTGAAGAAGCTTTGTCGCAGGTTTACAACAACACAGGAAATTATAAGCAAGCCTATTTTTATCATGTGAAATACCACAACCTATACGACAGCATCAACAACGAAAACAGCCGCAACCGATTGTCGGAACTTCAAACCCGGTTCGAAACCGAGAAAAAAGAGAAGGAAATATTGAGCCTCACAGCAGAAAAAACGGAACAAAAATTGGCCATTATTGAGCAAAAATCAAACCTCACCCGACAAAGAATGATCATTTTCACCATTTTACTCGTTCTGTTCCTGTCGGCAGGATTGGCTTACTTTCTCTTTATAAGATACCGGTTGAAGCAAAAAAACAAACACATCGAACTGGAAAATCAAAACCTGCAGATTGAAAGCCGCCTTTTGCGTTCTCAAATAAACCCCCATTTTATTTTTAACGCCCTCAACTCCATTCAGCATTTTGTGTTGAACAACGAAAAAACACAGGCCAGCACGTATTTAATCAAGTTCGCCAACCTCATGCGCAATGTGTTAAGCATGTCGCGTAAAGAAATGGTTTCGCTGGAAGATGACCTGGAAACGCTTAAAATAAACCTGGAATTGGAAAAACTCCGATTAAAGGATAAATTCGATTTCGTTTTTTCAATTGATCAAAGTATTGAGCTTGATGCTATTTACATCCCTCCCATGCTCATGCAGCCACATATTGAAAACGCCATCAAACATGGTGTTGAAAAGAAAGAGGGCGCAGGAACCATCAGGATTGAAATTTCACTGCTGGATCATCACCTCAAATGTGTGATACAGGATGATGGAATTGGAAGAGAAAAATCTGCTGAAAAGCAAAAAAAAGGGCATGTTTCGGTGGCCGGAAAATTAACCGAAGAAAGGTTTGAAATCCTGAAAAAGAAAAGAGGAACCCATATATCACAAGTGATTATCGACCTGAAAGACAGCAATGGAAATTTCATTGGAACACGGGTTGAACTAATTATTCCATTTGAAAAAGATTAGGCCTGATTTTAGCTTGTATTATTCCTGAACAACTTCGAAATTTTCAAATTTGAACGCGCCTGTCGGCCAGCTTCATCTTTTTCTTCAGGACTCTTTAAAATTTTAAGCTTCACAAACCGCGACCCTGATATTATTTGCTAAAGTATAATGTGAATGATGGGCTAATTTATAAGCTTTAGCTAAAAACCCCAATCCAGAACCCCTACCAAATAGTATAGGTAAGCCCCTACACATATAGGGAGTTGACAGCCAATGTTTTATAATTTAGTTTTACGCCCGGTACAGCAACAGGTATAATGGCCATGCCTCAATACTATTAGACATTAAAAATGGCATACAAAAATTAATTTTAAACATGAGCAAACAACCATGTCAATTCGTTCGGATACACAACATTTTTTATTTAGGAACCAACAGGTTCATTTTATTGGCCACCCCGGGTTCATTAACCTGTTTTCCCGCCCGGGGTGGCATGCGAGCAGCTTTGAATCGGGAATAATTTCAGTAAGTACTTGTTGGTTACTGCAAAAGGTTCTGTAAAGATTTACAAATAATTATTCACTAGCTATATGAGATTTCATGGAAAATTAATTTTAAAAAACAATATTTACATTATGAGAAAATTATATTATTCAAGTTTAATACTAATGGTATTACTTATCAATGCCTCCTGGTTATTTGCCCAGAGCGTTGAAACAAATTGGATCCTATATCCGCATTCTGTTAATTTAAATTCTTCACCACCCGCGGTTACTAATTTACCGGGGGCAAATCCCAATACAACTACGCCATATGTTGATGCAAATGGGGCATTCGACCAAAATGGAAACCTGCTTTTTTATATAGTAGAAGAATCTATTTACAATAGTTCCGGTGCATCTGTTGGGTATTTAGATTTCAATGATGGGTCGTTTTCTTTGCCAATGAGAGAAACAACTATTACTCCTGTCCCTGGAAATATCAATAAGTTTTATGTTATTTATTCCTTTGGGAGATCATTTACTGGTCAAGATGTCCTTTATTCTACAATTGATTGTTCGAATGGGAACTGTACAATAATAAATAACGGGAATCTGCTAAACCATTCGACTGCTGGAAATATAAATGGAATTGCCGTATCAAGACTTTTTAGTAATAATACCCGACGCATGTATCTTGCTTCATATGGTTCAGTAAAAAGGTTTGAAATCAGTTCTAGCGGAATTTCTTTTGTTGAAAATATACTTGCTGAGCCGAATAGTTATGGATTAGGAGGCTATGATTTTGATGCCTTTCAATTGGAGATTTCGAATGACGCTTCAAAACTTGCTTGGGGTGCATTAAATGAACTGGGATTTCCATATTTGCACATTATTGATTTAACTTCTCAAGGTAGCTTCTCAAACTATGCTGATGTTTTAATCACTGATGGAGGTTTTACACCGAATAGTTCACATCGGATTTATGGAGTTGAATTTTCATCTGACAACACAAAGGTTTATGCCTCAGTTTGGGGAAATACAAGTCCTTCAGGTGGAATATTCTGCTATAATTTTGCTAATAACCAACTTACAAATGTCATTTATAACAATTACAACAGAAGCCATCTTCAAAGCGATGGGAACGGCTTCGTGTATGCTGTTGCCAATGGAGGAAATGCACTGGGCAGGATTGACCCAAACACCAATATTTTCACTCAATCTTTTCTGGCAATAAATGTTTTAAGCGGTCAAACGTCTGGGGGGTGGGAACTTTTCTCCTTACCTGACTTAATCGATTACAATAGCATTCTGGAATTGAACGCCACCACCACAGATGAAACTTGTGCTTCCTCTCATGACGGGACAGCATCTGTGACTGTTAATGGCGGGGTGCCTCCTTATACATATCATTGGAACGATCCCCTGGCGCAAACTACACCTACAGCAACCAATCTATCGCACGGCACATATACATGCACGGTAGTAGATGCGTTTAATGCAAGCATCTCCATTGATGTCGAAGTTGTAACTAACCCAGCTCTTTTCACACATACGGGTAATTGGGATGTGTATACACTTGACGGATTTAACGGGTTTGCAGCTGTTGATGGTAATATTGAGATATTTAACGGAGGTACTTTTATTGCTGATGGCACCCTTGAATTTAATGAAAACTCTGGTATTATTATTCATAATGGAGGAACTTTAATAATAGCAGACAATTCAATTATTTCTGGCCTAACGGCTTGTGGAAATAATCTCTGGGATGGAATTGTTGTGGAAGAGCAGGGAATCATTCAAATTGACAATGCTTTTACAATAAGTAGAGGAAATTTCATTTTAAAAACTGATGCACTCGTAAATCTTTACCATAAAACAATACTTTTTGACAGAAATAGTGTGATTATTGAGCCGGGAGGCGAACTCATTTTAGATGGGTCTTTACTCACTGCTCCATACGGCTATAATTGGACCGGCATCGAAGTATGGGGAAATACTTTCGCCGATCAATTTGAATATACCGGACACCCCCAGGCACAGGGCAAACTTGTATTAAAAAACAACGCTACCATCGAAAATGCATGGAACGCAATTATCACCATGAAGCCTGATGATTGGAATACCTGTGGGGGTATTGTAAGCGCAACAAACTCTTTCTTTAAAAACAACAAACGTACAATTGCGTTTATGCCCTATCAAAACCACCATCCCATTTCGGGAGTCGAGATGCCCTATTCAAGCTCTTTCACCAATTGCAGCTTTACAATAGATGATCAATACACCATACCCAGTACATTTAATACACATATTACCATGTGCGGGACCAATGGGATCAGGATCAAAGGCTGTGAGTTTGCGAATAACAAGACAGGTGCCGAATATACCGGAAAAGGTATTTATACCATGAATGCCGGTTACCAGGTTTTGGACTATTGTAACAGTACCATGTATCCTTGCCCTAACCCGACACATACCACATTTAGCAATCTTGAAGTAGGTATTGGGGCATTGAACTCCAATAGTCCATATACGATTTACGCAAGCCATGCTGAATTTAACAACAACAGCATTGGGGTACAACTCAACAGCGTGAATAATGCCACCCTTATTTTTAACGAATTCCAAATGGGCCTCAACCTCAATTGTACAGACAGCGATGGCATTGGTATAGACCTCACCAATTGTAATGGCTATGCCGTAGAAGAAAACGAATTCAGACCAATCTCTGCTTTGGCAGATGAAACGATTGGAGTTAGGGTTCGCAGTACAAACAAAGATGTTGTTGTTGACAACGAGGTTTATAATAATATATATGACGGTGTTTATATTGGCAGTAAGGCAGAGGATATTAATTTTAATACTGAGGGTCAAAAAGGCTTGTCTTTTCTATGTGGGCATAATACCGACAACATTTTCGATCATTATATTGCAGATTTTGGGATTAAACAATTTCAGGGTGTCTTGGGAGGAGCACCTGCCGGGAATGAATTTTCGCTTAATGCCAACAATCCCTATAGCGATTACAACAATCAATCGGACTGGACAATCCTGTATTTTTATGATCAAAACAGTATTCCTCAAACGCCTGTCAGTTATTCACAGAAAGTAATACCCATACCCACAACCATCTCAAATCAATGTACATCACATTATGGTGGCGGTATTCAATCCAAAGGAATGGGTCTTAGCCTGGCACAATCCCAATATCTAAAGGACCAGTTTTATTCCAGCAAATCCAGTTTAATCGGCACCAAAGCACTATATAATTCTTTGGTTGATGGCGGTAATACACCCGGAACCATTGCCGATGTTGAAAATGCCTGGCCCAGTGAAATGTGGGAAACCAGGGCAGCCCTATTGGCAAAATCGCCCCACCTTTCCAGGGAAGTGTTGGTTGAAACAGCTAACCGTACCGATCTGTTTCCTGATGCTGTCATCTTCGAAATTCTATCAGCCAATCCCGATGCCATGAAAGACGAAACCCTGCTTACTTATCTGGAAACCAAAGAGAATCCCCTGCCCCAATATATGATTGAGATACTAAGGTCTTCCATAGGGACCATTACCTATAAAACCATACTGGAAAACCAGTTGGCTGATTATGGTGGTAAAATGGAGGCTTCTGCGGACATTATTATCCGTAACCTGTTAAACGACAGCGTACCTCAGCCAGATTCGTTAAAAACATGGCTTACCAATTCGGGCACCCTCGTGGCAGGTTATCAACTGGTGGATGTGTATCTGCAAGAAGGAAATGTCAACGCGGCTGCTGCTTTGTTGGCCGCGTTACCTGCTACCTATGGTTTTGAAAATACTGACATCGAATATGGCTATTATGTTACGCTAAAAGAACTTCAATTTGATTTGTTAACTGAAGGAAGAAACGTATATATGCTTACGAACCAGGAAGAAACAGTACTTGAAGTCATAACCGCAAACAGTATTTCAACGGCAGGAATGCAGGCCCGTAACATCCTGCAATTTGTTTACGGAAACGATTATTACGATTGTTCCAACATGCCTGACCCCGTTACCTTTAAAAACGGCAACGCATCCATCAACAGTTTAATGGCCAATATGTTGGAAATTGAATCGTTCCCCAACCCGGCCAAAGACTGGACTACCTTTACTTACAAACTACCTGAAACTGAAAATTCCGCAGTAATCGAAATAAGCGATGTGACAGGAAAAACGGTTCAAATCATTCATTTGACCACTGATCAGGGCCAGGTGGTATGGGACACCAGAAAATCCAAGCCAGGCATTTACCTGTATACCTTGAAAGCCTCCGGCACACAAAAAACCGGAAAAATCGTTGTTACCAAATAATGTTTAATTTTACATTCAATCTCCCCTATTTAT
>PCUL01000162.1:44203-45616 GCA_002771745.1 Bacteroidetes bacterium CG18_big_fil_WC_8_21_14_2_50_41_14
TTCAATTTTACTACCATTTTTCTGCAAGTAAAAAACTAAAAAATGAAAAAGACAATCAGTTTTGTAATCTTTTCTCTACTTATCTTAACCACCTATCCTCAGCAAGTTCAAATAGCATGGCAACAATGTTATGGTGGCAGCGATATGGATACAGGTGAAGATGTTATTGTACTTAGTAATGGACATATTGTAGTGTTGGCAACTACCCTGTCAAACGATGGAGATGTGGGATCCAATCATGGCAACTATGATTTTTGGCTGTTCGAAACCGATGAATTTGGGAATCTTCTTTGGAAAAAAACATTCGGTGGAAGTGAGTGGGATGATGCAATTTCCCTGAACCTGGCACCCGATGGCGGCTATCTTCTTTTTGGAGAAACATTTTCCAATAATGGGGATGTATCAGGTAACCACGGAGGTCTTGATTATTGGCTGGTGAAGACAGACAACATGGGTAATTTATTGTGGCAACGCTGCCTTGGAAGCAGTATGAATAACCTGGCAGAAGATATGGATATAGATGAAGAAGGTAATATATATGTTATGGGTCTTTCGTTAGGAGTAGGTGGTGATGTATCCCAGAATAATGGGTTTTACGACTATTGGTTCGTAAAACTAAACCCAAATGGTGAGATTATATGGGATAAAAATTTGGGGGGTACATACACAGACAACGGATTATGTATTACTAGTACGGTTGACGGAGGGGTAATTGTTGGGGGCATTATTGATGATACTGATGGTGATATTACTTGCAACATGGTATTATGGAATAAAACAGCCTGGGTAATAAAACTTGATTCGCTCAACAACATCCAATGGCAGCAATGTTATGGGGGAACCTATACAGAGAGTGTGGTGGAAATTAAGACAACCTTGGATGGTGGGTACATCCTATTAGGGCTGACCAATTCAAATGATGGAGATGTTTCAGGGTTTCATGGTTATCCGGGAGAAGTAAACATATATGATATCTGGGTGGTTAAAGTGGATAGCATGGGTGCTATAGAATGGCAAAGATGCCTTGGTGGCACGAAAGATGAATCTCCAAGTTTTATTAAAATCACCCCTGAGGGCAACTACCTGATTGGAGGATTTACTTATTCAAATGACGGGGATGTTTCCGGAAATCATTCCTATTCAGGTGGAATTGATCATTGGGTGGTTAAACTTAACCCATCAGGCGAAATAATCTGGCAACAGTGTTTTGGTGGTTCCCCAGATGATTTGTTGCTTGGAGGCTATGTAATATCAGAAAGTGAGTATGTATTGGTTGGTAACCGCAGAAACCCAAGCATAAGCGGCAATATTGATTGTATTGCCATCGGTGGATTTGGTGATTATGATTTGGTGATGTATAAGATATTAGATACCACTGTGGGTATTAGCACAATAGAAGAAGATAAATTGCCT
>PCUL01000282.1 GCA_002771745.1 Bacteroidetes bacterium CG18_big_fil_WC_8_21_14_2_50_41_14
TGGCGCTCTTTTTAATGTGTTGCGTGTTTTGGGATTACAGGACGATTTTCTCAAGCTGGCCGCTGATGATGAACTTGGAAGAAAATTACAGGATCTTGGACTTTTGGGAAATGAATACAAATAAAAAAGACATATACGTTTACGCACACTGGCTGGGAATGCCGGAAGCCAAGCCAATTGGGGTGCTTTCTGCGCATCAGGGCAAAGGAAGAAAATCTTTTAGCTTTGAATACGATAAAGGGTGGCTTCAATCAAAAGAACAATATCTGATTGATCCGGATATAGGCTGGTATTCCGGTCAGCAATTCCCCGCTAAAAAAGACAACTTTGGTGTTTTTATGGATTCCATGCCGGACACCTGGGGACGAACGCTGATGAAACGAAGGGAAACAATACTGGCAAAGGAAGAAGATAGAAATCCGAATAAATTATACGACATCGATTTTCTGTTGGGGGTTTACGATGAAGGCCGTATGGGTGCTTTAAGATTTAAAACTGATCCCAAAGGTTTGTTTTTAGATGATAATCAGGAGTTTCCTACACCTCACTGGTCTTCTGTTCGTGAATTACAATACGGAGTTGAAGTTATTGAATCGGATAAAGAAAGCAATGAAATTAGTAAATGGTTAGCGGTTTTAATGGCTCCCGGATCTTCACTGGGAGGGGCGAGACCAAAAGCAAATATTCTGGACGATAATAATCACCCCTGGATTGCCAAATTTCCATCAAAGAATGACACCATTGATAAAGCGCTGTGGGAATATCTGGCCTATAAGTTAGCGGTTAATTGTGGTATTGAAATGGCTGAATCAATCATTCAACAGGTTGCAGGTTCGTCTCATACTTTTTTTACCAAGCGGTTTGACAGGCATCACGGCGAAAGAATCCATTTTTCTTCTGCTATGACTATGACCGGAAATAATGAAGAGATCATCAAAGATACCTCTCCCGGCTATCTTGATCTGGTTGAATTTATACAGTATTCTGGTGCAAACAGCGAAATAGATCTTCATCAACTGTGGAGGAGAATCGTTTTCAATATTGCTATTTCCAACACAGATGACCACTTACGGAATCATGGCTTCATTCTTAAATCCGATGGCTGGCATTTATCACCGGCCTTTGACATTAATCCCTCTATTGACAAAGCCGGGCTTGCAATCAATATTGATTCCGAAAATAATGCCCTGGATTTCGATCTCGCAATGCATGTTGGCGATTACTTTCAACTCACGAAAAACCAAATGCAGCAAATACTG
>PCUL01000093.1 GCA_002771745.1 Bacteroidetes bacterium CG18_big_fil_WC_8_21_14_2_50_41_14
TTAACAATAAAACAGCCGAAACATCAAATTGGGTATTAAAAACCAATAGAAGCGACTTGTTTTCATAAGCACATGAGATAGAATTAATTATACCAATGGCAAATAGATAATAAATGAAGTGCCCTGGTTGGGGGAAGAGTCCACCCCGATAGTCATCTTATGGGCATCCAGAATTTTTTTTACAATCCCCATGCCCAGGCCTGTTCCTTTTTCACCCTGGGTACCCTGCATACTCTCACGAACAGAACCATGAAACAGATTATTCATCACCGACTCCGACATTCCAACCCCCGAGTCGTGAATAATCAATTCGGCACAGGTTTCTTTTTTGGTACCCATGACCTCGATAATCCCACCTGTTGGTGTAAACTTAACCGCGTTGCCTATTAAGTTATTTAGTACCTGTAAGAAAAGTGTTTTGTCAACTTCCACGATGAGTTCCTCTTCAACACGGGTTTTGAAGAGGATTTGTTTTTCGTTGAGTTTGGGTTTGGCGGTGCGTTCAGCCGATTTCACCAGATCAACCAGAGGTATCCTGGAGGTAACCAATTCAAAATTGCCTAATTCCAGGTTCGACCAATGATATAATTTATCATTGTAATCAAGCAGCCTGAGCATTTCATCCTGAATATTCTTAAGCATTTCCCTATTAAATTCGCTGAGGTGATCCATGAATTCGGCATCGGAGTTGAGTACCTGGGCAATGGAAAGCACGGATGCAACCGGTGAACGTAAATCATGCGAAACGATGGAAACAAATTTCTCCTTGTAATCGAGCAATGCCTGCAACTTACGTTCAGTTTTGGCTAATTTTTCATAAGCAAGACTTTGCTCACGGGCACGCTGTATCAAATCCTGTTCCTCGGTATACTCATCAAACAATGGCTTTATCAACAGGTAATTCAATTGGTTCAGGTTGATAGCAAAAGCATTGAGTGAAAATGTTTTGCCTATTGTAGCATTCTCATTCCAAATACCTGACTTCAGGCTGCCTGGCTTTCCCTCTTTCCAAAAATCATCTGCTTCCATGACGAAAACATCGATAAAAGGAAACCACTCTGCCAGTGTTATTTGTTTATCAGTAACAGGAAAGTCCTGAGCAACTTCGTTAAACCATTCAGGACGCTCTCCAAGGAGGATAAAAAAACCGTTCTCCTGTTTTAAGAAAGTAACGTAATCGAGCAAATGCAAATTACCAAAAGGGTTATCCAAAATGCTGGTAACAGGCAGGACACCTGTTTTAATCTGAATTTCATTTAAGCGTTGAAGCAACTGGCGTATGTTTTCGACTTCTTTGGTTTGGTTTACAAAAAATATCCAGTAGTCATCAGTCATCTCATCCTGAACAATATGGATATCGGCAACACACTGATCGCGGGTTTGTATCCTTGGCATCACCACAGGAACTACCATGGGGGGAATCATCCCAAAAATCGCGGGCACCAGCTCACACACATCTTCTCCAATTTCAGGGTTGCGATCAAGGTAATCATCCGGCTCACCGTACCAACCGGAAATGGTTCCTTCAAAAGTAGTTTTAACCATCAGTATTCCTGTAAACGGAGGCAATTTATCGATGAGGTATTTTAATATGGATTCGGGTAGTAGCTTTAGCATAGGTTGTTATTTTATCATCATCCTGGTAAGTTCGGTAAAAGCAGTTTCTACGGCGAGGTTATCTTTGGCACTTGTTTGTATTACCTTGAAACCATCGTTCATGAGCCTGGCGATTTGTCCGGGAGTTATTTCCCAATCGCTTATTAAGTCAGATTTATTTATCAGTATTACACATTTTGCCTGAGGAGCAGCAGTCCGAGCTAGTTTTTCCAACTCCAGGCCAACCTGATAGGTCTCGTTTCGGGTACCATCCATCACGATAAAATAGCCCGAGGCACCCATCACGTAAGTTGCTTTCACTTTCTGAAAATCATCTTCTCCGTGAATATCCCACAGCAATAAATTTACTTCTGTTTCACCAAGTGAAATCATCTTTTGATCGATTTTTACGCCAATGGTAGTTTGGTATTTCACTGAAAATATACTATTTACAAATCGCTGCACAAGACTCGTTTTTCCCACGGCAAACGCCCCTAACATACATACTTTCTTTTTAATCATAAGGCTGCCGGATTTACATATTTAACTTTAAAAGAAACTGACCTGACAGGGAAAGGTACTTTTTCATCTTCGACAAAAATAACTTTAGGGACAAGGGTTTCGATGGGAAGACCTTCATGCAACATCAAATCAACAAACTTCTCGGCCCGTAACCTGGCGGCGTTTTTATTCGCATCAATTTGTCCGTTCCTACTGGTATGCGAATACACTTCTATTACTGGTACTGAATCCTGATCGAATCGAAAATTTAAAACAGACTTTGCTTCATTAATTAAAATATCGAAATCAATCTTCTGGAGGCTGTCAAGCTTTACTTCGTTGATTTTAAAAACGAAATAGTAGTTTTCGATGGCCAGTATCCTATTTTCAACCTGTTGTCTGGCAGGTGTTTGCGGTATTTTTTCTTCATTTACTTTAGTGATGTCGAAAAAGTAGATGCCTGGTAAATGAAGAACGAGCGAAGCGGCCCGTTCGAGCCATTCATTATTCGCGGCTCCTTCAGCAATCAAGGTATCCCTTTTCAGGCTAAGGTCGATGGTTTCAGGTGGCATAAGCACCCTGCGAGCGCGTAATAAAACCAAATCATAATCCAGAGAAATCATGGGCTCCAAATTCAGCTTTACATCATGCAAATCAAATCCATGTTGCTTTACAACATTATTTAAATTGCCAACGAGCGGATCGTATAATCCGGTAATCGAATAAACACCGTTTTCTTTTTCGGTACCTGTGACTGCAACTCCTTTCGTCGCCTCGAGTTCATCGAGCATCTGATTAAACCGGAGTTTAAATTCAACCTGCATATAAGTCCAAAAACCCAAAACACCAAGTAATAAAGCCGCCAGGATGAGGATGATAAGCGGCTTTTTCTTTTTTGCTTCTTTTTTCTCATTTAATAAACAAGTGCGCAAAAAGCGGTCTTTTAAAACAAACGCTTCCGTATTGCCCTGAAAATGTTCCAGTTCATAACTAAAATTTACATGGATGGCCTCAATGGCCTCTTTCAAAATCAGCCGTAAGCTTCCGGGCACGTTTCCTTCAACAATTGCAGCGATAATGGCATAGGGTCCCTGTTCGATCCAGATATTAAAGTTTCCTACCTTGATGGAATCCAGGTTTTCTTCCGAATCCCTTCGAAACGAATCCTGAACAAAATCCTTGATAGCCGACAGCATGGACGAAACCAAATCTGCATCCCTGGCATCCTTAATTTCTGCTTCCTGCACTTGATTCAGCAACAATCCGGTGGTTCTGTGGATTAGAAAAACCTGGCTTACTTTAAAAACATAGGCATTCGATAGGACGATCTCCGCGTATTTCCTTCCACTGAACAGGGCTTGCATGCGCCAGCCGATACGCTTTGGCGAAAAACCATGCTCCAGTGAGGTGTTCAGGCTTTCAACCATCCGTTTTATATCGTCGGCAACAGCCTTTCGGATGGCGGGCATCATGATGGGAAAAAGTATAGTGGCCATGACGCCAGGATCACTTTTAACGCTCTGATGCAGTACCTGTTCAACAAACTTTCTAAGATGCTCCTCATCCACCTCACCTCTTTCGAACATTTTCTTTATCGAAAGCGGAAGCAACTGACTTATTTCGACAGAAAAATGTTCCGGATCTTGTATTAATCTGTTTAGTCGCTGTAGATCCTCGCTATCGAGCCCCGTAATGGCTTTACGAAGTTCAGTAAGCTGACCGTGTGAAATACTGCTATACAAATTATTCTTATAATCTTTTTCAGTCATACTGCCCAGGATCATTTGTTGATAATTCCCTGGCGAAGTCCGTCAACCACCTGGCCAGTATTTCCTTTTCCAACTTTGTGTTTTCAATTGTGCTGACCTTGTTTTCCAGGATTTCGTGGTGTTGCTTGTTATGGTTGATCAACTCTAAATTTTTGTCGATAAGAAGTTGAAACCGGGCTTCAGTATCTTTGATCTGCGTTTCAAGTTTATTCACCGATGCATTCAATGCATTCTCTATTTCACTTAATCCCTGGCTCATGGAATCTTTAAGCACTTCCAAACTTTCCTGCAATTGGGAAATTTTTTGATTGTTGGTTTCCGTTTTTTCGTTTAGTAGCTCATGGAGCAGGTTGTATTTTTTTTGGTGCTCTTGGTCAATTAACCTGATGGTTTGCGAGATTTCCTCTTTCACTAACAGAAGCTGGTTTTCCAGGCCTTCGATCTGTGCACCAAATAAAATTTCACGAATTCTTGATAAGCTTTCAATATCATTGTGTTGGGAGTCCATAGCAGTAGGTTTTATAAAATAAAGAAACCAACAAGAAAGTTCGGTTTAATCAAATACAATGACAAATATAACATAAGTTATTCAACTTTATAAAAGATACAATCAGCACAAAATGAAGGTTAATACAGTTTTATGGCCGAATGGTAATCCATAGAGGAAAATCAATTACAGTACCTGAAGAGGTTTTATAGGCCGGTTTGAGTTTGACCGACAAGCCAAGTTCGCGAAGTTTGGTGTTATCTTGCATTCCAAATATCAGGTTTAATATTTTGGGGAGCGACTCCGATTGGAGCATTTTGATCAAATCAACCTGCACCCGGATGGGGAAATGGGTGGAACTGTTCGCGAAAACCTGGATACTTTGGTTAAATTGCCCTCCCACGAACTCAGACTCATCCAGAAACACCTTCCATGCCATTCCGGCAATACCTGCGACTTTGTTGCTGTTATTCCTGGCGTTCACGTCTACCTCCAATGTTGCCGGGAGATTGCCATTCATAAACCGTTGGCTAAGTGTCATCATATCTCCCAATCCTAAATCAGAAGCAGAGTTGACATTTCTCAAATCAATACCGCCCATTTCTACCACCCTTACACCGTTGAGGGAAAAATCGCATTGTACAAAGCGTTCTGTTTCACCAACTTGTTCTAACACATCACAGGAGTTTGTCCCCATCACCATCAACAATACCAAAACAATTGAAAGAATTTTCTCCATTTCTAAATGATTATTTTTTACAAACTTAGGGTAAACATTTCAATTGTATAAGGCTTGATCATATTATTATTCGTCTGGAAAACTTTTCAGGAAGACATTTCCGTATACTGGCACTTCTTTATATTTGCAGAAAATATCTCATGCTAACCTGCGTTTGTTGAATATCATCTATAAACTTTCTATTTTTGCCATATGAAACTTGATAAATCAATCGTTAAAATAGTTGGCTTTCTTGTAGGTATCGTGGTTTTGGCATTGTCGATTCAGGCATGCAGCATCGAAAGAAAGACCGCCGTTGCTTTTACAAAAAAAGCCAATGGTACCCGTCTGATCGTCCTACAACCGG
>PCUL01000145.1:0-621 GCA_002771745.1 Bacteroidetes bacterium CG18_big_fil_WC_8_21_14_2_50_41_14
GAGGTCGTTGGCAAAGATAAAATAAATTTCCGATTGCGAAAGTGTAAAAAAGTTCTGCAAGCTTACCGTGACTACTACCTTCTTGCAATCACTAACAAATTTTATTAATTTTAATCTTTGAACTATGAAAAAATTATTTGGAATTATAGCAATAGCATTACTATTTAGTTTTGCAGGAATGCAAAATGTTACTGCTGCAGATTGGACAATTACAGTTAACTGGACGGACGATTGCAATGCTTGCCCAACTGTAGGTGATTATGAATATGTTGTTTGCCTGCGTATTAGAAATACTTGCACGCAGACTGATGTATATTCTGATTGTCATATATTATCTTCAAGTACGAACCCATTAACTTATGTGTTTGATTGTGATCATGTTTGCACTTTAGACTCAGAGCAATGTTTTCTGGCGACAGCCTCGGTAGTTAAAAGATGCGTTATTTCACAAGAAGAAATATGTAGTGATAGTGACGGACTTGCATGTAGTTGTGATGAAATTTATGGGGGCATGATTACATTATACCCTAAATTAGAATAGTCATTATGAAACCATTACAGGGAAATTTCCTGTAATGGTTTCTTTAAATCTATGTTATGCTTTTTTATGGAATAAACATA
>PCUL01000145.1:633-1844 GCA_002771745.1 Bacteroidetes bacterium CG18_big_fil_WC_8_21_14_2_50_41_14
CTATTAAATTTAATAGCCCTTGTTGTCATCACAGGCAATGTTTATAGTCAACGAGAAGCTGACATTTGGTATTTTGGACATCAATGTGGGCTGAATTTCAATACAGGTGTTCCTGAGGTATTGCATGACGGACAAATAGATACAGAATATGGTTCCGGTGTAGGCACAATGAGTGATTCACTTGGCAATCTGCTGCTTTACTCCGAAATGGATACGATCTATACTTCCCAGCACTTACCTATGGAAAACGGTGTTGACTTCATTAATGGAGGGGGACTCCAAGGTAACCTGATAATTCAATGGCCGGAATCCGATTCCTTATATTTTGATTTTAAAGCTCCGAATCTAGGCGATGGCCTTGGACTGTATTTTAACATTATCAATATAAGCAAGAACAATGGCCTTGGAGCCGTTATTGAAAAAGATATATTATTGGATTATGCCTGGGATGCTGCTGATAAAGTTACAGCCACGCTGCATAAAAACAAAAGGGATATATGGGTAATTACGCGTAAGTTTCGGGATGATCATTATGCGGCATTTTTAATTACCCCTGATGGAATAAATGAAGTTCCGGTATTATCCCCGGCACCTAACGTTGATGATAATGATGTCAACAGGGGATTTATTAAGATTTCTTATGATAAAAAGTATCTTTTTTCTAATTATTGGATAGACAGGGATGTAGAAGTTTGTCGCTTTAATGACGAGACAGGTGAGATAGAGTTTTTATACGATTTGAATACCGGGAATCATCCAACTGGTATAGAATTTTCACCTGATTCGAAATTTGCTTATATTTCTTATCAGATTGGAGGAGCCTCTGATAATATCGATATTATGCAATATAATATGGGTTACGTTGATGATGTATCATTATTTATTACAACGGCTATTGTTATAGGTTCCAGTGATTTGAATGGTTATGCGCTGCAATTAGCCACTGATGGTAAAATCTATTGCATTTTTAATGGTCATTTTTTGCCAGGCACAAATTATTTCGTCGGGGTAATAAATAAACCCTGGGAATTAGGAACAGCTTGCCAGTATGATTCAATGGGAGTTATCATGTATCCTGGAAGTACGAGCGCTTCGGTTCCAAACATCTTTATGAACTATTTATACCGTTTTGAATTTGAAGGATTATGTGCCGGTGCACCGTTTTTGTTTACTTCTAATTTCAACCCTGTTCCTGATTCCATTCGATGGTT
>PCUL01000212.1 GCA_002771745.1 Bacteroidetes bacterium CG18_big_fil_WC_8_21_14_2_50_41_14
TCAGGAACAGGGTTGAAATTAGAAGTAAACAAAAACGGTGCACCGGCACATAATCCTTCAAATTCAAAACGGTATAAATAGCCCATAAAGATGTTTGGAAAAGACTCGGTTGTACTTTCAGGATACATGTTTATTGCTCTTGAATCATACTGGCAAGCTGTTCCTAATTCCCAGGGCTTATTTATTACCCCGACGAAATAATTTGAGCCTGGCAAAAGATGACCATTAAAAATGCAATAGATTTTACCATCAGTGGCTAATTGCAGCGCATAACCATTCAAATCACCGGAACCTATAACAATAGCCGTTGTAATAAATAATGATACATCATCAACGTAATCCATATTATATTGCATAATATCGATATTATCAGAGGCTCCTCCACTCTGATAAGAAATATAAGCAAATTTCGAATCAGGTGAAAATTCTATACCAGTTGGATAATTTCCGGTATTTAAGTCGTATAAAAACTCTATCTCACCCGTCTCATCATTAAAGCGACAAACTTCTACATCCCTGTCTGACCAATAATTGGAAAAAAGATACTTTTTATCATAAGAAATCTTAATAAATCCCCTGTTGACAACATTATAATCAACATCAGGTGCCGGGGATAAAACCGGAACTTCATTTATTCCATCAGGTGTAATTAAAAATGACGCATAATGATCATCCTGAAACTTACGCGTAATTACCCATATATCCCTTTTGTTTTTATGCATTGTGGCTGTAACTTTATCAGCAGCATCCCAGGCATAATCCAATAATATATCTTTTTCAATAACGGCTCCAAGGCCATTGTTCTTGCTTATATCGATAACGCTAAAATAAAGGCCAAAGTCACCGTTCGGAACTTTAAAGACAAAATATAAGGAATCGGATTCCGGCCATTGAATTATCAGGTTACTTTGGTGTCCCCATCCATTAATGAAGTCAACACCGTTTTCCATAGGTAAGTGCTTGGAAGTAAAGATCGTATCGCCTTCAGAGTATAGCAGCAGATTGCCAAGCGAATCACTCATTGTGCCTACTCCGCCATATGTCTCATATGTGTGCCCGTTATGCAATACTTCAGGCACGCCAGAATTATAATTCAGACCACATTGTTCGCCGAAATACCAAACGTCAGCTTCTCGTTGACTATAAACATTGCCTGTGATGACAACAAGGGTTATTAAATTTAATAGACTTATGTTTATTCCATAAAAAAGCATAACATAGATTTAAAGAAACCATTACAGGAAATTTCCCTGTAATGGTTTCATAATGACTATTCTAAA
>PCUL01000138.1:0-12748 GCA_002771745.1 Bacteroidetes bacterium CG18_big_fil_WC_8_21_14_2_50_41_14
ACATCAGCTATCTACTTGCTTTTTGGTTCGCCTATGGTGTTCTGGAACTTGCTAATCCCCAGGCACTAAGTCGGGCCGCCTGGTTTTATGCTATGCGCGGGATGTCGTTGTATCCGTTCTTGATAGTTCCATTAGGACTGATGCTTTTTAACCGGCTGCGATACCTGTATTACTTTTTATATATCTGGGGAGCCTTTACCATTTTGGCCACCTTAAAAGGACTTCAACAACTGTATCTTGGCCTTGATTATGCTGAACAGTTTTGGATTGATACCATTGGTGGTATCACCCACATCGTTTTGGGCCGGCTTCGTATTTTTTCGTTTTTTAGTGATGCAGGTCAATTTGGAGCAGCACAGGGAGCGGCGGGCGTTGTTGGAATACTCATTGCTACAACCATGAAAGGCAGGTTCAATAAAATATTCTTCTTTCTGATGGGATTCATGGGACTATGGGGAATGATGATTTCCGGGACCAGGGGTGCCATGATTGTGCCCATGATTGGTGGCATTACCTACCTGGTGCTGAGTAAAAATGTCCGGGTTTTGTTGATTGGAGGTTTTGTCATGTCGGTGATGTACGTTTTTTTCGCCATGACATACATTGGAGAAAGCAACTACCAGATAGCCCGTATGCGTACGGCGTTTCGTCCTACAGATGATGCTTCCTACCAGGTTCGGCTACAAAACAGGGCCATCCTTAAGACTTATCTGGCCGACAAACCTTTTGGTGGTGGAATAGGAAGTGCAGGGAACTGGGGACAACGATTTTCACCTGAGGGATTTCTTGCCAACGTGGCTACCGACAGCTGGTACGTGCAAGTTTGGGCTGAACAAGGCATTGTCGGGCTGTTTATTCACTTGTTTATCTTGTCGTTCATTGCTTTAAAAGGCTTTTACCTGGTTATGGTGCGAATAAAAAACAGGGAACTAATTGGAATACTGGGTGCCCTGCTTGCAGGGTACATCGGAGTAATGGGTGCCAGTTACGGCAATGGGGTCTTGGGTCAGATGCCCACCGGGGCTCTGGTATATTTTAGCTGGGTATTTATTTTTATTGCACAACAGCTTGATAGGGAATATACTTATCTGGAGTCTAAAGGGCTATCTCCCAGATCTTTTCATAAACAGGTGGATTAATTTTTGCATATGTCGATTACTCACACAGAACACAACACATTTCCATTGGTTTCGGTTGTCACGGTCAACTTTAACCAATCGGGAGCTACTTGTGAATTTTTAAATTCCTTTCAACAAATAAGCTATCCAAACTACGAGGTTTTTGTTGTGGATAATGCTTCTCCAAACGACAATCCTGAGATAATAAAACAAAATTTCCCATGGGTAACGTTGATGAAAACAAGTCAAAATCTTGGCTTTGCAGGTGGAAACAATGCTGCCTTGCCCTTCTGCAAGGGTAAATACGTCCTGTTTATCAACAACGATACAGAAGTAGAACCCGGTTTCCTGGAGCCCTTGGTTAACCTGCTGGAATCGAATAAAAAGATTGGGATGGTCAGCCCGCGGATACAATACTTTCATTCGGAGAAGGTGTTGCAATTTGCCGGTTTTACACCTTTTAGCATGATAACCACCCGCAATTTCGCCATCGGATTTGGCGAAAAAGATACTGGTCAATTCAACGATACCCGCGAAACGGGATCCATTTTTGGCGCTGCCATGCTGGTTCCGATGAAAGTAATTGAAGAAGTAGGCATGATGGCCGAGGTGTTTTTTTTGTACTATGAGGAACACGATTGGGCATCCCACGTTAAAAACGCAGGATATCAAATTTACTATTGCGGTAGTTCACTTGTTCTTCATAAAGAAAGTATTTCTACTGTAAAGAACAGCCCTTTTCAAATTTACTACCTCACCCGTGGACGAATTCTGTTTGCCAGAAGGAACACACACGGCTATAAAAAAATATTAAGCTTTCTTTACCTAAATTTTATAACTTTACCTAAAATTACGTTCAGCTTTCTCATCAAACGCCGCCCCGATTTGGTGTGGGCGTTCTGGAAAGCAGTTGGATGGAACATAACGCATCAAAAAGGAATCGTATTCGAAATGCCAAAACTTATTAAAAGATAATTATGGAAATCATTCTTCGCCTCATCCATCTGATTGAATATGTTCTTTTTGCTTATCTTGTATTGGCTACCGCCTATATTTTTATTTATGCAACAGCAGGATTGTATTACAAACAAGTTCGTGCCGGTTCAACGGTATCGAAACTGCGGAAGTTCGCGGTACTCATTCCCGGGTACAAAGAGGATGCCGTGATTGTGAATGTGGCCAAACAGGCATTAAAACAAAATTACCCGGCAGATCATTATGAAGTTATTGTGATTGCCGATCATTTTTCAAAAGAAACCATAGATCAGTTAAACAAATTGCCTATTCGGGTGATAGAAGTCGTTTTTGAAGTAAGCAAAAAATCAAAAGCACTCAATAAATGTATGGAAGTAATTGGTGACAATTATGATGTTGCTTTTATCCTGGATGCCGATAATATCATGGAACCAGATGTGCTTTCAATTATCAATTCGGCCTTCGACCGGGGATTTATGGCCGTACAGGGTCATCGCACCGCGTTAAATCTCAACGCCAGCTTCGCCATATTGGATGGTTTGAGCGAGGAGATAAACAACCATATATTCAGAAAAGGACACCGCGTACTCGGCATGTCATCAGCATTGATAGGTTCAGGTATGGGGCTTGATTACCAATTGTTTAAAACTACTATGGCTACAGTAGACTCGGTTGGTGAAGACAAAGAGGTAGAATTGAAAATTATTCGCCGGGGCATTAAAATTGAATACGCTGATGATGCAATCATTTATGATGAAAAAACACAGAAGTCAGATGTATTTGTAAACCAACGGCGCCGATGGATAGCTGCGCAACTCGACTATTTTAAAAGTCATTTCTTCGACGGATTATCTCAATTGATTACCAAAGGTAACTTCGACTACTTCGATAAGGTGCTGCAAATGATACAACCGCCACGGATATTGCTTACAGGGGTACTGTTCATATTAACAGTCATTATTGCAGCCGTTCAATGGCTCGCCCCTGCTTCTGTCAGCCAATTTTTTGTTCCGGGTACTTTTGCCTGGTTATTGTTGTTTTTATTTACAGTACTCGCGCTCCTATTTTCAATTCCAAAAAAATTCTACAATCAACGCACCTACCGTGCCTTGTTGCGGGTACCACAAGGATTTATTTTGATGGTGATCAGCCTGTTAAAAATTAAAGGTGCAAGTAAAAAGTTCCTTCATACAAGTCATGGTCATGCCGATAGTTCGCCCCCTTCATCCAACAAGGGTCAATAATGGCTGCAAGTAGAAAATATTATCCACTGGTATCCATCATCACGGTAAACTTCAATCAATCGGAAGTTACTTGTGCCTTGATTGCGTCACTCAACAAAATTACTTACCCAAACTTTGAAGTGATTGTAGTGGACAACAATTCTACCGAAGACGACCCCGACATCATCAAACAGCGATTTCCTAATATTGTATTCATCAAAAACCCAATCAATTATGGATTTGCCGCGGGCAATAATTTTGGATTGATGCGGGCAAAAGGTGATTATGTGATGTTGCTCAATAACGACATTGAGGTGCCGGCAGGTTTTATTGAACCTCTTGTTGATAAACTGGAAAACAACCAGGGAATTGGTGCAGTAAGTCCAAAAATAAAATTCTATTACCAGCCCGACACTTTGCAGTTTGCCGGTTTTACCCCTTTTAACCCGGTAACCATGCGGAATGCAGCCATCGGTTATTGGGAAAAAGACAAAGGACAATATGATCTGGATAGGGAAACCCCTTTTACCCATGGGGCGGCCATGATGGTACCCATGCGCGTTGTTAGGGAGATTGGGCTGATGTCGTATATTTTTTTTCTTTATTATGAAGAAGCTGATTGGTGCGCTCGTATTCGCAAGGCCGGATACAAAATGTTTTATGTACACAACTCATATGTGTTGCACAAAGAGTCAGTATCTACCGGACGGTTAAGTGTGATGAAAATATATTATCAAAACCGAAACCGTTTGGTTTATCTACGAAGAAATATTCATGGAAAAGAATTTATCTACGCGCTTTTCTATCAATTATTGATCGCCATACCAAAAAATGCTTTCAAATTCCTGATAAAAGGTAAACTTCAACTTTTTCTTGCTTATTACCAGGCCATCGGCTGGAATATCAAAAATGCGTTTTCGTCAGAAATTCATGAAAACCCAAGCCTTTAATTTATGGGAACAATTCTGTTAATCATTCAAATAGTGCTGTTTATATATGTTACTGGAACCATATTGATGCTGCTCCTTTTCTCTTTTGCAAGCCTGTTTACCTATAGCCCTCCAAAGGCAAAAGATCAAGTACAACGCAAGTTTGTTGTGCTAATACCAGCATATCAGGAAGATGACGTAATCATGGAAGTTGTAACGGATGCACTGAAACAACAATATCCGACCGAAAAATTTGATGTGGTGGTTATCGCAGACAAGTTTCGACCTGAAACCATACAGCTGTTAAAAATGACAAAGGCCATCGTGCTGGCAAAGGATTTCGAAATCAGCACCAAATCCAGGGCATTGAAATATGCCTTCGAACAGCTAACAGGCGATTATGATGTTGCCTGCATACTGGATGCCGACAACCTCATGGCTCCCGACTTTTTACAACAACTTAACGTTTCATTCAGCAATGGATTTATTGCTGTTCAGGGACATAGGACAGCCAAAAATACCAACACCAACTTTGCCATTCTGGATGCCATTAGTGAGGAAATAAACAACCATATTTTCAGGTACGGACAACGCGTTCTGGGATTTTCTTCTACCTTGATTGGCAGTGCCATGGCATTTGATTTTTCATTTTTTAAAGAGATGATTGCCGAAGTTGAAGTGGTGGGTGGTTTTGATAAGGAAATAGAAATGAGGATTTTTTCGAAAAAACTGACCATCGAATACCTTCCCGATGCCCTTGTTTATGACGAAAAAGTGCAAAATGCCCAGGTTTTTGGTAAACAACGCCGCCGTTGGCTTTCTGCTCAATTTCATTTTTTTGGAAAGAATCTGCTTCCTTCATTTAAGATGATGGTTAGGGAAAATAATTATGAATACTTTTTTAAATCGCTACAATACATGCAATTACCCAGGATATTGTTACTTGGATTGCTCTTTTTCCTCACGTTCACTAGCTGGATATTTAACTTCTACCCGTGGAATTTATTCTGGTCATTTGACTTCGTTTTGTTAATTTTAGTATTTGCGTTCGCCATACCCGGGAAATTTTATACTTTTAGGACATTAAATGCCTTATGGGCGCTTCCCATTGGATTCATGTCGATGGTCGGTTCATTATTGAAAATGCACAAGGCTAACGAACGCTTTATTCACACAAAGCACACGTACAATGCCTTTCAAATTAAAAAGAAAAGAAAATAATACCAAAACCAATGAAAATAGGGATCGAAGGACAACGGTTGTTAAGAACAAAAAAACATGGTATGGACATGGTTGTACTGGAGTTAATTAATGAACTTCAGAAACTTGACCATGAAAACGAGTATGTTGTGTTTGTAAAACCTGACGAAGATACAGCCACTTTAAAGGCTACTTCCAATTTCAAGATTGTAGAATTAAATGGAGGACCTTACCCCACCTGGGAACAATGGGCGCTCCCAAAAGCCGCAAAACAAGAGGGTTGCCACATACTGCATTGTACCAGCAATACAGCTCCTGTTTGTTCCGACATTCCACTGATTGTAACCCTGCACGACATTATTTACATGGAAAGCATTAGTCTGTTCAAGAAATCAGGAACATGGTACCAGAAAACAGGCAATATGTACCGAAGGTTTGTTGTACCCTCCATTGTGAAAAAAAGTGATAAAATCATTACCGTCTCCAAGTTTGAAAAAAATCGAATCGCTGATTTTTTTGGTATTTCTCATGATGATAACCGGCTCGTTGCCATATACAACGGAGTAAGCGAACATTTTATTCCTATCACCAATCAAAATGAACTTCAACGTGTAAAAACCAAATACCACCTCCCCGACCGGTTTCTGTTCTTTTTAGGAAATACCGACCCCAAGAAAAACACCCCGGGTACTTTAAAAGCGTTTTCTGATTACTTAAAAAAGACCAGGGATACTGATCTCTATCTCGTTATGTTGGATTACGAGCGAACCTCTCTTGAAAAAATCCTATCAGATATTGGTGACAAGGCGTTGATTGACAGAATTATCCTTACCGGATACGTTATAAATACTGATTTACCTGCTATATACAACCTCTGTAAAGTTTTCTTATATCCCTCATTGCGTGAAAGTTTTGGTATACCCATGTTGGAAGCCATGCGGTGTGGAACTCCCGTGATTACCTCCAACACCTCCTCCATGCCCGAAGTCTCGGGTAATGCTGCCTACATTGTGAATCCATACAAACCAGAAGAAATTACGGCAGGTATTGAAAAACTATTGTCCGACAGCATTTTAAGAGATGATTTAAGAAAAAAGGGCCTCTTGCAGGCAGAAAAGTTTTCGTGGAAGCACATGGCTGAAAATGTGTTAAAATTATATCATGAAGTATACCACAATCATTACTAATAAGTTTGAAAAATGATAAAGAACAGAGATATTGTCGTCGTAGGCCTTGCTGCGCTGGACAGCCGAATTGGGAGCAATGTAATCAACCTGGCCCATGAATTTGCGAAAAACAACCGGGTTCTCTATGTGAATTATCCCATCGACAGGTTTACCATGTGGCGCGATAAAAATGATTCTGTCGTGCAAAACAGGGTACAAAGAATGAAAAGCGATGAGCCCAACCTGGTGAAACTGGAAGATAATTTCTGGACATTGTATCCTGCAACCGTCCTCGAATCCATCAGTCAACTTCCTGCAAATTGGCTATTCGACATCCTGAACAAAATCAACAATAAACGACTCGCCAGGGAAGTCAATAAAGCCATCAAACGACTTGTTTTTACTGACATAATCGTTTTTAACGATACCGATATGTTTCGTAGTTTCTACCTTAAAGAAAACATAGGAGCCAAAACTTATGTCTATTATACACGAGATAATATGATCGCCGTTGATTTTTGGAAAACTCAGGGCATCAGAATAGAGGCTGCGCTCATGGCTAAATCCGATCTGGTGGTTGCCAACTCAACTTATCTGGCTGAATTGGCACAACAATTTAACCCAAACTCCTTTTATGTGGGGCAGGGTTGCGATGTCAGCATTTTCGACAAGAAACTGATTGCTACACCACCTGTAGATATGGAACCCATATTGGCATTAAAAAAACCCATTGTTGGCTATATTGGTGTCCTATTTAACCTTCGACTAGACATAGAAGTGCTTGAATTTCTTGCCAAAAGCCGTCCCGATTATAGTTTCGTTTTTGTTGGTCCTGAAGATGAAGCCTTTTCTGCCAGTGAATTGCACCAACAGTCCAACGTATTTTTTCTTGGCAGCAAGCAAATGGAAGAACTACCGGCCTATCTGAATTATTTTGATGTGGCGCTAAACCCACAAAAGCTGAACGAAGTAACCATTGGAAATTATCCACGCAAAATAGATGAATACCTTGCTATGGGCAAACCAACGGTTGCAACCAAGACTGAAGCCATGAGCGTTTTTGCAGAATATACCTATTTGGCTGTCACTAAAGAAGATTATCTCGCACTGGTGGACTTAGCCCTAAAAGAAAACTCGCCTGAAAAGGAAAAAGCCAGAGAAAAATTTGCACGTGGACATACATGGGAAGCCAATGTTAATGAGATTTATAAAAGAATTGAACAGATTGAAAAAGCATAAAAACCATGGAAATCGTTTCAAAAATAAAATCAAATCCAAAGCTAAAGAAACTGGCTCTGTATTTGTTAATGCCTAAAAATCAGGCCAGGCCCAGGTTATGGGTAAAACTATTGATTAATCCGTTCAAGCACCATAAAGGAAAAGGATCGCTCATTCGACATAGTGTGCGCATGGATGTAATGCCGTTTAATTATTTTTCATTGGGTGATAATTCAACCATCGAAGATTTTTCCACCATTAACAATGGTGTTGGAGCCGTGCTGATTGGAGATCGCGTCAGGATTGGGCTCGGGAATACACTTATTGGCCCGATAACCATCGGTAACGATATCATGTTCGCTCAAAACATCGTGCTTTCGGGGTTAAATCATGGCTACGAAGATATCAGCTTGCCCATTAGCGACCAGGCCATTTCGACTAAACCAATCGTGGTGGAAGATGAGGTTTGGATTGGCGCCAATGCCGTTATTACTGCCGGAGTAACCATCGGTAAACACAGCATTGTGGCTGCCGGATCGGTTGTGGTAAAATCTGTACCGCCCTACTCTATCGTGGGCGGAAATCCTGCCAAATTACTTAAGCAATATAATCAAACAACTAAACTATGGGAAAGGGTCAGGGACTAATTCCCAGCCCTTTTACTCACTAACCAAACCTCTATGAACAAACTATTTACTTATCTGCGATATTTTTTCGATTTCATCAAACATAACGAGTTCAGGTTCTTATATTACTCAATTGCTTATGTTGTTAACGGAAGTACACCACGTAAATCAAGGAATTATAAAAGTAGCCTGGGAAAATTCTTTGTAAGAAAGGGAACCCTTGACTTTCAATTTGGCAATTTTGCTTACGAATGGGAAGTAAAGAAGTTCGTCTATCAACATGTGGATAAATATGATGTTTTCCTTGATATAGGGGCCAACATCGGCACTTATTCCATTTTATTTGCAGGAAAAGGACTCACCGGATTTGCTTTCGAACCGGTTAAAAGTAACCTGATGGCTTTATCCAAAAACATTGAACTTAACCACTTGCAAGACAAAGTAAAAATAATGCCATTTGCGCTTGGAAGTGTTAATCGCACCGCCAACTTTACATTCGATCCGGTAAACACGGGTGCTTCTCATTTAACTGACGATCACATCGCGGCAGAAGAAATTGCCAATCCTGAATTTGAAGATTCTCAGATTGTGACACTCGACAGCCTGATAGATGAAATGAACATAGACTCTTCCAAAAAAATTCTGATCAAAATAGATGTAGAAGGGATGGAAATAGACGTATTAAAAGGAGCTGCCAGGTTTATTCAAAAATACCCGCATTTGCTCATCGTCATGGAATCAATACACAGCGGAAAAGAAAAACTGACCATGGAGTTGCTTTCGGTATGCAATTTTGAAATATTAAATGTCGATTCATTAAACATGGCCGCCAGGAAAAAATAAAACAGGATTATGGAAACAATTAAGATCTTATTTTGGGTGCTGTTATTCATCGTATTCTACGCCTATTTCGGATATGGCATTGTACTCTATGGATTGGTTTTAATAAAAAGAGCCATTCCGGGAAAAAAGACTCATTTCGATCCCAAAGCAGCGTATGAGCCTGAGGTAACCCTGTTTGTTGCGGCTTACAATGAAAAGAATTATGTAGATGCCAAGGTTGAAAACTCGTTTAGCCTTGATTACCCAAAAGAAAAAGTCAAACAAGTTTGGGTAACCGATGGTTCGGATGACGGAACACCCGACATTCTTAACAAGTACAAACACCAGGGTGTTGAGGTATTTCATGAAAATAAAAGAGGAGGCAAGATTGGTGCCATGAACAGAGGTATGGCCTTTGTAAAAACGCCCATCGTTATCTTTTCGGATGGCAATACCATGTTGGGAAAAGAATCGATCAGAAGAATCGTTAACCTGTTTAAAAACCCTAAAGTAGGCTGTGTATCAGGTGAGAAAAGGATTTTCAGCAAAGAATCGGATACGGCAGTAGGCTCGGAAGGTATTTATTGGAAATACGAATCTACCCTTAAAAAATGGGATGCAGAACTCTATTCTGTTGTTGGTGCCGCAGGCGAATTGTTTGCCATCAGGACCCATTTGTTTCAGGAGGTCGAAAAAGACACCTTGCTGGATGACTTTATCATTTCGCTGCGCATTGCCATGAACGGATATACCATCCAATACGACCCCGAAGCCTACGCCATAGAAAGTGCCTCAGCCAACGTAAAAGAAGAGTTAAAACGCAAAATCAGAATTGCAGCAGGCGGTATCCAAAGTATATTCAGGTTAAGTCCGTTATTAAATCCATTCAAACACAGTGTGTTGAGCTTTCAGTTTATTTCTCACCGGGTACTGCGATGGACCCTTGCCCCACTTTCGTTGCCACTTATTCTGGTGTTTAATTTCTTTTTGGCCGCGTTGGCCGGATGGACCAATTTTTCAAACATCTATACCTGGCTTTTCTACCTTCAGCTCTTGTTTTATATCATGGCATTTATAGGATGGTCGCTGGAAAACAGAAAGTTAAAATCGAAAATATTCTTCGTGCCTTATTACTTTTTTATCATGAATTATGCGGTGGTACTGGGAATCAACCGCTATTTTAAAGGACAACAATCGGTTAACTGGGAAAGAGCAAAACGTGGATCATGAAAAAACTACTCATCATCGGCTTACTTGTCATTTTTGCAGGCTACATGGAGGGTATAGCCCAATGTGATACCCTCATCCCTGCTGATGTTTTTTTCATTGATGGAACTCCTCAACAGTTTCAACCTGGTAGTACTGTTTGTCTTCAAGGTGGGAGTAAAGATTATTTGTATCTTAAAAACATTCATGGAACCGCAGATAACCCCATCACCTTCATCAACAGCGGAGGTGCAATTACCATTGAAACGAACCATTATTATGGGATAAAAATTGCCAATTGCTCCTTTATCAGGTTAACAGGCAGCGGCGATAACGAAATCTCCTATGGGATACAAGTGCTTAGGGTGGACAACGGAGCCGGAATATCTGTTACCGAGCTTAGCACTGATGTGGAAATTGACTACGTAGAGATTGCAAATACTGACATTGCCGGAGTTTATGCCAAATCTGAACCCGATTGTTTGTTTAATTCTACCCGTGATAAATTTACCATGTATAATTTTTGGCTGCACGATTGTTATTTACACGACATTGCCGATGAAGGCTTATATATTGGCAGCTCAAAATACACAGGACAAACCATTAACTGCAATGGAAAAGACACCACTATTTTTCCACATGTGATAATTGGTGCCCGCATCTATAACAATATCGTTGAAAATACCGGATGGGATGGCATTCAGGTTAGCTCGGCTCAAAGCAACTGTCAGGTATTTGGCAATACCATCAAAAACGACTCCTACAAAGGATATCAATACCAGATGTCTGGCATATTAATCGGTGGTGGAAGTAGTTGCGATTGCTATAACAACCAGATATTTGATGGTAAAGGCGATGGGATCGATATTCTTGGCCTTGGCAATATGAAAGTGTACAACAACCTGATAGTGAATGCGGGAAGGACATTCAAACCCGATGATCCATTGGCTTTTAAACATGGAATTTATGTGGGTCAAACGGTTACCAATCCCAATGCTACATTCGACTTTTTCAACAATACCATCGTAAGTCCTAAATCGAATGGGATTAAATACTCAAACGATGAAGCGATCAGAGCCAGTTTCATCAATAATCTGATCACCAATCCGGGCCGGTTATTGGTCGAAGGAGATCAAGCCTATATCAACGGGACACAACCCACCATCCAGAAAAGCACCAATTTTTTCACTCCTGAAAATGGTTCTGCACGCTTCATCGGACAAAACCCCAACCCGTACGATTTATTACCCAATTCACCGGCTGTTAATGCCGGAACTAACCTCAGCGGAGTGGGTGTTACGTTCGATATTATCAACCGCGAACGTCCATTTCATACCTATTTTGATATTGGAGCTTATGAATGTTATGATCCTTATGCTGACATTAATGAGTTGCCCAACGATGAGCTGATAAGTTTATATCCCAATCCTGCTCTTGATTATATTACTTTATCCCACTCTGTTCCAGGAACTGAATCCATTTCGTGCAGAGTTATAAATGCAGCAGGTCAAGTAATTGAGAACATGGCCCGGGTTGAAATACCAAATCATGAAGTTACTATTCTTAACATCCAACACCTATCAGGCGGCATCTATATTTTGGAAGTAACAACAAGAAATGGAATATTTTATCAAAAATTTACTGTTTTGTAATCTATCGTTATAAAGCCATGAGTTTCGCCCAAAATTTTAAAATATCAATAAAACAATTGACGAAGAAAGTGTTTCTGTTTGGAAGGCTGTTTTATTATCATGGAAGCACTGTAGAATGCCCTATATGCAACCACGGTTTCCGGAAAATGTTGCCAGGGGGTTTTCATGCTGAGGTGATTAACAAACTTGAAGTCATTGGTGCAGGGTATCGCCTTCATAATATTTGCCCGTATTGCTTAAGTACCGACCGCGACAGATTGGTATTTTTATATTTAAAAAACAGGACACAATTTTTTAACATCTCCAATCGCGTGCTTCACATCAGCCCCGAACCTTCACTTTATCGTGTCTTAAAAAAAGCCACCAACCTAACCTATTTAATGGGGACAAAGTATGCTGAAGGTTCGTATTACCCAGCTGGAATTTCGTTTTTCGACCTGTTGTCGATCCCCTATCCTGATAATAACTTCGATGTCATTATCTGCAATCATGTTCTTGAACACATTGAAGATGACAAACAAGCGATGGCCGAATTGTTCCGGGTATTAAAACCAGGAGGTTACGCTATTCTTCAAGTCCCTATTTCTAATAAAATTGAAAAAACCATCGAAGA
>PCUL01000138.1:12776-22693 GCA_002771745.1 Bacteroidetes bacterium CG18_big_fil_WC_8_21_14_2_50_41_14
ATTGAAAAAACCATCGAAGACTTCACCATCATTAAACCGGAAGAACGTCACGAAGCTTTCGGTCAGTTCGACCATGTGAGGGTCTATGGGCCTGATTACAAGGAAAGGCTTGAAGCAGTGGGATTTTTCGTAACAAAACAAAGTCCGTATACGCAGGAATGGAATATCAATCACTTAACCAAATATGCCCTCAATAAAAAAGAAGAACTCTACATTGCACATAAATCACCTAAACAAGATTAAACCAAATGAGAAACTGGCTGGTATATGGTTTTATTTTTTGGATCACAGCAACAAATTCACTGTTTGGTGCTGATACCACCCGGATTCAACAATGGGACAGGCTACAACAATCACCGCCTTCCTTGGCCAACAGCCAGCTTTTGTGCACGTTGGCAGAAGAAATAAGCCCCCTCGATCCTAACCTTAGCAATGAAATTATCCAAAGCCTGATTGACCAACCATTTGTTAAAGAAAACAATGACCTGTTGGGGAAATGTTTGCTCATAAAAGCATCTAACCTGTTGGCTGCGAATCAACCCGAACAGGCTGAAAAAATCCTAAAGGATGTTTTGCGAAAATTTGAAACCGCGAATGATACCTCCGGTCAGCTCAAAGCTCTGTCGCAATTAGGTGATATACAAATGAAACAAAAAGAGTTTCAAAAAGCAATGCTCTATTTTGAAACGGCGGAAATATTGGCTCGTAACTCCAAAAATCAACTCCGTCATGCGAATACCTTGTTGGATTTGGTTGATTGTCTTTTCGAAATGAATGACACAAGCCGGGTGAAAATTCAACTAAACATGGCTGAAATGTTGGTAACCCGGGTTGAGAATCCCGACCTGCTTGAAAACATTTATCTTTATCAGGCTAAGTTTTATTCTGTAGCCGGTGATCAAAACCAAAGAATGGAATACCTTAAAAAAGCATTGGATTTGAGCCGTTTACATGATAATCTGAAACAAAAAGCGACCATTTTACTTGAGCTGAGCCGAAGTGCCCTACAACAAGGAGATACCTTGTTGGGGCTTGAATTTCTGGAGGCAGCCCATGAAGCACAGAAAAAATTATTCAAACAAAATCGCACCTCAATACAAGACCGTTATAACCTGATATTGGAAAATATTCCTGAAAACAAAACAGAAAAGAGCTCTTACATCTATTTTTGGTTCATCTCCCTGGGATTGTTTATCCTGATTTTGTTGTATTTATTAACCAAAAATAAGAATATCCGAAAACATTTGCTTTCAAATATTGAAAAACTACACAGTACCAACGAGGAACTTCAATCAGAATTGATTGATTTTAAAATAGCAGTAGAACAACAGTTAAATAAATCCATTTTAGATATTAATAATGAAATAGAAGCAAAAGCAGATGCTGTCCAAAAACTTGACAACGCTATCGAATTTGCCAGGCAATCTGAATATCTTAAAGACATGTTTCTCGCCAAACTTAGTCATGAAGTACGCAGTCCGTTAACTACCATTCTTGGTTTTACTTCTTTACTTGAAACCGAATTGGCCGAGATGGAGAACCAGGAATTATACGAATATGCATCCACTATCACGCAAAGTGGCCAAAGCCTGATTGATTTACTAAATAATCTTTTCGAGTTAAGCCTGATCAATTCTAACAGGTTAAAAGTCACTATTTCGACATTCAATATCCATGAATTAATGAATGAGGTGGCCTTAAAATTTGACCATTTATCTTCTCAAAAGGGCATCAGGATAGTTGTATCGCCAGGAGAATTGCCTTTAATGGAATCGGATATTAAACTCATTAAGAATATGTTAATGATGGTAGTTGATAATTCGGTCCGATTTACTGAAAAAGGATATATCAAGATGAGTGCTGAATATGATGAGGGCAAAAAGCAGGTAGCTATTCAGATTAAAGATACGGGGATTGGCATCGACAAAGCCTATATCCAGGATGTTTTTGAGCCCTATCGCAAAGAAAAATTGGGATATTCAACGATTTATCAGGGAGCAGGGCTTAGTTTGCCATTGACAAAAAAAATAACTGAAATACTGGGAGGAACCATTTACCTGGAATCAGAAAAAGGAATAGGCACCACGGTACACCTCTCACTCCCAATGAAGTATCAAAAAGTTACTATTGCAAACGAGAATCAACCTTTTGATAACAAGAATGAAACTTTAAATGAAAGAATTGAGAACAGAAGCTTTCTTTTGGTGGAACCTGACAAGCTAAATCAATTGATTGTAAAGAAAATGCTCGAAAACACAGCACAAATTCAAGTAGTTGGAAGCAAAGAGCAGGCCTTTACCCTATTGAACGAGTTAGCTGTCAATAACCAGCATTTTGATCTGATCATGATGGATGTAAACGTACTTGATGCAACAGATGAAATTCAATTTATACAAAAAATAAAATCTGAACATCCACCTTATCAAAATATTCCTGTAGTGGCCTTAGCTACCTATTCGTTGTCGGATGAACCCAGGAACCTCGTCGAAAACGGATTTGCTGCATGTGTCGCAAAACCAATCATAAAAAGCGACTTGATGCTAATTGTCAATCAAGTGCTTGAAACGAAAGAATAAAAGTTTGTATATTTGGAAAAATATTCCAAAATGGGAAACATTTTGGGTCATTACTGAAAATAAAAAGGTACCAACTAATTGATTAAACGAAGATAGCTACCTTTGGCATATCTCTTGGTAAAGAAATTAATTAAATGAATCATTTTATATGAGCGATAGCAAACCGTTATCCATACTTGTTATCGAAGATAACCTGATCAACCAAAAACTGGCAGCAACGCTTTTTAAAAGAATCGGACATGAGGTGGATGTGGCTTTAAATGGAAAAATCGGGGTAGAATTATTTAAGGAAAAACCCTACGATTTAATCTTGATGGACATACAAATGCCGGTGATGACCGGGATAGAAGCCTCCATGTACATCAGGAAATTTGAAAAGGAAAACCGAACTAAAAAACCTACGGTTATTATTGCAGTAACGACTTTCAACTATCCGCTTGACAAGGAAAATTGTCTAAACGCCGGAATGAACGACCATATCAGTAAACCCTATAAACCCATCGATTTATTAACCACTGTTGCCCGACATTTCTCACATTTCGTGATTCCTGATAATATGTGACCAAAAAAAAAATCGTGGTAACCTAAGCTACCACGATCGACAAGTTAAATTTTTATTTTCTATTTCACATCAATCAGTTCTACCTCAAAAACCAAGGTAGAAGATGGAGGGATACTTCCTCTTCCACCGGGACCATAAGCCAAATCGGATGGAATTACGAGAATCGCTTTGTCTCCAACCTGCATCATGCCAATGCCTTGATCCCAACCTTTAATCACCTGACCCTGACCTAAGATAAACTCAATTGGTTCGCCTTTTTCCACGGAACTGTCGAAAACAGACCCATCTAAAAATTTCCCTGTGTAATGGACCTTAACTGTTTTACCGGCTTCTGCTTTTTTTCCTTTTCCTTTATTAAGTGAAATTAAATACAATCCCGATTCGGAAGCAACAGCATCCGGATAATTGGCTGTCAGGTATTCGTTACGCAACAATGCTTCTTTCTCCAGCAAAGCTTTTGTTTCTGCTTCTTTTTCCTGCTGAATTTGTTCTGCCGACTGTATATTGGACAAGCCTATGTTAAAGTAAATATATTTAACAGAATCCATGTCCGGAGGCACAGAAGGCATCCTGAAAAGTTTCAGGAAAACAGAATCCGCGTTACACATAATACTAACACTATCGCCCACTTTCATCATGGACAATCCATCATATACGTCACCTTTAAAAGTGGATTTAATCATAGGTAGTTTCATTGGATACCCGAGTTTTTTACTATCAAAGAGTACAGTATCGCCATCGGTATATGACATCGAAAGGGTGACAAAGTCGCCTTCTTTAGGAGTTGCTTCACCTGTACCATGGTTATGGTACTTGTAAATCAATCCTTGTTCATTTTTTTTAAATCCATCGGGTAGATTGTTTCCTTGATTACACGAAACCAAAGAAAAAGCCAGTGCGGCCAGCACCAAGGCAGCTGATAATAGAGTTTTTTTCATTTTTTATTGCTTTTTACTAAGTTTTTTAAAATCAATTTCATAAATAATGGTCGCTCTTTTGGGGATCTTTTTATGGTCTCCGAGCAATCCAAAAGCAAGGTGCGAAGGTAATATAATAACTGCTCGGTCGCCCACTTTTAAATGTAAAATTGCCTCTTCTAATCCACTTTCTACGCCCCCCTTTCCAACCTGAAAAACCAAAGGACCACTTTCGTCGGATGAATACAATAATTCACCCGTTATCAGACGAACCTTGTATTCGAGAGTCACCAGGTCACCTAGTTTAGGCGAAGAGCCATCTCCTTGTTTCACAATAGAATAGCGTAGACCGGAACCTGTTTCTACCATCTTTAACTCATGACGCTCAATATAATATTTTATGTCTTCTTCTTCGGTTCTGGTAAGATACCGATTGACAACTACCAGCGATTCTTTTGAATTGGCGGTGGTATTACCGGTGTGTGTACCCTGCTCTTCCTCCCCGCTACAGGAACCAAAAAGGATGCTTATTAAAAGCATTGGTATTACTACAGAGAAAACTTTCACCTGAGATTAGTATACAAGTTCATAATTTAATTCTTTCGAGTAATCAACCAAAACCACTTTTAGTTCGTCGATTAATTCATTTACTTTTTTATTTACATTTCCACCTGACGCATTTCTGTGCCCGCCTCCATTAAAATGTTTGCGCGCTAAATCATTCACAGAAAAATTTCCTTTCGACCGGAATGAAAGCCTGAGTTTGTTGTCTTTCTCGGTGATTAGAATACTCAGATTCACCTTCTTCATCATCAAAGGATAATTAACCACTCCTTCCGTATCACCCACTTCAAAATTGAATTTAATTAAATCAGCTTTGGTGAGATAAATCAGCGATGTATGCAGGTCATCCCACACAATCATTCTGTTGCTGATAGCAAAACCCAATAAACGCAAACGCTGCTCCGAAAATGTATCATAAATCAATCGGTGCATCTTTTCAGCATCTATGCCCAGTTTGAGCAAAGCGGCTGTAATTTCATAGGTTTCAGGCCTGTTGCAAGAGAAGCTGAATGAACCCGTATCAGTAACTATACAGGTATATAGTGCTTCGGCAACCGATTTATCGATAAACTGTATATCGCCTAAAGTCGAAATAAAGGAATAAATGAGCTCGCCGGTAGATGAAAATGCCGTGTTGGAATAACAATAATCAAATTTATCACGTTCAGGATCAATATGATGATCTATCAGAATCCGTGTGGCAGGGGAAGGTGGAACAAATTCAGCAACCGGGCCGATCCTGTTGAGGGCATTATAGTCCAGACTAAAGAAAATATCAGCCGACTTTAATAACTGTTGAGCTTTTTTTGCGTTTTTCTCATAGTTAATGATCAGATCGCTACCTGGCATCCAATCATAGAACTCCGGAAATTTATTGGGAACAACCATGTACACCTCATGACCTTTGTTTGTTAAATAGTAATACATGGCCAATAAAGAACCAATGGCATCTCCATCCGGGTTGGAATGCGATGATAATACGATCTTTTTTTTAGTTAACAATAAAGACCTTAGTTCTTCTTTTTCTGTATGAGTCAGCATAATAAGAAATTTCATTTGTAGGCTGCAAAGATAAACAAAAGCAGGCAATACCTCAATATCTGCCAGTTGAGGCAAAAATACAATTACATTGTTTTCCCTGTCACACATTAGTAACATACTAATTAACAATAAGATAAATAGACTAATTAACCATAACTGAAGTATAGGTAGTTAGACAAAAAAAAGTATTTTTGCAAAAAAATAAAATCGAACACATGTCTGGAAACATTACATTTACCATGATCAAGCCAAAAGCCATTGCCGATGGGAACATGGGAAACATTATTGCTAAAATTATTCAAGGTGGTTTTCATATCAAAGCACTGAAATTAACCAGGTTAACAAAAGATCAGGCCAGGAAGTTTTATGCTGTTCACAGCGAAAGGCCCTTTTTTGAAGGATTGGTTTCGTTTATGAGCTCAGGCCCTATCGTGGCTGCCATCCTTGAGAAAGAAGATGCTGTACTCAACTATCGCAATTACATAGGAGCTACCAATCCTGCTGACGCTGCTGCCGGATCGATCAGGGCACTTTATGGGACTTCAATCGAAGCCAACGCCGTACACGGTTCAGATAGTGATGAAAATGCTGCAAATGAGGGTGCGTTTTTCTTTTCTGAATTCGAAAGGTTCTAAATAGAACCCTAATGCTGATGAGCTTTGACCGGAGAGATCCGGTCTTTTTTTTATCTGCTTTCGAAGGATTCGAAGGTTTGGTCGCTATAAAACACCACCATTCTTACTGCTTTTGCTGATTTATCATTCACACGGGAAACTGTCGGAGTTGAAATGGTGTTTTCCTGCGGTTTAGGAATCTCCTGTTTAGGTGTAACAATTGAATTATCCACTTCAAATGATAACAATTGCTGACCCCCTGCCTTCTTTGTATCCTGTGATAGAGATTCTTTTATTTCAGATTTTTCACTCTTCCTGGTTATTTCACTTCCTGCCCCAAACATTAACCAATCTGTATTCACCTCATCGTACCGTCCTTTTATTTTCATGATCACATCCAAACTTGGATTGTTACGACCAGATAAAATATGCGATAGGGACGACCGCTTCAAACCAATTTCATCGGCAAATTGAGCAGGTGACAAACCCCGCTTTTCCATCAATTTTTTGATTCGATCCAACATGATTTTTTGTTTACAAAGTTAACAATATTTTACGCATTTGATTACAAATGTTACAAAATAGACAAAACAATTGTAATTTACATTTGTAACTCCTGAATAATCACATTTATAATCTAGATAATATATAGTATCTATTTGCTATTTAATTATTTATATCAACATTAGTAAACTTTTATAATTCAATTTATGATCAATTTTATTTAAGTCATTTTATTGATTATTCATTTTATAATACTGGTTTTATGATTATTATAATGATTACATATTTATTCGATTGCCTCATGTTAAAACGTACACCAATGTAAATTTATTCATTGCGGTTAATCCAGTTTATACAATTGTATTTTTATTCAAAATGAGTTCGTTGTCTTTCAAAATTCACAAATGTAAATTACAATTGTAAATAGTTACAAACTTCAATTATTTTTTAAAGTAATGCAAAACACGCCTCGATTCTTCAAAATCAATGATGGCTATCTGTCATTTGTATATTCAAATCTATTAGGCATTTGTACCATAAAACAGGTCATGTTTATAACCTGAGCTCATCCCCTAATTTCGGGATTTTTACAAAACATGCTTTGGCGGTATAGGACCTTCCCCAGATTAAAATTTGTACTTTTGAAAAACCATGTAAAATAAAGCCACAGATAATGAAACCAAAAGAATTGGTAAAAAAGTGGGTTGAGACATTCAACACAGGAGATGCGGATCTCCTGGCAGCATTATACCACGAAAATGCAATAAACCATCAGGTGGCAAATGAACCTGTCATTGGAAGAAAAGCTATTCAAGAAATGTTTAAAAGAGAATTTGGTTCTGCAAACATGGTTTGTTTGGTGGAGCAACTTTTTGAAGATGGGGAATGGGCCATCCTTGAATGGAAAGATCCACTTGGGCTAAGAGGTTGTGGATTTTTTCATGTAGTGAATGGAAAAATAAAACTGCAACGCGGGTATTGGGATAAATTATCATTTTTAAAACAACATGGCTTGCCATTACCATAGAAATTGAGTTATTGATTTTTTAGCACCTATAAAAGGATTTATTAATTTTACGCAGGTATTGACTAATCCTAAATCGAACCTTTATGGCTATTCCTACTACAAGAACCAAGGAAAGAGCAGAGATAAGAATCAACACAGAAATTTGTAATGGATGCGGATTGTGCGTTTCTGTCTGCAAAGATTTTAGTTTACAATTAGTAAACGGAAAAGTAACCACCACCCAGAATCCTTTTTTTGGTTGTATTGCTTGTGGGCACTGTATGACCATTTGCCCTACTGGTGCCATTGAAATCCATGGAAGAGAATGCTCGCCCAACGATCTGTTTGAATTGCCGGATAAAGGAACACGCGCCAGCTATGATCAGGTAATGAGCTTATTACAATACAGAAGAAGCATCCGTGAATTCAAAGACAAGCCCGTTGATCAGGGCTCCATCGATCAAATTCTCGCTGTTTCACTAACAGCACCTATGGGACTGCCTCCTTCGGATGTAAACGTGCTTATTTTTGACAATAAAGAAAAAGTAAGGTCCTTTTCTAAAGATTTTTGCGACTACCTGGAAAAAATGAGATGGTTTGTATCAGATTGGTTTTTGACACTCATGAGTCCTTTTTGGGGCAAATCGAACGATGAATTGTTCCGACAATTTGTAAAACCATTGTTTCGTATTTATATTGAAAACATGAAGCAAGGGATCGATATGGTGACATACGATGCCCCACTGGCTATGTATTTTTATGGTTCTCCCTACGCTGATCCAGCCGATCCATTGATTGCAGCCAATTATGCCATGATTGCCGGTGAATCACTCGGGCTGGGAACATGCATGTTGGGCGGCATTCATCCTTTGATTCAAAGTGGTAATAAGGCCAGAAAATTTCGGGAGAAGCATGGAATCAAGTACCGCAGCCGAGAAGGTATCTTTGTTATTTTCGGCTACCCTAAAGTCAAATACGCTAAAGGAATCAGAAGGACCTTTGCTTCGGTTACCTTTGCTGAATAGAGGAATTTATTACACGATGAATGAAACTGTTCATTTTTTTATTTGCAAATGACCTTGTTGGAATCCGGATCATTATAAAATTATCTTTGTAATCGGAGACTATTTTCCGACATTTTGAAAAGATTTTTCTTCAACCTGTAGAATATGTATATCCATTTTATTAGTCTTATCAAACAACTAAACTGATGAATGAATTTAAAAAATTTATTAGCAAAGGAAATGTGATCGACATGGCTGTTGGTCTTATTATGGCACTATATTTTGGAGCCATTATCAAATCACTGGTCAACGACATTCTCATGCCACCCATTGGCATTCTATTGGGTGGCGTTGATTTTTCAAACTTAAAACTGGTTATCAAACCAGGAATTGCTGAATCGATGGCAGGAGCCGGCGATGAAGTGGCAGAGGTGGCAATCGGTTACGGTATTTTTATTAATACGGTTGTTACCTTCCTCATTGTTTCATTTGCCATATTCATGGTTATTAAGGTCTATAATAAGATGAAAGAAAAAATGGAGAAACAAGAAGCCGAAGCTCCCGTGGTACCCGCACCCCCATCGAAGGAAGAAATTTTATTGACCGAAATCCGTGATTTATTAAAAAAGTAATTTATGCAAACTATATTAGGTGCAGGTGGCGCCATTGGTATTGAATTGGCTAAAGCACTTCAATCATACACCACTGATATCAGGTTAGTCAGCCGGAATCCAAAGAAAGTAAACGATGGGGACGAACTATTTTCAGCTGATTTATTAAACTATGACGATGTTCAAAAAGCCGTTACAGGATCTACAGTGGTGTATGTTACCGTCGGGTTTGAATACAATATTAAGGTGTGGTCAGAAAAATGGCCAAAGCTCATCGACAATGTTATCAAGGCGTGTAAACAACATCGCTGCAAACTGGTATTCTTCGATAATATTTATATGTATGATGAGAATTACCTGGATGGAATGACCGAAGAAACCCCCATCAATCCCCCCAGCAAAAAGGGAAAGATCAGGGCACAGATTGCAAAGAAAATAATGGATGAAGTCAAGGCTGGTCACCTTACTGCACTCATTGCCAGGTCGGCTGATTTTTATGGCCCGTCGATTCAGAATGT